>JAJDVM010000026.1 GCA_022826125.1 Defluviicoccus sp.
GCGATGCGCTGGATCGGGCGAACCGGCCTCGCCTCCGCCGTCGTTACGGCCGGTTCCGGATCGGATGCAGCCCCCTCTGACATCGATCCGTCGCGGTCACCCGTCCGCTGCGCCTATTGGCATTTCCCGATCGACCCTTCCGCGCAGATCCTCTTGCCGTCGACCCATGTCGCGCCGGTGAAGTCGGCGTTCAGCAGATCCGCCCCGCGCAGCTTGGCGCCGCTCAGATCGGCGTTCTTGAGAACCGCCCGGAACAGCCGCGCCCGCCGGAGGTCCGCCTTGCGAAGCGACGCGCCGGTGAGATCGGCCTTGGTGAAGTCCGCCTCGACCAGCCGCGCGCCGTCGAATCTGGCGGCGGTCAGCGACGCGCTCAGGAACTTCGCCCGGTAGGCGTCCGCCCCGGCCAGGATTGCCTTGTCGAGAAATCCGCGGTTGAAGGACGCATCGCGAAGCTTGGCCTTCGCGAGGTCCAGCCCGCGCAGGTCCTGCCGGTCGAGGATGCAGCGGCGCCAGTCCACCCCGGGCTCGCCGGGATCCGCGCATTCCGCCCGTGCCGTCCCGGCACCCGCGGCGCCCGCGACAACGCAAAGCGTGACAAGGCACCTTGCGAACATGGCTGAACATGTAGCCCGCCAGCCTGAAAGCCGCAAATGCCTATTTGCGGACCGGGTTGCCGAGATGCATGACGCGGCCGACCTGGGGCGGGCGATCCAGCGGCGCGTGAGCCAGGAAAATCTCGCCGAGCCGGCTCTGGACGTCGTCCGGCATCGGGGCGACCTTGCGCTGCCCGAGGTCGACATGGACGGCCATCAATTCCATCGTCGCGGCGAGCGCGCCGTCGTCTTCGCGGTACATGCGGTGGAAGTAGTGCATGCGTTTCTCGTCGAACCCGAGGAGTTGCGTGGTGCAGCGGACGGAAGCGGCCTCCAGGACCTCGGCGAGGTAGTTGGTGTGGCTCTCCACCGCGAAGGTCGAATGGCCGGTGCGCCTGCAGTAATCCTCGCCGAGCCCGAAATCCGCGTAGAAGCGGTCCGTCGCCAGATCGAAGATCAGCACGAAGTAGGCGAGGTTCATGTGCCCGTTGTAATCGGTCCACTCCGCGCGGACGGTCTCGCGCAGCGTTTCCATCGGGGCCTCGATCCGGGCCATGGCGTCAGGTCTCCGTCAAAAGCGTGCCGGCGTCCGCGCGGAAGCAAGCGGCATCAGGGTTCGTAGCCCAGGTTGGGCGCGAGCAGGCGCTCGGCTTCCTCCAGGCGGATGCCGCGGCGGCGGGCATAGTCTTCCGCCTGATCGCGACCGATCTTGCCGACCCCGAAATACCGTGCCTGCGGATGGGCGAAGTAGTATCCGGCAACGGAGGCGGCGGGCGTCATCGCAAAGCTCTCGGTAAGCGCGATGCCGACGCTCTCCGTCGCACCGAGCAGCCGGAACAGGGTTTCCTTCTCCGAATGGTCCGGGCAGGCGGGGTAGCCCGGCGCCGGGCGTATGCCGCGATAGTCTTCGCGGATCAGCGCGTCGTTGTCGAGGTCTTCGGCGGGGTCGTAGCCCCAGAATTCCTTGCGCACGCGCTCGTGCATGCGCTCGGCGAACGCCTCCGCGAGCCGGTCGGCCAGCGCGCGCAGCATGATCGCGCCGTAATCGTCGTTGTCGGCCTCCAGGCGCTCGATGTGCGGCTCGATTCCGAGACCGGCGGTGACGGCGAACGCTCCGATGTGGTCGCGAACCCCGGCTTCCGCCGGCGCGATGAAGTCGGCGAGAGCGAGGTTGGGCCGGGTCGTCGGGCGCTTCATCTGCTGGCGCAGCGTGCGAAAGGTGCCCAGGATCGCGCCCGACCCGGTCTCGGAATAGACCGCGATATCGTCGTCGCCCACGCGGTTCGCCGGGAACATGCCGATCGTCCCCGCCGCCCGCAGCCAGCCGTCCCCGACGATCCTGTCGAGCATCTTCTGGGCATCGTCGAACAGGCTTCGCGCCGCCTCTCCGACGACCTCGTCTTCGAGAACCCGCGGATAGACGCCGGCGATTTCCCAGCTGCGGAAGAACGGCGTCCAGTCGATCCGGTTCCGCAGGTCGGCCAGCGGATAGTCGTCGAAGACCCGCGTGCCCAGCAGGTGCGGCCGGGGCGGCGCCGCGCCGGTCCAGTCGAGCGAGAGACGGTTGGCGCGCGCCTCGGCGACGGTCGCGAGGCCGCTGTCGTCGGCCCGGCGCTCGAAGCGCGCGCGGACGGCTTCGTAATCCTCGTTCACCGAAGCGATATAGGCATCCCGGCCGCGCTCGTTCAGCACGCCGGCGGCGACGCCGACGGCGCGGGATGCGTCGGTCACGTGGATCGTCGGCGCGTCGTATTGCGGCGCGATCCTGACGGCGGTGTGCACCTTCGACGTGGTCGCCCCGCCGATCAGGAGAGGGACGGCCAGCCCCGTACGCTGCATTTCGCCCGCGACGTGGACCATCTCGTCGAGCGACGGCGTGATCAGACCGCTCAGCCCGATCAGGTCCGCGTTCTCCTTCCGGGCCGCTTCCAGGATCCGGTCCGCCGGAACCATCACGCCGAGATCGACGACCTTGAAATTGTTGCATTCCAGAACCACGCCCACGATGTTCTTACCGATGTCGTGGACGTCGCCCTTGACCGTCGCCATGACGATCCTGCCCTTGGCCGACGATTTGTCTTCCGCCGACTTCTCCGCCTCGATGAAGGGGATCAGGTGGGCCACCGCCTGCTTCATCACCCGCGCGCTCTTGACCACCTGCGGCAGGAACATCTTTCCCGCGCCGAACAGGTCGCCCACGATATTCATCCCGTCCATCAGCGGCCCCTCGATCACGTCGAGCGGACGCCGTGCGGCGATGCGGGCCTCTTCGGTGTCTTCGACCACGAACGCGTTGATGCCGTTGACCAGGGCATGGGTGAGGCGTGCCTCGACGGGCTCGTTCCGCCATTCGTCCTCGCGCCTGGACGAGGCTTCCGCCCTGGCGGTATCGGCGATCGCCAGAAGCCGCTCGGTCGCATCGTCGCGGCGGGCGAGCACGACATCCTCGATGCGCTCGCGGAGTTCGGACTCTATGTCTTCGTATATGCCGAGCTGGCCGGCGTTGACGATCCCCATGTCCATTCCCGCGCGGATCGCGTGGTAGAGAAAGACCGAGTGCATCGCCTCGCGCAGCGGGTTGTTGCCGCGGAACGAGAACGAGACGTTGGAGACCCCGCCGCTGACCAGCGCGTGCGGCAGCGATTTCTTGATGACCTCGACCGCCTCGATGAAGTCGAGCGCGTACCGCGCGTGCTCCTCGATCCCGGTCGCCACCGCGAAGATGTTGGGATCGAAGATGATGTCCTCGGGCGGAAACCCCACCCGGTCGACCAGGATTCCGTATGCGCGGGCGCAGATCTCGAGCTTGCGTTCGGCTGTATCGGCCTGGCCCCGCTCGTCGAAGGCCATGACGATCGCCGCCGCGCCGTAGCGCCGGATCAGTCGGGCCTGGCCGACGAACGCCTCTTCGCCTTCCTTGAGGCTGATCGAATTGACGACGCCCTTGCCCTGGATGCATTTGAGCCCGGCCTCGATGACCGACCAGTCGGACGAGTCGATCATGACCGGCACCCGGCATATGTCCGGCTCGGCGGCGATCAGGTTGAGGAACCGGACCATCGCCGCCTTCGAATCGAGCAGCCCCTCGTCCATGTTGACGTCGACGATCTGGGCGCCGTTCTCGACTTGCTGGCGGGCGACGTCGAGCGCCGTCTCGAAGTCGCCCTCGCGGATGAGCCTGGCGAACCGCGCGGAGCCCGTGACGTTGGTCCGCTCTCCCACGTTGACGAACAGCGAGGTGGGTTCGATGGCGAGGGGCTCGAGGCCGCTCAGGCGGCACACCGGCGCGCGGCGCGCGGGCGCGCGGGCGGGCAGGCCGGCGACCGCGTCGGCGATCGCTTCGATATGCGCCGGAGTGGTCCCGCAGCAGCCGCCCACCAGGTTGACGAAGCCGGACTCGGCGAACTCCCCCAGCACCGCCCTCATCTCTTCCGGCGTCTGGTCGTACCCGCCGAAGGCGTTGGGCAGGCCGGCGTTGGGGTGGCAGCCCACGAAGGTCTCGCTGCAGCGCGCGATCTCCTCGATGTGAGGGCGCAGCTGCGCCGCGCCGAGCGCGCAGTTGAGCCCCACGATCAAGGGGTCGGCATGGGAGATCGAATTGACGAAAGCCTCCGGAGTCTGGCCCGTCAGCGTCCGACCGCTGGCGTCGGTAATCGTGCCGGAAATCATGATGGGGAGGCGCACGCCCCGCTCGTCGAACACCGACTGGGCGGCGAAAATCGCGGCCTTGCAGTTGAGGACGTCGAAGACGGTCTCGATCAGCAGGAAATCGACGCCGCCTTCGACCAGCCCCGAGGCGGCCTCGCGGTATGCGGTGGCCAGCGCGTCGAAATCGGCGTTCCTGAACCCCGGATCGTTGACGTCGGGCGAGATCGAGGCGGTCCGGTTGGTGGGGCCGAGAACGCCCGCGACGAAGCGCGGCCGCTCGGGCGTGAGCGCGGCCTGGGCGTCGGCGGCCTCCCGCGCGATCCGGGCGGATGCGAGGTTGAGGTCGTGGACCGCGTCCTCCATCAGATAGTCCGCCATCGCGATGGCGGTCGAGTTGAAGGTGTTGGTCTCGACGATGTCCGCGCCGACGGCGAGATATGCCGCGTGAATATCGCGGACGATGTCGGGCCGGGTCAGCGAGAGGAGGTCGTTATTGCCCTTTTGCGGCGCCGCGTGGTCGGCGAAGCGGGCGCCCCGGTAGTCCGCCTCGGCGAGACGATAGTCCTGGATCATCGTGCCCATGGCGCCGTCGAGCACGAGGATGCGGGAGGTCAACGCCCGCTTCAGCGCGGCGATGCGGTCCGCCCGGGCGCGCTCGCCGGGCCGCTCTTCCAACGTGTCGGTGCCGACCTGGCCTGCCATCGCCGCCGTTCAGCCCGCCGGATCGGTCTCGGCCGCCGCATCGCCCGGCGCCTGGCGCAGGCCGAGGATGCGGGCGATCGCGTAGGTCAGGTTCGCCCGGTTGAGGGTATAGAAGTGGAACTCGTCCACCCCGTTCGCCTGCAGCGCCCGGCATTGCTCCGCGGCGATGGAAGCGGCCACCAGTTTCCGGGTTTCGGGATCCTCGTCGAGCCC
This sequence comes from Defluviicoccus sp., assembly GCA_022826125.1. Lineage (GTDB taxonomy): Bacteria > Pseudomonadota > Alphaproteobacteria > MPNO01 > MPNO01 > MPNO01. Next base: position 5,157 of record JAJDVM010000026.1, read on the forward strand.
GTCGAAGAGATCCGCCATCCAGCCCGGCACCGTTGCGCCGCACATCGCGCTGAAACGCTTCACCTGGGCGAAGTTGGTCACCGGCAGGATTCCCGGCACCACCGGCACGCGGATACCCGCCGCGCGCACCCGGTCCAGGTAGCGCAGATAGGTCTCGACCTCGAAGAAGTACTGGGTAATCGCGCGCGTGGCTCCGGCGTCGAGCTTGCGTTTCAGGTTATCCAGATCCGCGGCGGCGTCTCGCGCCTCCGGGTGCACCTCCGGATAGGCCGCGACGCTGATCTCGAAGTCCGCCACGCGCTTCAGCCCTGCCACCAGGTCGGCGGCGAAAGCGTAGCCGCCCGGGTGGGGCCGATAGCGGCCGGTATCCTTCGGCGGGTCGCCGCGGAGCGCCACCACGTGGCGGATGCCGGCGTCCCAGTAGCGGCGCGCGACGGCATCGACTTCCGCGCGGGTCGCCGCGACGCAGGTCAAATGCGCGGCGGCGCGGAGCCCGGTGTCGCGCTCGATGCGGGTCACCGTGGCGTGGGTCCGGTCGCGCGTGGCGCCCCCGGCCCCGTACGTGACCGAGACGAAACGGGGCCCCAGCGGGGCCAGCCGCTCGACGGTCGACCAGAGCGCCGCCTCCATCTCCTCTGTCCTGGGCGGGAAGAATTCGAAGGACACCTGCGGTGCGCTGCGCGCCGGGCTCCAAGACAATTCCAACACTCGCTCGCCGTCCCCGCCCCCCGCTCGCGCACCGTAGATAGGGGCTTATATAGATAACTTGGCGGACGAAACGCACGCGGCATTTCTTCCGTCATGCCCGGACTTGTTCCGGGCATCCACGCCGTTCCGCCGCCTCGCCGGTCCCCGCTTATCCCTCCACGCCGCAGGACGTGGATGCCCGGAACAAGTCCGGGCATGACGACAGGGGGAGGCGCTGCGTCGACCGCGACGGGCGCCGCGATAGATGCACGTCCGCCTCGGCGGGACGGCGTTCCGGTTGCCGATCCGCGCCAGCCCACCGCCCGTCAAGTAACCAATATAAGCCCCTCTATATATGCCGTGCGATTCGCCGGCTGCGGAAAACCGGCACGCATAGTGATATTTGTGCAACATGCCCGCGAAAGCATCCCCGAAGCAGGCGGGCGCACTGGAAATCCTCAAGGCGCCGAATTACCTTCGGCGCGATTCGGGGGAAGCGGTGTCCCGCCACCGGTCGACCCGGTCGATCACCGACCCCCGGGCCGGCAGATCGTTGCTCGAAACCGAACGCTCGGATGGCGGTGTTCTCAGGTTCCGGAAGGCGCGTGCGATTGACAAGAACGCCCGATCTCCGAAAAGGCCCGGTGAGGTTCCTGGTCGCCCTGCTGTGCCTGGGAGGTCTGGGACCCGCGGGCTGCGCGACGCCGCCGCCGCCGGACGATCCCGAAGCGGCAGAGAGTTTCCGGCAGACCGACGATCCGCTCGAGCCGTTCAACCGCGCCGTCTTCGCGGTCAATGTCGAGGTGGACCGGTACGTCCTCAAGCCGGTCGCCTACGTCTACAAGGAGGCCGTCCCCGAGCCCGTCCAGGACGCGACGGGCAATTTTCTCCAGAACCTGGGCAGTCCCGTGGTCTTTCTGAACTCCGTGCTGCAGGGCGACGTCGATCATGCGGGCGAAACGCTGCTCCGGTTCCTGATCAACAGCACCGTCGGCCTCGCCGGCACGGCGGATGTCGCCGGGGAGATGGGGTTCATGAGGCGGGACGAGGACTTCGGTCAGACTCTCGCGGTCTGGGGAGCCGACGAAGGGCCCTACATCATGCTGCCGCTCCTGGGCCCGTCCAACGCGCGGGACGCGGTCGGCCTGGTGGTCGATCATTTCGCCGATCCCTGGGGCTATCTCCGCTACGAGAAGTTCAACTATTCCCGGTTCGGGGCCGAATTCATTGACGCCCGAGCGAGAAATTACGACTTGTTGAACGACCTGGAGAGGACGTCGGTCGATTACTATGCGGCGATTCGAAGTCTCTATCGGCAAAACCGCCGGGACGCGGTCAGGAACGGCGCCGAAGTGGAGTTGCCGTCGCTCCCCGATATTCCCGACGACGAGGAAGAGCTTGAGGATTAAGGGAAAGAACCCGCCGGCCGGCCGGCGCAATAGGATCGCGCGACGGTCCTGGGCCGCGTTGCTGGTGGCGGCCGCGCTGCTGGTGCCGGCCGCCCGGCCCGCGATCGCCGGCGGGGCCGAGTGCTTCATCCAAAGTACCGCCGACAAGGTCTTCGCGTTCTACGGGAACGAGAACACCGACGAGCGGCGGGCGAAGGCGTTCCGGGAGGTCCTCACCGGGACCTTCGAGCTCAGGACCATCGCGCGGTTCACGCTCGGCCGCTACTGGCGGGTCGCCACCGCGGACCAGCGCAGGGAGTACCGCCGCCTGTTCGAGGACTTTCTCGTTCTCGCCTACGCCAACCGCTTCCGGGACCTCAGCGGCGTCAAGCTGCGCGTCGCCACCGTCCTGACGATCAACAAGCGCGACAAGCTCGTCCGGTCCGAGGTGGACCCCGGCGGCGGACGGCCGCCGATCCGGATCGACTGGAGGGTGCGGGAGACGAAGCAGGGGCTTCGCATCGTCGACGTGATCGTCGACGGGATCAGCATGGGCGTCACGCAGCGGGACCAGTTCGCCGCCGCGATCCGGTCCGCCGGCGGCAAGGTCGACGGGTTGCTGACCATGCTGCGCGACAAGACCGCCCCGCGGCAATAGCGCCGGCGAAGGGGAGGTCCCCCCTCCCCGCCTCCTCTTTACCTTCTCCCCTCCCGCCTGCGGGAGGGGCCGGGGAAGGGCGGGTTACCCGCGCGCCAGCGGCTTGTACCTGAATCGGCGCGGCCGGTCCGCCTCGTCGCCGAGGCGGCGCCGGCGATCCGCCTCGTAATCCTCGTGATTGCCCTCGAACCAGACCACCCTGCCATCGCCCTCGAAGGCGAGCATGTGGGTGGCGATCCGGTCCAGGAACCACCGGTCGTGGCTGATCACGACCGCGCATCCGGCGAAAGAGGCCAGCGCGTCCTCGAGCGCCCTGAGCGTGTCGACGTCGAGGTCGTTGGTGGGCTCGTCGAGGAGGAGCACGTTGGCGCCCGACTTGAGCAGCTTGGCGAGATGCACCCGGTTGCGCTCGCCCCCGGACAGCTGTCCCACCTTTTTCTGCTGATCCGGTCCGCGGAAGTTGAAGGCGCCGACATAGGCGCGCGAGGACATTTTGCGGGCGCCCATCGCGACTTCCGCCTCGCCCTCCGCGATCTCTTCCCACACCGAGTTGTCGGGATTCAGGCTGTCGCGCGACTGGTCGACATAGCCGAGCGTCACCGACTCCCCGATCCGCAGCGTTCCGGAATCGGGGGGCTCGGCGCCCGCGATCATGCGGAACAGGGTCGTCTTGCCCGCGCCGTTCGCCCCGATCACCCCGACGATGCCGCCGGGCGGGAGCCTGAAGTCCAGCCCGTCGATCAGCATCCGCTCGCCGTACCCCTTGGTCAGGCCCCGCGCCTCGATGACCAGGTCGCCCAGCCGGGCTCCGGGAGGAATGACGATCTGCGCGGTCTCCGGCGCCCGGTCGTTGGCTTCGGCGAGCAGCGCCTCGTAAGCCGCGATTCGCGCCTTGCTCTTGGCCTGGCGCGCCCGCGGCGTGGCGCGGATCCATTCGAGCTCGCGCGCCAGGGTGCGCCGGCGCGCCGATTCGCTTTTTTCCTCCTGGGCCAGCCGCTTCTCCTTCTGGTCCAGCCAGGAGGAATAGTTGCCCTGCCAGGGGATGCCGCGGCCGCGGTCGAGCTCGAGAATCCAGCCCGCGACGTTGTCGAGGAAGTAGCGGTCGTGCGTGATCGCGACGACGGTGCCGGGATAGTCGTGCAGGAACCGTTCGAGCCAGGCGACCGATTCGGCGTCCAGATGGTTGGTCGGCTCGTCGAGCAGCAGCAGGTCCGGCCCGCCCAGCAGGAGACGGCAGAGAGCGACCCGGCGCCGCTCGCCGCCCGACAGCGTCGCCACATCAGTGTCGCCGGGCGGGCAGCGCATCGCGTCCATCGCGATCTCGACCTTGCGATCGATGTCCCAGGCGTCCGCCGCGTCGATCCGTTCCTGGAGCGCGCCCTGCTCCTCGATCAGGGCGTTGATCGCCTCGTCGTCCAGCGGCTCGGCGAACCGCGCGCTCACCTCCTCGAATCGAGCCAGCAGGTCGCGGATCCCGGCGACGCCCTCGACGACGTTCTCCTGAACGGTCTTCGAGGGGTCGAGCGCCGGTTCCTGCGCCAGATGGCCCACGCGGATCGATTCGGCGGCCCAGGCCTCGCCCCGATACTCCGTTTCCAGCCCCGCCATGATCCTCAGCAGGGTGGACTTGCCGGCGCCGTTGAGCCCGAGCACGCCGATCTTAGCGCCCGGCAGGAAGGCCAGCGAGATGTCGTTCAGCACATCGCGCCCGCCGCCGTAGCTCATGCCGAGCCGGCGCATTACGTACACATATTGCGAGGCGCTCACGGTGCGGGCCGTCCGAGCCTCTTCCGGCGCGGTCCGCTAGGCACCGGAGGCGGCCCGCCAGTCGGCCGCGATCCGCTCCGGGACCGCCCGGTCGCGGAACGCGGTGCGGACCTCCCGCCACTTGTGGCCGACCGAAGTCGCGACGATCCCGCGGTCCAGTTGCTTGAATTCGTCGATCACGGGCGCGTACCGGACCAGATCCGCCGGGCTGAGCGCGAAGGCGGCATCGCCGGACGCGGCCTCGCCCCAGTCGATCTCGCGCAGCCTCCGGTCGAACCGGCTTCGCGCGTCCGGAGGTATTTTCCGGCCGTCGACGTCGGCAAGGCCGTCGAGCATTCCCCGATCGAAGCACTGCCGCGCCATCGCCTCCGATTCGGGGCGCCGGAGACGCTGCCGTTCGGCGACGACCGCCACGACATGCACCGTCAGGTCCGACAGGCTGGACACGAACACCTTCACCGACGAATCCTGGATCGCCCGCGAGAACTCGTCGTCCATGAAATAGTCGCGGAACTGGGTGCCCATGCGTGCCTTGAGGTAGTCGAAAAGGGCCGTCTGGGCGACATAGGACGCGCGGGTCCGGGCGAAGAGATTCAATCTCTCGACCGAATCGATGGGCGTCCTGTCGAACCGTTCCGCGATGCTCCTGAACGGGCCCGGGAGGCGGGCGAGCAGCGTCAGCATCCGGGGGATCGGCGGCGGGTCGTCCGGGAGCGCGGCATGTGTTTATCTTGACACATTTCACCGGCGGTGCGAACGTTCCCGGTGCTATTCGCCCGGCCTTTCGAAAAGGCCGGGCGCCTATGAGGGGAACGCTTTACCACAGACGTCAAAAGGATGGTGACGCATGTCCGATTCGTCAGGCCAGCGGGCGCGCCACTGGGAGAGGACCAGAAACCTCACGATCTTGGTACTGGCCATCTGGTTCGTCTTCTCCCTCCTGGTGCATTGGTTCGCTAAGGACCTTAACGGGGTGTCCTTCATCGGATTCCCATTGGGCTACTATCTCGCGGTCCAAGGGTCGCTAATCATCTTCGTTCTGCTGATCTTCTTCCAGAACTGGCAGCAGGACAGGATCGACTCTGACGCCGGTCTCTCCGGCGACGAGACAGAGGGATAGGAGAGACCGTCATGTTCAAGGGGAACTTCATCGAGAACCTGCCGAAGATCTATGGCCTCTATACCGGCGGGTTCGTCGTCTTCATTATCTTGATGGCGATTCTGGAGCAGCTGGGGCTCGGCGCCGACACGATCGGCATTCTGTTCGTCATCTTCACGGTCGTGATCTACGCGGGGATCGGCTGGCTCTCGCGCACCATGCAGGTGTCGGCCTACTACGTCGCGGGACGCGAGGTGCCGCCCGTGTTCAACGGGATGGCGACGGCGGCGGACTGGATGTCCGGCGCGTCGTTCGTGGCGCTCGCCGGCGGCATCTATTTCGGCGGCCACGGCTATCTCGCCTTCGTCGTCGGCTGGACCGGCGGATACGTGCTGGTCAACTCGCTGCTGGCGCCCTACCTGCGCAAGGTCGGCTGCTACACCGTGCCGGATTTCATCGGGACGCGGTACGGCGGGAACTGGGCGCGCTTCATAGCCGTCATCATTCTCGTCGTGACATCCTTTACCTACGTGACGGCGCAGATCAACGCGACCGGGACGATCGCAGCGCGCGCGCTGCACATCCCGTTCGAGGTCGGCGTCTGGTTCGGCCTCCTCGGCATCCTGCTGTGCTCGATGCTCGGCGGGATGCGGGCCGTGACCTGGACCCAGGTGGCGCAGTACATCGTGCTCATCATCGCCTACCTGGTGCCGGTGATCTGGATGTCGAACGCTCAGGGCTTCGGCATAATCCCGCACTTCACCTACGGCGAGGCCGTGGCGCGGATCACCGAGCTCGAACCGGTGCTCGGGGTCGGCGCGGCGGCGCTGGAAACGGTGCCCGGGGTGAAAATCGTCACCACGCTCCACAACGGGCCGGCGGACAGCGCGCTCTATAGCTGGCAGTTCGTCACGCTGGCGCTCTGCATGATGGCGGGAACGGCGTCGCTGCCGCACATCCTGATGCGCTACTTCACCACGCCGACGGTCCGTTCGGCGCGGCGTTCGGTGTCCTGGTCGCTGTTCTTCATCTTCCTGCTGTACTTCACCGCGCCGGCCTTGGCCACGCTGACCAAGCTGCAGCTGTTCGATCCGAACCTCGCGACCGCGATTATCGGCAAATCCATCGAGCAGGTGCAGAACCTCGAATGGATCAAGCAGTGGTCGTCCGTCGGAATGCTCGCGGTGACGGACGGCAACAAGGACGGCATCCTGCAGATCAACGAGTTCTTCATGCGGCCCGACATCGTGGTTCTGGCGACGCCGGAAATCGCGGGTCTGCCGTATGTGATCTCGGGTCTGGTCGCGGCCGGCGGCATGGCGGCCGCCATGTCGACCGCTGACGGGCTGCTGCTCGCCATCGCCAACGCGCTGAGCCACGATCTGTACTACAAGATCATCGATCCGAAGGCGGACACCGCGCGGCGTCTGATCGTCGCCCGCGTGCTGCTGATCGTGATCGGCGCGCTCGGCGCGATCGTCGCCAGCTTCCAGCTCACCGGAATCCTGGGAGCGGTCGCCTGGGCCTTCTGCTTCGCCTGCTCGGGCCTGTTCTTCCCGCTGGTCCTGGGGGTCTGGTGGAAACGGGCCACGACGGCCGGCGCGGTCGCCGGCATGGTGCTCGGCTTCGCATCCGGGTCGATCTATCTCTGGTGGACCTACACCACCGGCGAGACTTGGCTCGGGCTCAACCACCTCCGCTTCGGCATCATCGGCATGCCGGTGAGCCTGGTGGCGATGGTGGTCGTCAGCCTGATGACCCCGGCGCCGGACGAAGAGGTCCAGCAGATGGTGGACAATACCCGCGATCCCAGCGGGGCCGCGATCCTGGAGGCTTCGCACTAGCGCCAGGCCATCCGGAACCTGTACCCGGGGGCGGAACCTCGTTCCGCCCCCGTTTTCTTTCATGCTTCGCGCGGGGGGCGGCGGATGAGCGGGGCGTTTCCGGTCTGGGCGGTCGCCCAGGACTATGTTCTCGGCGCGATCATGTGGACGCTGATCGGCCGTTTCGGGATGAACATCTTCCTGCCCACCAATTCGCCGTTCTTCTTCATGCGGGTCTTCGTGCGGATGACGGACCCCATCATCCGCCTGTTCCGCCCGATCACGCCGGGCTTCCTGGTCGAGGCCATGGTCCCGCTCTACGTCGCCTGGTTTTTTTACATGATCCGCTTCTATCTGATGCCCTGGCTGCTCGGATACTCGGTCCTCGGCATGCTGTCCTTCCCGCTGGAGGGGGAGATCGCCGCCTGGCTCTACCGCACGTTCGGTCCCTAGCGGCCTCGACACGGACGTTCTCGCGCGGGGATAATCCCGCCGCATTTCAAACGGCGGAGTGGACATGAAGGACGGGTTCGACAGCGCAAATCTGCTCAGCATCCGGGACAGGACGATCGTCGTCACCGGCGGCGGCAAGGGGATCGGCCGGGTCTATTGCGAGCGCATGGCCGAGGCTGGCGCGAAAATCGTGGTCGCCGACATCGACGCCGAGGCCAACGACGACACGGTGGCGGCGATCCGGACCGCTGGCGGCGAGGCGGTGGCGTGCGCGACCGACGTCAGCGACGCGGATCAGGCGGAGCGCATGGCGCGGACCGCGATCGAGAGTTTCGGGCGCATCGACGGGCTTCTGAACAACGCCTCGCTGATGAGCGTCCTGCCGCGCGGCGACTGGATGGAGATCGACGTCGAGCGCTGGGACCGCGTGATGGAGGTCAATCTGCGCGGCATCTTCGTCTGCTGCCGCGCGGTGGTGCCGCAGATGAGGGAGCAGGGCGGCGGCAAGATCGTCAACATCTCGTCCGGCCGGTTCTGGATGGGCGCGCCGAACCGGCTCGACTACTCGACCTCCAAGGCCGGCGTGATCGGGCTCACCCGGTCGCTCGCCACCGAGGTCGGCCCCTACAATATCTGCGTCAACGCGATCACGCCGGGCTTCACGCTGAGCGACACCCAGGTCGCCTCCTCCGGCGACTACGCTCAGAAGAACGAGCCCCCGCCCGGGCGCATCATCCGCCGCCATCAATATCCCGACGACCTGGTCGGCGCGGTCATGTTCCTGATGTCGGCGGGCTCCGACTTCATCACCGGCCAGACCGTCAACGTCGACGGCGGCCAGTCGATGCACTGAGACCCGGACGGGGGCGCTCATGGAAATTCCCGGGCCCGGCGGGGCGCGAGGCCTCGAGGCCGAGACCTTCCACACCGGCCACCATCTCGCCAACGCGCGCCGCCGGGCGGAGGCCGGCATCGACGATATCCTGGTGGTCGACGCCGACGCGCATGTCTACGAGAAGGAATCGATCGTCGAGATCATCCCGCTGATCGAGGACCCCATCGTCCGCCAGCTCGCGCGCAGCGCGCAGGGCGCGGCGCGGCAGGCGGCCCGTTTCCCGCTCGACCGCGTCGCCTATCACGAGGTCGGCGGGCGGATCACCCGCGACATCCTGCGCCGTCTCGAGACCACCCCCGGCGACGGCACCCACCGGGCGGCCGAACTCGCGCTCCGCGCGATGGACGCGATGGGGATCGACGTGGCCGCCCTGTCGCCGTTCGGCCTGCAGATCATGGGTCTGCACCCCCAGCCGGAGGTCGAGGCCGGGGTTCTCGGCGCCTACAACCGTTGGCTGACCGAGCGGGTGCTGCCCGCGTCCAAGCGGCTCCTCGGCTGGATCATGCTGCCCTTCAGCGCGCCCGACGCCGCGCTCCGGACGGTCGAGAGCTACGCCGGACGGCCCGGGGTCGCCGGATTCCAGGTCACCTCGCTGCGCGAGAAGCCGGTCCACGACAACGCCTACATGCCGGTATACGCGGCGATCGAGGAGACCGGCCTGCCGATCGCCTTCCACGGCGGAACCGACTGGGAAGACCCGCTGTTCCGCACCGTGAGCAAGTTCATGGCCGTCAAGGCGCTGTCGCAGCAGTGGTACAACATCGTTCACTGCACCAACTGGGTGGTGAACGGCATGCCGGAGCGGTTTCCCGGCATGCCCGTGATCTGGATGGATTCCGGGATTTCCTGGGTGCCGTGGCTGATGATGCGGATCGACAACGAGTACCGCATGCGGAGCTCGGAATGCCCGTCGCTGACGCGCCTTCCGGGCGAGTACATGCGGGAGATGTACTACACCTCGAACCCGGTCGAGATGCCCGACCGCGAGGACGCGCTGGCGGCCGCCTACCGGGCGATCGACGCGCCCAACAGCCTGATCTACGCCTCCAACTACCCGGCGTCGGACATGGACCTGCCGGGCGCGGTCGGCGACCTGACGATCCTGGGCGAGGCCGACAAGCGCCGCATCCTGGGCGAGACCGCCCGGCGCCTGTTCCGGCTGCCGGAAACGGTCGCCGCCGGCTACCGTCCGAAAGGCCCCCCCTCGCCCTGACCCTCTCCCCGCCGGGGAGAGGGGACTCGCCCGCGGCCTCCTCCTGCTCACCTTCCCCCCTCCCGCTCGCGGGAGGGGCCGGGGGAGGGCGGCGGCCGCTCCCCGCTTCCGCCGGGCGGCGCGTCCAGCACCCTTGCGATGGCGGCCAGCGTCTTCGGCGTGCCCGGGCTCCTGCCGGTCTCGATATGCGCCACGCAGGCGCGGCTGAGGCCGGCGGCATCCGCCAGCTGCTGCGCCGTCAGGCCCCGGGCCAACCGGCGGATCCTGATCGGGTTGCCGCCAAACAGCGGGCGGTCCGCGGCCTCCGCCGGGGCGGCGCCCGGGTTGGCCGCGACCAGCCTGTGGCCGGGCGTTCCGGCGGCGGGGCCGGTCCAGTCGCCGGGCGCGGCCAGCACGGTGAATTGCGGCGCGGCGAGCGAAGCGCCGATCTTCCACAGATCGATCGCCACGGCGAAGCAGCGAAGGTCGAGATCGCTGGACCGGTTCAGCCGGCCGAGCACGGCGTGGTGTTCGTCGTGGAACCGGGTGCCGAGCCAGACCACGACATCGGCCCCGAGCCCCTCGGCGTAGGTCAGGAGCTGGCCGAGATGGGAGTGGTCGGACGTGTTGAGCTGGGCTTCGATCACCACCGCGGCGCCGGTGCTCCGGTCGCGGCACACGAGGTCGGCGCGGAACCGCCCCACCGGGGCTTCCCGCGCCAGCGGCACGAGATCGAGCCCGAGCGCGTCGCCGAGACGGCGGAGGTTTTCCTCGGTCGCGAGCCAGGGGAGGAATTCGCCCGGCTCGTTCTGCCAGACGGTGGCGGGGTCGACGGGATCGAGATAGCCGAGAGACCGACGTTCCATCGGTGCGGTGCTCCGTGTTGCGATGAGGGGATGCGGGCACGAAAAAGGGGCGCCGGACTCTCCGCCGCCCCTTTTTCTCGCAGTGTGACAAATATGCCCCGAAACGCGTCCCGAGTCAAGAAGAAAATCTCTTTTAAGGATATTTTGGCTGTAATCTCCTGATTTTGCGTGACTTTCTCTCTCTTTCCGATCAGGTGCGGAATCCGCCGCCGAACCCCCGAAATCGCCCCATGCCGCGCTTCGACCGGAGACCCTCCCCCGGCCCCTCCCGCAAGCGGGAGGGGAGAAGGTAAGGAAGAGAGAGGGATCGGCGCCGCGTGAATCCCCCTCTCCCCGCCCCGTCATGGTGGGCCTCCCGCCTTCGCGGGAGCAGGACCCCGGGCTATGGGTTGCGAAGAACTTCGACGGGGACGCCGGAGGACCATTCGGCATGCGGGCGTCTGTCTGCTACAAACCCCGCACGGATCTGGAAGGGATTTGACGGACCATGGCGGACGGCGGCGGCAAGGGTTACGGCGAGTACGACCGGCCTCACGAGGATTTGCGGGAATGGATCGACCGGGCCGAATCGCTCGGCGAGCTGATGCGGGTCGACGGGGTCGACTGGAACCTCGAGATGGGTTCGGTGGCGGAGATGATCTATCACGCCAAGCCGGACAACCCGCCGGCGATCCTGTTCGAGAACATCCCGGGCTTCTCGTCCGACTACCGGGTGCTCTCGGGCGCGACCAACTCGATGAACCGGCTGGCGATGACGCTCGGCTTTCCCAGGCCGAAGAGCCCCATCGACGTGGTCCAGAGCTACCGGGACAGGCTGAAGGATTTCGAGCCGCTGCCGGCGCGCGAGCTCAACACCGGCCCGGTGATGGAGAATGTCGACCGCGACGACGCGGTCGATCTCTACAAGTTCCCCGTCCCCCTGCTGCACGAGGAGGACGGCGGGCGCTATTTCGGCACCGGCGACCTGGTGACCATCCGCGATCCGGAGGACGACTGGGTCAATCTCGGCACCTACCGGGTCCAGGTGCACGACAGGAACACGGTCGGGCTCTGGATGTCGCCCGGCAAGCACGGGCGGCTGATCCGCGAGAAGTACTTCGCCAAGGGCGAGCCCTGCCCGGTCGCGATCAGCGTCGGCCAGGACCCGCTGCTCTTCCTGTCGGCGGCGAACGAGGTGGCCTGGGGCACGCCCGAGTTCGCCCATGCCGGCGGCCACCGGGGCGTGCCGTTCGACATCACCAATACCGAGCTCCACGGCCTGCCGATGGCGGCCGCCGCCGAGATCGTGCTCGAGGGCGAGATCATGCCCGACGAGAAGCGCATCGAGGGCCCGTTCGGCGAATGGACCGGCTACTACGCGAGCGCCGAGCGCGAGGACTATGTCGTCAAGGTGCGCCGGGTCTATCACCGCGACCGTCCGATCCACACCATGGCGCGCCCCGGCCGGCCGCCGTCCGACTATTCGTTCTCCAAATGCACGGTGAAGGCGGCGATGATCTGGGACCAGGTCGAGCGCGCCGGCCTGCCCGGGGTCAAAGGCGTCTGGAGCATGGAGTTCGGCGGCGGGCGCATGTTCAACGTCGTCTCCATAGAGCAGAAATACCCCGGCCACGCGCGCCAGGCCCTGCTGCTCACCGCCGGGGCGCATGCGGCGAACTATCTCGGACGGTTTGTGGTCGTGGTCGACGACGACATCGATCCCACCAGCGTCCACGACGTGATGTGGGCGATCGCCTCGCGCTGCGACCCCGAACAGGACATCGATACGATCCGCCGCACCTGGTCCGGCCCGCTCGATCCCATGAAGCGGCCCGGCGAGAACATGAACAGCCGCGCGCTGATCGACGCCTGCCGGCCGTTCGAGTGGATCGACGAGTTCCCCCACGTCGCCGAAGCCAGCCCCGGGGAGAAGGTCCGGATCCGGGAGAAGTTCGGCCACCTCCTGGAGAAGCTGTAGGCCGCGATGGCGTCCGGGGCGCTCTCGCTCGGCGTCGATACCGGAGGGACGTTCACCGATATCGTCCAGATCGACGCCGCCGGCGCGGTCACCGTCGACAAGGCCTTCTCGACGCCGGCGAGGCCCGAGGACGGCGCCGTCGAGAGCCTGGCCGGCCTCGCGCGCAACACGCAGCGTTCGGTGGGCGCGGTGCTCGGGGCGACGGCGCGCTTCGCGCACGGAACCACGGTTTCGACCAACGCGCTGATCCAGCGGAGCGGCGCCCGGGTGGGGCTGATCGCGACACGCGGTTTCGAGGACACGCTGGTCATCGGGCGCGGGCCGGTCGGGCGCGTCGGCGGGCTTCCCCACGCGAAGGCGATGGACTTCCTGCACACCGAGCCGCCCGCGCCGCTGGTCTCGCGCCGGCTGGTGCGCGGCGTCGGGGAGCGGGTCACGGCGGAGGGCGAGGTGCTTGCCCCGCTCGACGGGGAAGAGGCGGCGGAGGCGGTGCGGGCGCTGGCGGAAGCCGGGGCGGAAAGCCTCGCCGTCTGCCTGCTGTGGTCCTTTCTCCACCCCGAACACGAGGAAGCGGTCAGGGAGATCGCGGCCGGCGTCGCGCCCGGCCTGCCGGTCTTCCTGTCGTCCGAGATCGCACCCCGGATCGGCGAGTACGAGCGCATGACGACGACCGCGGTCGCGGCCCATGTCGGGCCGGCGACGACGCGCTATATCGCGAGCCTGCAGGACCGGCTCGCCGGGGACGGGCTGCGGTTTCCGATCCAGATCATGACCGCCGCCGGCGGGACGACGCTCCCCGACGGCGCCGCGCGCGAGGCGGTCTCGGTCGTCAACTCGGGTCCGGTCGGGGGGCTGGTCGCGGCGCGCCATCTCGGGCGGGCGCTCGGCATCGAAAACGTGATTACCGCCGACATGGGCGGCACCAGCTTCGACGTCGGGCTGATCTCCGGCGGGGCGATCGAACGGACCGGCACGCCCTTTCTCGACCAGGGGCTTCCGGTCCTCGCGCGCTCCGTGCGGATCGACACGCTCGGCGCGGGCGGCGGCAGCATCGCGGTCAGCGACGGGTTCCGGCTCAGGGTCGGGCCGGAGAGCGCTGGCGCCGATCCCGGCCCGGCGGCCTACGGGCGGGGCGGCGAACGCCCCACCGTGACCGATGCGCTGGTGGTGCTCGGCATCGTCGACCCCGAACGTTTCTTCGGCGGGCGCTTTCGGCTCGACGCCGGCCTCGCCGAAGCCGCGATCGAGCGCCACGTCGCCCGCCCGCTCGGCCTCGGCGTCGCCGATGCCGCCGCCGGGATTGTCGAGGTGGTCAACGGGCGCATGTCCGACCTGATCCGCAAGGCGACCATCGAGACCGGCAACGACCCGCGCGAGTTCGCGCTCTTCGCCTATGGCGGGGCCTGCGGGGCGCACTGCGCCGACCTCGCGATGCGCCTCGGGATCGGCCGCACGATCGTTCCCTACGGCGCGGCGGCGTTCTCCGCCCTGGGCATCGCGCTCTCCGACATCGTCTACGCGCACACGCTGTCCGCGCCGGTCGGGCTCGACGACGAGGCGGCGGCGGGGCGGGTGGCGCGGGAGGCCCTGGCCGCGCTCGCCGGGCGCGCCGAGGCCGATCTCGCGGCCGGCGGTTTCGCGCCCGAGGACGCCACGGTGCGCTACAGCGTCGAGATGCGCTATCGCGGCCAGATGAACGAGATTTCGCTCGGCCTGCCCGAAGGCGCCGCGGAACCGGGTCTCGCCGGCCGCCTGCGCCTTGCCTTCGAGGCGCTCTACGAACGGCGCTACGGCGCGAACGCGGTCAGGGCCGCCGCCGGGCTCGAAATCGTGAGCTTCGGGGTGGAGGCCTCGGTGGCCGCCGATGTCCCGGAATTCTCCGAAAGACCGTCGGCGGCGGCGGCTCCCGGACCGGTCCGCAGGCGCCGCGTCCACCGCCGCGGCGCCGATCCGCTCGAAGCCGAAATCCACGATTTCGCGACCCTCGGCCCCGGCGCCGCCGTCGCGGGACCCGCGGTCATCGAGCGCGACATGACGACGATCTGGGTGCCGCCCTCGGCATTGGCGAGCGTCGACCGGCTCGGCAATATCGAGATCGCAGCGGAGGGCCGCGAATGACCGCGACGGTCGATCCCATCACGTTCGAGGTGCTGAAGCACCGCCTGTGGCAGATCAACGACGAGCAGTCGGCCGCCATCAAGACGATCTCGGCCTCGCCCATCGTGGTCGAGGGGAACGACTTCAACACCGGGCTGTTCACCGCCGAAGGTGAGGTGGTGATCGCCGGCATCGGGTCGGTCGTCCACGTCACGACGATGGGCGATACCGTGCGTTCGATCGTGCGAAGGGCGGGCCGCGTCCGGGACGGCGACGTCTTCCTCACCAACGATCCGTTCATGGGCGCGCTGCACCAGAACGACGTGGTGATGGCGAGTCCGGTCTTCGTCGACGGCGACGTCTTCATGTGGATCGGCAACGTCCTCCACCATCCCGATGTCGGCGGCATCGACGAGGGCAGCTTCTGCATCAACGCGCGGACGATCTATCAGGACCCGCCGCGCTACTTCCTCAAGATCGTCGACCGGGGCGAGCCGTCGCCCGAGGTTGAGCACACGTTCGTCACCAATTCGCGCCTGCCGGACACGGTTCTGCTCGACCTCGGCGCGCAGATCGGCGCCATCGGCCGCGCCAGGCGGCGGATCGACGACCTGCTCGCCGAACGGGGCGCCCCGACCGTCCGGGCGGTGATGGAGGGCGCGATCGACACGGCGGAGGCCCAGGTCGGGGACGCGATCGCCGATCTCCCGGAGGGGAGCTGGACCGGCAACGCCTGGATGGACGGCGACCGGGTCGGGTCGGACCGGATCCACCGCGTCGCGCTCCGCCTGAGCAAGGAGGAGGAGACCCTTCATTTCGACTTCACCGGCTCCTCGCCGCAGGTCGACGCCGCGGTCAACAGCACCTACCCCGCGACGGTGGGCGGCGCGGCCGTGCCCTTGTTCAGCTTCCTCTGCCAGGGCGATATCGACTGGAACGAGGGGTTGCGGCGCTGCATGCGGGTCACCGCGCCCGAGGGAACCGTGGTCAACGCGCGTTTCCCGGCGCCGGTCTCGATATCGACGGTCGGGTTCCGCTGGCTGGTCACGGTCGCGGCGGCGGAAGCGATCGCCCGCATGTTCGCGTCCTCCGAGCGGTTCCGCGACCGCGTCTGCCCGTCCTGGAACTCGTCCAGCAACTGCAACAACGTGTTCGCGACCGCCGCCGACGGAAGCAGGGTCGGCGCGCTCCTGTCCGACCACCGGGGCTCCGGCGGCGGCGCGCGCTCCTTCGCCGACGGGTTCGACCACGCCGGCACCATCACCTCCTTCGCCTCCAGCATGGGCAACGTCGAAGGCACCGAATGGAAGCTGCCGGTGCTCTACGTCTACCGCCGCCGCATCCCCGATTCCGGCGGCGCGGGGATGTATCGGGGCGGGCTCACCGCCGAGATCGCGCTGGTCCCGTACGGGACCGATGCGCTGGTCCTCAAATCGACCAACACCGCAGGGACCGACCAGACCAACGCGCACGGCATCGCCGGCGGCTATCCCGGCGCCGGATCGCAGACCAGCGTGGTCCGGGGCGGACGCGTCCGCGAGTCGATCCGGTCCGGCGCGGCGCCGCCCTCGCCCGGGGCGTTCGGCGGCCGGATCGATCACCTCGCGTCGAAGGACGAGGCCGTGCTCGGGCCGGACGACGCGCTGGTCTTCTATCCCGCCGGAGGGGGAGGCTACGGCGATCCCCTCGACCGCGATCCCGACGCGGTCGCGGCCGACGTCGCGGAGGGCCATGTCACCCGGGACCAGGCGCGGGCGCAGTACGGCGTCGCGCTCGCCGCGGACGGAAGCGCGGATCGCGCCGAGACCGATGCCGCGCGCGATACGATGCGGCGCGCGCGCAAGGAAGGGGAGGCCGAGGCGGGCTGGACCGCCGGGACGACGATCGGGACCCCCGGCACCCACCGGATCGGGGAGCATCTCGAAAGCGTCGTCGACGAACGGGGCCAGACGCTGCGCTGCGCGCGCTGCGGGCACAATCTTGCCGGCGCCATCCTGCGCCGCCGGCCGCTGGGGGCGGCCGGGCCGCTGCGGGCGCTCCGCTGGGGCGGCGACAGCCCCAACTTCGTGCTCGAGGAAGTCGTCTGCCCAGGCTGCGCGACCCTGCACGAGGTTCGCGAGATCCGTATCGAAGAGAGCGTTCGGAAGGAGGCCACCGCATGAATGGCGCGAAGATCGAGAGCGTCGGGGTGATCGGGCTCGGCAAGATGGGCGGACAGCTCGCCCGCCATCTGGCCGCCGCCGGGTTCGAGACGCGCGGCTACGACGTGCGCGCCGAGGCGATGACGGCGGCCGAGGCGGACGGCGCGGCGGCCACGGGCTCGCCCGCGGAGCTGGCGTCGGCGAGCGACCTCGCGATCGTCGGGGTCGGGTTCGATTCCGAGCTGGAAGCGGCGCTGTTCGGCGACGACGGGGTCATGAAATCGCCCCGCCCCGGATCGGTCCTCGCGGTCGCGTCCACGGTGGCGCCCGCCACCATGCTGAAGATCGCCGAACGGATCGAAGGAAGCGGGATCGCGGTGCTCGACATTCCGATGGCGCGCGGCGAGCAGGCGGCGATCGACGGCAATTTGCTGATTTTCGGCGGCGGCGACCGCGAGGTCTTCGACCGCTGCCGCCCGGCCTTCTCGACCTTTTCCGACGCCATCCACCATCTCGGCACGGTCGGCGCGGGCCAGGTGGGGAAGCTGGTCAACAACCTGATCCTCTGGGCCTGCATCTCGGCCAACGAGGAGGGTTTCGCGCTCGCCGAAAAGCTCGGCGTCGAGGCGGGACCGCTGCGCGAGGCGCTGCTCCAGTCGAGCGCCGATAACTGGGCGCTCGCGACGCAAGCCGTCGAGCGGCCGATGCCGTGGGCGGAAAAGGACATGACCATCGTCCTCAAGGAGGCTGACGCCGCGCGGATCGCGCTGCCGCTCTGCGGCACGGTCAAGGAGGTGATCAAGGGCGTGAAGATCGCACGCGGCCAGCCGATGCCGGAGGAGCGTTAACCCATGCTGCTGATCGACAACGAGACCGTCGCCCGATTGCTCGACATGCCGTCCTGCATCAAGGCGCAGGAAGCCGCGTTCCGCCAGATCCCCGACGGCGGCGCGGCGTTCCGCGGCCGGATCGACATGTACGCCCCCTGCGAACGCCCCGACGGCTATTACCGCTGGGGCACGATGGAGGGCTACAACGACGGCATCCTCGCGATCCGCATGAAGTCCGACGTGATGACCTGGCCGCGCGACGAGAGCGGCCGCTGGACCGAGGACAAGTACTGCGTCGAGCCCGGCACCTATTGCGGGCTGATCTTCCTGTGGAGCGCCCTGAACGGCGAGCCGCTCGCCATGATCAACGACGGGGTCCTCCAGCATATGCGGGTCGGCGGCGGCGCCGGGATCGGGGTCAGGCATCTCTCGCGGCCGGACTCCTCGGTCGTCTGCATGCTCGGCTCGGGCGGCATGGCGCGCACCTACCTGGAGGCGATTTGCGCCGTGCGCGGCGTCTCCAGGGCGCGCGTCTACAGCCCCACCCGGGCCAACCGGGAACGCTACGCGGCGGAGATGGCGGAGCGGCTCTCCATCCCCGTCGAGCCGGTCGACGGCGCGCAGGCGGCGATGGCCGGCGCCGACATCGTGGCGAGCGCGACCGACAGCATGCAACCCACCTTCGATGCCGCGTGGCTGGAGCCCGGCATGCATGTCACCAATCTCGGGCCCGACGAGATGAGCCCGGCCGCGCTCGACCGGTTCGACGTGAAGATCCGCCAGGGCATCCCCGGCATCCGCATGCCCGAGAGCGAACGCATGCAGCCCGGAATCGGGCACAGCCCGATGGCGGTGCTCGCCGGAACGGAAGAAGAGCTGAAGCGTCTCCCGCCGCGCCGCGAGAGGGACATCTATCTGGAGGAATTCCCGACCTATTGCGACCTGGTCACCGGCAACGCGTCGGGACGGATGTCGGCCGACCAGATCACCTTCTACCAGAACACCGGCTTCCAGGGCCTCCAGTTCTCCTCGGTCGGCGGGCTCGTCTACCGCAAGGCGAGGGAGGCCGGGCTCGGCCGGGAAATTCCCACCTCCTGGTTCCTCCAGGACATCCGCGACTGACCCGGGGCTATGGAGCGAATGGACGTTTTGTGGGACAGTCCGGCAACTCGAACGGGAGACCCGCGATGAGCAGAGGGCTCGACAGCAAGCCCGAGATGACCAACGCCCGGGCCGACTATTACGGCCGGATCGACGAATACAACATGGCGCCGCTCTGGGAAGTGCTGCACAACCTGCTGGCGCGCGAGCCGGTGACCGAGGCGACGCCCCATCTCTGGAACTACGACTCGCTCCGCCCCTCGCTGATGGAATCGGCCGACGTGATCTCGACCGAGGAGGCGGAACGCCGGGTCCTGATCCTCGAAAACCCGACCATGCGCGGCAAGTCCTGCATCACCGAGGCGCTCTATGCCGGGCTGCAGCTGATCATGCCGGGCGAGACCGCCGCCACCCACCGCCACAGCCCCGCGGCGCTCCGCTTCATCGTCGAGGGGAGCCGCGCCTACACCGCGATCAACGGCGAGAAGGCCTATATGGAGCCCGGCGACCTGATCCTGACCCCGTCATGGGTGTGGCACGACCACGGGCATGACGGCGAGGTGCCGGTGGTGTGGCTCGACGGGCTCGACATCCCGATGGTGCGCTTCATGGGCCCGGTTTTCGCCGAGCCTCACCCCGAAGAGACCCGCGCCGAGGGCAACCCGGTGGGCGACAACATGGCGCGCTACGGGGCCAACATGCTGCCTTACGGCGCCCGCCTCCGGGACGAGAAGAACTCGCCGGTCTTCCACTATCCCTTCGCCCGCAGCCGCGAGGTTCTGCTGGACCTCGCGAAGTCGCAGGATCCCGACCCCCATCACGGGGTGAAGATGGAATTCGTCAACCCGGCCAACGGCGGGCCCACGATGCCGACGCTCGGGACCTACATGCAGCTCGTGCCCGGAGGATTCGCGACGGAGGATTACCGTTCGACCGCGGCCTGGGTCTACTCCGTGGCCGAGGGCACGGGGCGGACGACGATCGGCGAGGAGACGTTCGAGTGGGGGCCGCGCGACACCTTCGTCGTGCCCGCCTGGTATCCGCACAGCCACGAGGCGGACGACGACGCGTTCCTGTTCAGCTTCTCCGACAAGCCGGTGCACGACACGCTCGGCTGGTTCCGCGAGCAGCGCGGCAACGCCTGAGCTGGCCGCCGCCCGTCTCTCGCTACGCCCCGGCGGTCAGTTCGAGTCCTCGCGTCCGCCCGCCCGCGATGTCACGCCGGCGCCCGCCCGCCGGTGCGCTCGATCAGCGCCTCCAGCGCCTGCATCGCCTCTTCGTGGCGACGCGCGCCCTCTCGCGCGGCCTCGGCGAGGGACTTCATGGCTTCCTCGTGGCGGCGGTCGCTCTCGCGCAGCGCTTCCTCGTGGCGGCGATCACTCTCGCGCAGCACCTCCTCGTGGCGGCGATCGCTCTCGCGCAGCACCTCCTCGTGGCGGCTGTCCTGTTCGCGGGCGCGCTGG
Source organism: Defluviicoccus sp. (assembly GCA_022826125.1). GTDB lineage: Bacteria > Pseudomonadota > Alphaproteobacteria > MPNO01 > MPNO01 > MPNO01. The sequence continues at coordinate 25,574 of JAJDVM010000026.1, forward strand.
ACGCCCATCTTCTGCATCGTACGGATGCCGTACCACACGATGGCGATCTGGCCGAGGCCGATCGTGGCCGCGACGGTAATATGGCCGAAGGCGGCCCACAGAGATGCGGTCTCGAACGGCGTCATGCCCGCGTCTTCCTCCCGCGCACTGTATAGCCGATCGCGCCCGCTCTGTCAGCCGGAGCGCGGCGGGCCGGGCGTGTGGAGGCGCTCCAAAAGGGCGAGGAGGCTCTTCCGCTCGTCCTCGCTCAGCGTCTCGGCGACGATCCCCTCGTGCTCGTCGGACAGCGCCTTCAGCTCGTCGAGCATGGCCACGCCGTCGTCGGTCAGCCGCAGCGCGTGGGAGCGCCGGTCCTGGGCCGAGGGCTCGCGCCTGACGAGGCCCCGGTCCTCCAGCCGGTCGACGATCTGCACCAGGGTCGACCGGTCGAAGCGGAGCGCTTCCGCGATCGAGCTCTGGCTCACGCCCGGGTTGGACTCGATCAGAAGGAGCGTGCCGAACTGCGGCCCGGAAATGCCGTGCACGCCGAGCGTCCGGTTGAAATGCTGGAACACCGCGACATGGGCGCAACGGAGATGGTACGCCAGCAGGTCCGGCAGTATCCCCATCCGGAGCCCGGCCGCCTTGCCCCGGTTTTTCGCGGCCGCGCCGCCGTCCTTCATCCCCGCGCCTTTCGAACCCGAAACCGCCGCAGTTAGACCACAAACGGGCGGTCGCGATCCAGCCCGGGGAGACCGTCCCCCGACACGGCGCCGGCGCGCCTGCTGGGGATGAGGAAATGGCACAAGAACACCCTCACCCCGAGTAGCCGCGAAGCGGCGTATCGAAGGGTCGCGCACCGTACCCATCCATCATATCGATCGGAGCCGCCTAAAGCGCGCCGGAGCGAAAAGACTTCTTCGTTCGCCCTACTCGATCGAAATGACGGGGTAGTTGGGAGGGTTTTGTCGAAAATCGACATTCTGACCGGCTGCGCCCGACGCTGCGCGGTTAAGCCGTTTTCCAGATAGACGATTAGACTGCTATAATATCTATATTTTGGAGATTTATATCGTTTTATTGTGGCAATATAGCGCTAATATGACTATATTAAAACCCAATAAGACGACATATATATACTCTTATGTCGAATACGAGGAACATCATGCCGGACACGACCGACACAGGCACCATTCATCCGAGGGCGCTCAAGGTTGCTCGCAAACGCCTAGGAATCAGTCAGCAGCAGCTTGCCGACGCCATCAACTGCACCAAGGACACGGTCAGCCGGTGGGAGCGCGGCATGTCGCGCCGCGTACGGGCCCATCTACGCGAGCCCTTGCGCAAGGCACTCCGAGTCCCGTGGGAAACGCTGACAGAGCCGCCTAAGCAAGACCCCGACGATCCCAGTGGCATTTTTGATCGGGTCCAGATCGGGGTGCCAATCGGAAAGATGGATCGTAGCCCGACTTCCGCAACTCGGGGGTTTTGAGGATGTTAACCCATTGATTTTCCTCGATTGACCTCTCAAAGGTCGGCACTACAGCGCGCCCGGTCGAGGGGCGGTTCGGGTTCCGTCAGGCGGAGATCCGCGGCGACG
>JAJDVM010000361.1 GCA_022826125.1 Defluviicoccus sp.
AGGGGCCTTGCGCGCTACACCGAGCGCGTCAATCCGCCGTCGATACGGAGGTTCTGGCCGTTGATGTAGCCGGCGCCGTCGGACAACAGGAAAGCTGCGGTCTCGCCGACTTCCTCCGGGGTTCCGTAGCGCCGAGCCGGAATGTCCCGGGCTATGGCATCGTCCGTGCCGTGGGTATCGATGTACCCCGGCAGGATATTGTTCATGCGGATTCCGTCCGGTGCGTACCGGTCGGCATAGAGCTTGGTGAAGGCCGACAACCCGGCGCGGAAGGTGGCGGAGACCGGGTAGACGGGGCTCGGCTCGACGGCGGCATAAGTGGAAATGTTGACGATGGCGCCGCCGCCCTGATCGACCATCGTCGGCGTAACGAGTCGCGCCATGCGGATCACGTTCATCAGGACCATGTCGAGCCCGGCGTGCCAGTCGTCATCGGGAATGTCGAGCAGCGGACCCTTTGGCGGGAACCCGGTGTTGTTGGCAACGGCGTCGATACGCCCGTGGGCGTCCATCGCGGCGGCGACCAGCGCCTCGAGGTCGTCCGGCCGGGTTACCGAACCGTTGACGCCGATGGCCCCGAGCTCACTTGCCAGGGCCTCGGCGGATCCGCCGGGCGACATCAGGACGAGCGCGTAACCCCGTTCGGCCAGGGCTCGGGCGATCGCACCGCCCATCCCCCTGCCGCCGGCGGTAACGATCGCGACTTTTCTTGCGGCCATATCCGTAGCCCCTCGATGGCGCGGCGATGCCGTCCGGGCGTTCGTCCGGATACCGGGACAGGGCCCCGCGGAAGATCAGCCGCGGAGAGAGGCCTGCGCTTCGTCCTTGGTGTCGTGAATCGGGAGGAGCTTGTCGAACCCGCTGATCTTGAACACCTCCCGAATCGGATCGGAGAGCGCGCAGAGCATCAGCTTGGCATCCTGGCTCTGAAGCGACTTCGCCGTCAGCAGGACCACCCGCAGACCCGCGCTGCTGATGTAATCGAGCTGCCCGAAATCCATGATCACCGCGCGATCGGTTTCCACGACCGCGTTTCGAACCGCCTCCTCGAACGCGACGGCGGTGGATCCATCGACCCGTCCCTTCACATCCACGGTCAGGACGTTCTCATTTCTTTGGCTGGTCACATCCATCGTCTTCGTATCCTGCGACTGCTTCCGCTGAACTCATAATCCGGGTTCGCCAGGAAGGGCAATCCTCCGATCAGTCGTCCATGTCCGGTACGACGACGAATTCCGGATAGGCCTCGATACCCAACTCCGCAACATCCTGGCCCAACTCCTCGGTAATGGGCGTCACGCGGGCGCCGATACCCTTGTCGATAACCCACCATACCACCCAAGAGGCGACGAAGACGAACGCGCCGATGGCCAGGATGCCGACGATCTGCACGCCCAGATCGGCACCGGCGGCGATACAGACCGCGAGCGTGCCCCAGACCCCGGCGAAGAGATGGGCCGGAACCGCACCGACGACGTCGTCGATCTTGAGCCGGTCGAGGAGCTTCATCCCGAGAACGACGATGGCGCCGCCGACCCCGCCGATTACGACCGCCCAATAGTGCTCCACGATATCGGGTCCGGCGGTGATCGCCACCAGCCCGCCGATCGCGCCGTTGAGGCTCGCCAGCAAGTCGACCCGCCCGAGCACCGGCCGCGATATCGCCATCGCGGCGATCACGCCGGCGGCCGCGGCGAGGTTGGTGTTGGCAAGGATGTTGCTGATCGCCACCGCGTCGACCGCGCCGCTGAGCGCAAGCTGAGAACCGCCGTTGAAGCCGAACCAGCCGAGCCAGAGGATGAATACGCCGAGAGTGACCGCGGGCACGTTGGACGGCGGTGTTACCTTGACGCTGCCGTCCGCGCGGAACTTGTTTTTCCGCGCGCCGACGACGAGCGCGCCGGCGAGCGCCGCCCAGCCGCCGGTCGAGTGAACGATCGTCGACCCGGCGAAGTCCTGGAAGCCCATCGCGTTGAGCCAGCCGCCGCCCCAGGTCCAGGACCCGATGATCGGGTAGATGATCGCCGTCAGCACGGTGATGAACAGGAGGAACGACCACAGCTTCACCCGCTCGGCGAGCGTGCCGGAGACGATCGAGGCGGTGGTGGCCACGAACACCATCTGGAAGAACCAGTCGGACATCGTGGAATAGCCGTTGTCGACGACGGCTCCGGCCGCGGCCGCCTTCGCCGCGTCGTCCGCGGCGTCCAGCAGCTTCATCTCTTCGCCGGTCGTCCCGTAGAACAGCGTGAGCGTGCCGAACCAGCCGCCCTCGTCCACGCCGACATACATGATGTTGTAGCCGACCAGGTAAAACATCAGCCCGGCGATCGAGTAGAGGCCGATATTCTTGAGGCAGATGACGGACGCGTTCTTGGTGCGGACGGAGCCCGATTCCAGCATCGTGAAACCGGCGCACATCCACATCACCAGCGCGCCCCAAATCAGGAAGGAGAAACTGTTCAACACGAACTGCGTCTCTTCGCCGACAGCGGCGAGAGCCCGGTCCGGAAGGAGCAGCAGAAAACCGGCAACGGCCAGGCCGACGGCAAGCGCGGGACCGAGACGGGAGGGGCCGCGGCATTTCCGTCGCGGGAGAGCCGGTCCCCGGCTCAGCCCGGTTTCCTGTCCGATCCGTTTTCCGTTACCTGACATGACAATTCATGTCCCTTCGCTGGAATTGGCGATGCGGGGTTCCGCTTTACGCGCAGACTGGCGGGGAAACGCCCGTGTCAATGTGCGATTCCGGTAATGCCTTTACCTTATAGGCGCCGGACCGGCCCGCGATCAACCGCTAAGCGTTGGCAACCGGGCGGGCGCGGCAAACCGGTCCCGCCTTGCGCGATCCGACCGACGGGTCGAAGCCTCGGTCAAACCGTCTCCGACGGAGGGTGGAGATAGTCTATTCCGGCGACTACGAAGCCGACGCCGTCGTCCGGATGGGCGAGAGAAACGCGCAGGATGGCGCCGTTGGACAACGACGCGGCGCCGTCCCGGCCGGCATGCTCCATCAGCACGCGGGCCACCCCCCGGCTCGAAACGATCAGCGGCCAGCGGGAATAGTGCGGCGCCAGCTCCCTGAACGCGGCCAGCACGCGTGTGTGAAACAGCGTGTTCGACTCACCGCCCGGGGGAGTCTCGCCGGCGGCCAGGGAAGGCTGGGTTTCCTCGACGCCGAGCCCGTTCCACTCGCCGAGTCGCCGCTCCAGCAGTCCGGACTCCAGACGAACCTCGACGCCCCACGGGGCATTGAGTAGCTTGGCGGTCTCCATGGTGCGCGACAAGGGGGCGGTGAGTATCAGGCGGGGCGTTATCCCGAGGCTTTGCAAGGTGGCGCTCACTTCTCGCGCCTGCGTGCGGCCAAGCTCGGTAAGGCGGGTATCGCTGTCTCCGCCCGAGCGAATGCCGTCACGGTTCGCGGCCGTCTGTCCGTGGCGGACAAAAAAGAAACCGGACTCAGGAAGATTGCCCGTCATCGGGATACAGTATTCTCCTGGGCCAGTCGGCGGTGGGTCGAATCAGATCCTGGGCGAAGGGTCGATCTTCGCATACCCAGCGTGCCACGTCAGCGATCAGGGGGCCGTCGCTGAGGGTCGGTGTATGGCCGGTGTCCGGCACGTGGATGACCGAAAAACCGTCGATCCCGCGCATCCTGTCGATCGTTTCGTCGGTGGTGGCATCGCTTTGCAACCCGTGAATCAAGAGGACCGGGCATTTCAGCCTTGCCCACTCCTCCCATAGGTCGAGGCTGCTCCGGGCATCCGAGCGATAGGCGAGCAACGCGCGAAGGTCGTGCCGGTAGACACGCCCGTCCTCGTCGTCCGACCATCGCGTCCGGTGATGCGCGGTGTGCAGCAGAACGGCATCGGGCGCCGGTCCGGAATGTTTCTGCGCCGCTCCGGTTCGGCGGAATACCTCGGCGGGGCTGCGGAATACGTAGTGGCGCGCGACCGCCCTCGCCCTGCGGGCGCGCCGTTCCACCGGAATATAGGGACCGCTGTCGTTCAGCACGATGCGGCGAACGCGCTCGGGATACCGTGCCGCAAAAGTGATGGCGGTCGATCCGCCGAGCGAAGAACCCAACAGGGTGCAGGACGAAAGTCCGAGATGCTCCATGAGCTGCGCGAGCTGCTCGACATAGGTCTCGAGGCGATAATCGGACAACTCCGCGAGCCAGCCGCTGTGCCCGCGGCCGGCCAGGTCGAGGCCGATGACGCGCAATTCGGGCGCCGCGTCGAGTGCGAAAAAGTCGAACCGCTGGGCTACGTTGGTAAGTCCGCCGATCGCGACGACGGGTTCCCCGTCTCCTCCCGGATCGGAGTAGGCAAGCCGCAACGAATACGGCTTCCCCACACCCGTTTCGGGATCCTGGAGGCGAAGGGGATGCTCGTAGGCAAAGGAGTGCATGGCCGGCCGCTCCCCGAGGCCGGCATCCATGGCGTCTATCAGGGAGGCGTAATCCTCCCAGTTCAAGGCTTGCGGGGGCGGCGATCCGTGCCGGGCGTATTCTTCCCGTAAAGCGGCATCGGCCCGGTGTGCGGCGGACATCGCGCCCTGCCCTGTACTGCCGGGCTCCGTCATCTTGAAATTCGTCCCATCGGGACAGCACGGGGGTCGGGTTCGAGAGTGACCGGGACCGCCCTATATCGAAGCCGCTGGAGACGGCGGTCCGGCGGTTCCCCGGTTTGGCCGCGTCTCACGGCCGCACCCCGGCCGGCAACCGCTCGCGTCCGCTTCGACGCTCCGGTTTCACACCGCCTCATCGGCGGCACCGGGCGGGGCTTCGTCTCCCGAGAACTCGCCCTTGTAGACGAGGACAACGCATGTGATGTCATCGAACTGGGGCGCCTCGCCGGCGAACTCGTCTACCGCCGAAACGATGTGGTTCACGTCCTCGTCCGGACTCTGCACTTCGGGCAGCGTGCGGGTCGTGTCCAGCAGCCGCTCGTCGCCGAACAGCTCGTCGGTCTCGTTGAAGGCTTCGGTTATGCCGTCGGAGAACAGAACCAGCCGGAAGCCGGGACCCATATCCACCTTCGCCGCGGAGTAGTCGAGCCCGGGGAACATGCCGAGCGCCACCCCGCCCGTCGTAGCCAACGGGATGGCATCGTCGTCACCGACGACGATGGGCGGGTTGTGGCCGCCATTCGCGTAGGTGAAGACGCCGGACCGCTCATCCAGAACCCCGTAAAACAGGGTTACGAACAAACCCTCGGAATTGTTCTGTTCGAGAAAGTCGTTGACCCTTTTCAGGACCAGACCGGGCTCTCCTATATGATTGGCCGCGGTGGCCCGCATCAGGGTGCGCGCCATGACCATGAAGAGGCCGGCGGGCACGCCCTTACCCGACACGTCGGCGACGGCCACTCCGATGTGATCCTGGTCGAGGCGGAAGAAATCGTAGAAATCGCCGCCGACTTCCTTCGCGGGCCTCATGATGCCGGTGATCTGGACGACATCGGACATGGGAATGGTGTCGGGCAGCAAAGAGAGCTGCACGCGAGCAGCGATATCCAGCTCCTTTTGCAGCGCGATGAACGCGTTCTTGGCGGCAAGCGCGTCGCGCAGGCTCTGGTTCTGACTCTGGACCCTGTCGGACATTTTCTGGAACGCCAGGGCGGTCATCGCGAGGCTGTCCGATTCGCGGGTCATCGCGGTCGCGGCGCTGTCCGTCGCTTCGGCGATCGAAATGGTCTCGCTCTCGCCGTCCGGTGCATCGCGGACCAGAAGTTCGAGTTGATCCAGCTCCGCGAGCACCGACACGCGCTCTTCTTCGTCGAGCGTGTCGGCGAGCTGCGTCATCTCCCGCCTGATGAATCGCTCCTGGCGGCGCCTCTGTCGTTCGCGCGACCGGCGGAACCGATCGAAAGCGATGAGATTGGCGCGAAAGACGTTTACCGCGCCAGCGATCCGCCCCACCTCATCCCGGCCGCCGGCGGCCTCGACCCTCGCCTGAAGATCGCCGCGGGACAGGGCGTTCAGAACCTCCACCCCGTCGGTCAACGGCGCGAACGAGCGGGACATGTAAAAGCCGAGCCCGAACAACACGACGAGCAGGAACGCCCCCACCGAGCCGATGGTGATGTGGCTGACTCGTTCCTGGCGCAAGGCGAGCTCGGTCACATCCTTGATGCCGACGAGGCGAGCCACCAGGGAACCGAGATCGGCGGTGTGCGGCAGCACCACCACCGAGTACACCCGATCGTCCGCCTCGACGGTCGTCAGCGTGCCGACCGAGCTCAGGTCGATGAGCTTGTCCACGCTTTCCCAGAGAGTTCCGGCGGAGCCGGCAAGCAGCCTGCCTCGGCGGTTGACTATCAGCACGGACGATTTCGTCGCCCGCTCCATCTCCAGAAGCGCTTCGTCGATGCGGGTCGCGTAGACGCCCAGGCCCGACGCATCGAGCGTTCCCGGAGCCGCGCTCAATGGAATGCCCAGAGCGACCACGACATTGCGTAGCTGGTCGTTGCCGATGCCCCTTATCGTGGATCCCTGCCGGATCGCATTGCGCGCGACCGCGTTGGCGATGACCGAACTCTGGAACAGGGCGGATTCGGAAGAGTAGGCAAGCGATCCGTCGGGGTACAGCACGTCGAACCGGTCGGCGATCCCTTCATCGAGAAGTTTCTTGGCGATGACCGCGCCCCGCCGCCGCACGGCTTCCTGATCGCGTGCCCGGACGGCCTGGATGAACTCCCGGTCTTGCGCCGCGATCGGGGCCTTGTCCTCCATGCGCTGGATCAGGCCGTCGTTGATCTTGCGCCACAGGTTGGAACGATCGACCACGGTGACGTCGGAGAACTGCGCGCGGATCAGGTCTTCCCGCGTGATCGAGGCAAGCGCGACACCGACGCAGATGACCGCCAGGGCCAGAATCACGAGCAGGCTTATCCGGGTACGCAGCAGCAACGTCCTGGTCCTCCTCCTCGCCGTCTAGCCGCCGGGGCTGGTCTTGAAGTCGGCGATCGCGATCATGTCCATCGGGGGATACAATCGGATCTCGCTCATCACGTCGCGGTTGATCCACAGCTTGTAGCGCGCGAGTCGCGCCAGCGGCAAATCCTGGGGCTTGCGCTTTTCCACCAGGATACGCTCCGCCTGGAGAGCGGTGAGCTTTCCGAGGGTATGGTAGTCGGTCACGAGCCCGAACATCGCCCGCGAGTTCCTCAACGGCGCCTGGGTGGAGGCGAAGGTGGGCAGCCCGGCGGCGAGCGCGGCGGCGGTATACGCCTTGGCATGCCTCGTGAGGAAAGAGTCGGGACCCATATAGAGGAGTTGGGCGCCCTCCCTCTTCGCCTTCTCCACCAGACCGGGCAAAGCCGCGGGATCGGGCTTTCCGTTTCCGAGCAGGGGAACCGGCAGCACCGCCAGCTCGACATCCAGCTTCGGCGCGACCTGTCGCAATTCGGCGACGTTTATGCGCGAATTGCCCGCAGTCTTGTCGTAAATCACCGCGATCTTGGTGAACGGCCGGTATGCGAGGATGGTCTTGAGCTGGGTCTCTACCGGGGCCAGAAAAGCGACGCCGGTGACGGAACGTCCGGTACTTTCGTAGCTCTCCACGAGCTTGGATGCCTTGGGGTAGGCGACCAGGGTAAACACCGAGGGAATGTCGCGGACAAACGATTCCGGGGTGTCGGTCTTTATCTTGCCGACGATGCTGGAGGTGGTGGCCGTACCCCACGTGTAAACCAGATCGGGACGCTCGCGCTTGATCTCCTCGACGATGGGGGGCGCATTCTTGCGATCGAGGTTCAGGTTGCGCACGGTCATCTCGAAGGGGATGCCCCGTTGGGTGAGATAGTCGCGAAAACCCTGCTCGACTTCGGTTTCGCCGCGCCACACCACGGCGAAAATCCTGAACGGCTTCGCAACGCCTGTCGTCTGGGCCACGGGCTCCGCGGCAGCGTGGAAAAGCGTGGCGCAGAGAATCGGCAGAAAAATTCGAATGAGGCGGCTCACGCCATCTCGCTCCCACCCACCGCGGAGGCGCTTCGCGACAGGTATAGCATGACCGCATACAGAGCGATGCAGACGAGTACGATGACGCCGATGCCGACGATCGCGCCCCGGTAACCGAAGCTGGCGGCGAGCGCCGCCGCGACGATGGGCCCGAGCACCATTCCCGCGCGTTCGACCAGCCGGTAGGCGCCGATGGCGGAGGCCTGACCGATACCGCCGTGCCGGCTGGCAACCTCCTGGACGATCGCGATCTGCGAGGTGAGGGCGAGAGCGTGGCCGAATCCGAGGGCGAGGATGGCAATCATCACCGCGCCGGACGGACCGCCCACCGCATCGTCTATCAGTATCGCGAGACAGCCGAGCCCCGCCGCCAGACCGCCCGCCGCGACCACGGTCGCGTGCCGCCCCGAACGATCCGCGAAGCGGGAGGCGAGCGGCATGCAAAGCAGGGTGGAAACGCCGTAAAGCATGATCATCCAGCCGATCACGGATTGCCGGGTGCCGAGCTCGCTCAAGTACAGCGGGACCAGGTAGAACAGGAAACCCGCCAGGATCAGCTTTCCGGGGATCGCGGCGAAAACGGCAACGGCGAACAGGCGGACATCGGAGACGAGTATCCTCCACTCCCTGCCCCCCAGCACGGTTCCATGCTTCGTGCGTCCGCTGACGGTCCTGTCCAGCATGGCGTAGACCAGCACACCGGAGATACCGGCCAGGCCGGCCGAGATCAGGAAGGTCGCCTCGAAGCCGATGCGGTCGGCGAAAATACCGCCGATGGACGGCCCGCAAATGGTGGCGGCGAAGACTCCGCCCACGAAGACCGCCATGCCCTGGGCGCGATTCCGCTCGCCGGTATTGTCCGCGACCCAAGCCTGGGCGGAAATGAAGATCAGGCCGTATCCGACGCCGGAAAGGATCCTCCAGGCCACGAAATCGTAATACCCCTGCGCGAGAAACGTACCGAAATACCCGATCGTCGCCGGCACGATCCCCGCGAGAAACACCCGCCGCGCCCCGAACCGGTCGGCCAGACCGCCGCCGATCGGGACGGCCAACATGCCGGCCAGCATGAAGAGCGTGATGGGCAGCCCGAACAGCAACTCGTCGGAAATGCCGGCATCCGTGGGACTGAGGCGGGCGATGAACAGCGGAAGGAACGAACGGGGCAACTCTTCCGCGAACATGAACAGGAAGAGCGGAACCCTTATCTGCATGGCGTTGCGGGGCCTCAATTCCTCGCCGCCGGTAAACTTGTAGCGCTCCTCGACCGGCTGGCACGCCGCTCGAATCCGGCCGACGATGCCCCTGTCGATCTGGGCGTCCTGGATCTCGCGCACGTCGAAATGGAAATCTTCGTAATGTTGCCGAAGCCCTCGCAACGCCCGGTTCAACGCGGCGACGAGGTCGCCGATCTCGTCGCGCGCCCGCATCGCGAGACGGTTGACGAATACGCCCTGCGTACCGTCGGCGAGCATCGCTTCGATGCGCTCCAGCGGTCCGGAGACCCGGACGCTCATGAGGAACATCAGGATTTCGAGGGTCACGAGCAGCGACACCACGATCACCGTGATGGCTTCGTAGAGAAGATCGGTCAACCGCCCGCGAACGTACTCCCCGCTGACACCGACATGCAGCACGGTAACCACACGGCCGTCCGCCGCGATCGGGAACACGCTATTGATGAAGTCGGCGACCTCCGACGTGGAACCCCTCGCGCTGTTCGCATCCGGCAAATGCGGCACGATACGCTCCAGCGCCTCCGGCGAGAGTCCGCTCGCGAACTGAACCTCCGACGAGGGGTTCACGACGAGCAGGTACTCGATGTCGGCGTTGGACCGCAGGATCTTTTCGAGGAAAGGCGTGACGCCGACGAGTTCATCGGGCGGAATTTGGAGTTCGTCCACCACGAACTCGATCTGATCGGCGACGGCCTTGCCCACCGCGCCCGCCTTCTGGCTGAGCTGAGGTTCGAGCGCCTTCTCGAAACCGGTAACCGCCAACGCGGCGACCACGATCTGTCCGAGCAGGAGCACGATGACCGAGAGAAGCACCAGACGGGCGAGCACGCTGCGGGTCCGGGCGATGCCTCCCTGCCCGTTCTCTTCGGCGTGCTCCGGTGCTTCCGGACGGGAATTCATACCGTTTCCTCTTCGTCGAGCCGGCGGACTTCGGCGAGAGCGGCATCGATGTCGTCATGGGCGGTAAGCGCGGTGGAGGCGAACACGGCAAGCCGCGGGTGGCCGGCCCCGCTGCGGCCGAGCGCTTCGCTGTCGCGGCGCCTGTTCGCCAGGTCGTCCATGGTCTCGCGCAAGTCCTGCAGCTCCCGGCGCAGACCGCGCAGAAGAATCATCGAACCGACGATGCACAGCGGGATTACGCCCAGAACCACGATCGCGCCGATCAGGAGGAGCCTCGCGGTCTGGGCGGTCACGTTGTCGTCGAAGAATTCGCGGGAATAGCGGAGGGCGAGAGAGCCGACATCCCGTCCGAGGTTGTCTCTCAAGGGCACTCCGACGACACGGGCGTCGCGCTCTAGGTCGGACCAGACCTGCCGCCCGCGGCTGGCGCGCCATGCCGCGACCCATTCCTCGGTGACGAGGTCCCCCACGAAGCTGGGATCGGTGCTGAACAGCACGACGCCTTTCTCGTCGAACACCTCGATGGACAGGATTTGCTCGCCGGCTTGCTGGTACTCTCCCAGCATTTCGGAAACGCCCTGCAGATCGGAAAGCTCGATACCGAGATCCATCTGCGTTTCCATGCGCTGACGCACGTCGTTGATCTCGAACTCGAACCGCGAGGTCAGGAAATCGGAGAGCGTGCGCTCGAATATGTGCGCGCTCAGCACGGTGGTCATCGCCACGCCGGCGGCGAGAATGACCACCAAGGCCATGGTGATCTTTGTGGCCAACCCGAATTTCATGCCGGCGCACCTCTCGCCCTACCGCGTAACGGCGCCTCGCAAGAGGCTTGCGGACTGGGTAAATGAGGAAGCAGGGATCCGCTCCCCGGACTCAGATCAATTCGAAAGTATCCACGACACCAGAAGCTGTCCGATGACAGCATAAAGAAGCATGAGCCATCATCGGAATGCAAGGGCTCCCCAGCAGGCGCGGTCATCGGAAACGCAAGCCCGACGATCGCCGGAATGCCCGGCAATCGGGCGACATGGCCCGCCCGGTACCGCGCCATGACGGTATGCAGGCTTACGCCGCAGAACCGCCGTTCCGCGTCTCCTTGGTAAGGGTCACGATGTTGCGTCCGTCGCTGCGCCGATAGCGAAAACCGTCCATCAGCTCCCGGACGAAGTGAACCCCGAGTCCGCCGATCGGACGCTCCTCCATGGGGGCATCGACATCGGGATAAGGCGCGGCGGTCGGATCGTAGGGCTTGGCATCGTCCGCCAGCTCGACCACGAGGACGCTCCCCTCCATCCGAACAGTCATCTGGATCCGGTGTCCGTCCGAATCGTCGTAGCCATAGCTGATCGTGTTGGTGAGCAGCTCGTCCACCGACACGTTGATCGCGAAGGCGATTTCGGGCGCCACGCCGTGCTCGGCGCAGAAGGCCTCGACATGCTCGGCCGCGACGGCAAGCTCGTGCAGATCGTTTTTCAGGGAGAGTTCAAGAATGGCGACTCATCCAAATTCCAAAAGGCCGAGCCTGGAGCCCCAACGAACGGGGTAATCCCGTGGGCGGCTTCGGCGGTCTATGGCGTTTTCTTCTCCGCTCAAGTCTTTGCCTTTTTTCGAAAAGGTCAAACAAATAAAGCTTATGCGCGGCCATCCACGGCGCGGATGGTTTTTCTTGGTGGTCGATCCGCTCATGTACTAGCCTTGCCGGACCTCCGAAGTTCCCAGGGAAGGCCGCATAATGGCGATCACGCACTCCACGCACGAAGCACCGACGCAGGAAGCCGCCCTGCCCTCCGCCCTGGCCGGAATCAACAGCAGTGTGCTGGATGACGCGGTCCTGAAGAAGCTGGTGGATCCGGATGTCTACTACGCCCTGGCGCAGTGCCGCGCGACTGGGGTGCCGATGGACCGGGACTTCGCCAACGCGCTGGCGAAGTCCATCCGGGAGTGGGCGCAATCCAAGGGCTGCATCGGGTACTCCCACTGGTTCTCGCCGATGCGGGGCGCAATTCACGGAGAAAAGCTCGAGACGTTCGTCGGGGTCGATTTCGCCACCGACCGGCTGATCATCGAACTGTCCGGCTCGCAGCTGTTCCAGACCGAAACGGACGGTTCCTCGTTTCCCAACGGGGGGCTCCGGGAAACCCATCAGGCCGCGGCCTATATCGGCTGGGACACCGGATCGCCGCCATTCGTCTACCGCCAGACGCTCTATATCCCGTCCGCCTTCGTGACCTGGAACGGAGAGGCGCTCGACCAGAAGACTCCGCTGCTGCGGGCCGACATGGCGGTCAACGAGTTGAGCGTCCGGCTTCTGTCGCTGCTTGGCGACAACGTCACCAGAGAGGTCGTGTGCAACGTGGGCTGGGAACAGGAGTTCTTCCTGATCGACAGGGAGAAATACCTGGCGCGGCCCGACCTCGTCGCCGCGGGCCGTACCCTGCTGGGCGCGGCGCCGCTGCGCGGCCAGGAAATGGATACTAACTACTTCTCCAAGCTGTCGCCCAGGGTGCACCGCTACATCGCCGAGGCCCGGGACAAGATGTGGGAACTGGGCATCTCCATCCATTGCACCCACAACGAGGTGGCCCCGGCCCAGCACGAAATCTCGCCGATCTTCGGTCTGGCGAACCTCGTGGCCGACACGAACGTTCTCGCCATGGACGTGCTTCGCGACCTCGCCTTCGACCACGACCTCGTCGTCCTGTTCCACGAGAAGCCGTTCGCCGGCATCAACGGCACGGGCAAGCACAACAATTGGGGCCTCAACACCGACAGCGGCGTCAACCTGTTCGTGCCGGGCGAAACCGAGGAGGAGGACCGGCGCTTCATCGCCTTCGTCGCGGCCCTCTTGCGCGGGGTCAACATGCACGGAGACCTGCTGCGCTGCGGGGTGTCGACCACCGGCAACGACCACCGGCTGGGCGCCCAGGAGGCGCCCCCCGCGATCATCACGCTCCATCTGGGCGAGCAGCTCGAAGCGCATGTCAAGGCGGTGGCGGAGGGCGCGGGCTTCGGCGGATACGGGACCGAGAAGAAGGAGATCGAGATAACCGCACCGGTCGCCGATGTCAGGGCCAACCTGGAAGACCGCAATCGCACCGCGCCGTTCCCCTGGTGCGGCAACCGCTTCGAATTCCGAGCCGTCGGCGGCAACCAGCACATCGCGTTCCCGCTGACGATGGTCAACGCCGCGCTGGCGGACAGTCTCAAGCACATGTGCGACGAGATCGACGCGGGCAAGCCGGCGGACCAGGTTATTCGCGAGACCATCCAGGAAAACCAGGGCGCCCTGTTCAGCGGCGACGGTTATTCCGACGCGCTCTACCAGCACGCCGAGAAGCACGGGCTGATCCACCTCAGGAGCAGCCCGGAAGCGTACGAAGCGCTGACGGCGGACAAGAACGTCAAGCTGATGGGCGATCTCGGCATCTTCAACGAGCGCGAGCTCGTGGCGCGCCAAGGCGTCCTTCAGGAGGCCTACGCCACCGAGCTCTGGATCGAGGCGCGCGCGCAGCTGCGGATCCTGCGGACCCTGATCGTTCCGGTCGTTGTCGAGGATGTCCGTTCGGACGGCGAGTCCGGTTTCAAATCGCGGCTGTTCGACGAGAAACGTCAGCTTGTTGAACGGCTTCTTTCGGAGATCGACGGCCTGGCCGACGTATTCGAGGCCTTTCCGCACGACGACCCCGGGCAATCGGCGTCATATGCCCACGAAACCCTCAAGCCCTGCATGCAGTCGGCGCGCGATGTGGTCGACCGGCTGGAGGTGCTGGTGGATGCGCGCTCGTGGCCGATGCCGACCTATTCGGAAGTCCTGCACGATCATCAATAGATGGGCGGGCGGGGTTTTGCTATAGCTCGCGGGACGCGCCCGTAGCTCAGCAGGATAGAGCACGAGATTCCTAATCTCGGGGTCGCAGGTTCGAATCCTGCCGGGCGCGCCATCGGCCGGCGCGCGTGTCGACACCGTGGTAGCCCCGGAACCAGTCGACGAACCGGGGAACGCCGATGTCGATCGGGGTGGCGGGAGCGAAGCCGAGGTCGCGGCGGCTTGCGGAAATGTCGGCATATGTCTCCTTGACGTCGCCGGGCTGCATCGGGCGGAAGTCGATCTTCGCTTTCGTGCCGAGACTGTCCTCCAGGATCGCGATGAGCCGCATCAGGGGCTCGGGACGGTTGTTGCCGATATTGTAGAGCCGGTGCGGCGCACCGTTCGCGTTATCGGGCGGGCTGTCGAGCGCCGCGACGACCCCGGGCACGACATCGTCGACATAGGTGAAGTCCCGTTTCATGTCGCCGTCGTTGAACACCTCGATGGGCCGGCCGTCGAGGATTGCGGCGGTAAACTTGAAGAGCGCCATGTCGGGGCGGCCCCACGGCCCGTAGACCGTGAAGAAGCGGAGCCCGGTCTGCGGAATGCCGTAAAGATGGCTGTAGCAATAGCTCATATGCTCGTTCGCCCGCTTGGTCGCGGCATAGAGCGAAATCGGCGTATCGGTCCGGTCCTCGACAGCGAAAGGCAGCTTCGCGTTGGCGCCGTAAACGGAACTCGAGCTCGCATAAACGAGATGCTTCAAGCCGGGCAGGTGCCGGCAATATTCGAGCACCGTCATGTGCCCCACGAGGTTGGCGTCGACATAGGCGAAAGGCCGGTCGCGCGAATGACGCACGCCCGCCTGCGCGGCGAGATGGACGACACGGTCTATCCCGCCCACCCCGGCAAGCGCCGCGAATACGGCGTCGCGGTCCGCGAGATCGAGCCGAAGCATGGTAAACCGGTCGCGCCGTTCGAGGCGGCCGACCCGCGCTTCCTTCAGACCGACATCGTAGTAATCGGTGACCGCGTCGAGCCCGACCACCGTTTCCCCGCGTTCGAGCAGGAACGCGCTCACATGGTAGCCGATGAACCCCGCCGCGCCGGTCACCAGAACCGTCACGGCACGGAACCGTCCGCGATGAGGGTCAGAAGACGGTCGCGCACCGCCTTGCGGTCGATCTTTCCGGTGCCGCCGACGGGCAATTCCTCGACCGCGAATATCCGGCGGGGATGCGCATAGGCCGGGCCGTGCTCCAGCGCGAACGCCTTGAGCGCCTCCTCGTCCGCCTGCCGGTTGGGGCGCAGGGTGACCAGCGCGGCCGGCGCGAGATCCTTGAGCGCGTGCGGCACGGGTGCGACGACGGCGTCGATCACGTCGGGGTGCTGAACCAGCAGCAGCTCCACCTCCTTGGGATTGATGTTCTCCCCGCCGCAGGAGAACTGGTCGTCGGTCCTGCCCTGGAAATAGAAGAATCCCTCCGCGTCGCGGCGGAACAGATCGCCGGTGCGGAGCCAGCCGTCCATTGTCCGTTCGGCGTCGAGGTCGGGCCGGTTGTTGTAGCCGACGAGAACCGCGGGCGAACGGACCCAGAGCTCGCCCTCTTCCGGCTCCTCGCCGTTTTCGCCCATCAGCCTGACGCCGACCCCGGGAGCCGCCAGCCCGCAGCTGCCGCGCGGCGCCTGCCTCCCGTCGGCCGCCTCGCGCAAGGGCCCGCCGCCCTCGGTCAGCCCGTAAGCCTCGATCACGTCCGCGCCGAAGGCGGCTTCGACGGCGGCGATCAGCTCCGCGCCGACGACCGCCGATCCCATCTCCAGGACCTTGAGGGACGAGAAGTCGAGGCTTTCGAGCAGATCCCGCTCGGCCAGCATCATCCGGTACATCGCGGGCACGCCGCCCGCCTCGGTGCAGCGGCGGTCGCTGAGCGCCTGGAGAAACGAGCGGGGCTCGAAGCGAGGCAGGATCGCCACCGAAGCGCCGACATGCAGCTTGGGCTTCACCGAAACCCGCATCGCGTTCTTGTGGTAGAGCGGACCCGCGATCAGCGCCCGGTCTTCCGGCGCGGCGGGCCAGTGGCGCTGGGCGGAACGGATCGCCCACAGCATCCCGTCATGGGCGAGCAGCACGCCCTTGGGCCGGCCGGTGGACCCGGACGTGTAGGGCAGGAAGGCGACCTGGCGGGGCGCGATCTCGGGGGGCGCGAACCCGCCGGGGTCGGCCCGGGCGAGCGCGGTTTCGTAATCCTCCCAGCCGGCCGGCGCGGGCGCGGCGGCAAT
>JAJDVM010000349.1 GCA_022826125.1 Defluviicoccus sp.
CCCAAGCACATCGCAAAACTTCTCCATCCTGCGCTCCTGTAGCCACCTCGTCCGGTTCATCAAGGCACCCCCATCTCCGAGACACCTAACCGGACAACTCATGTGCTACCTAAACCGGACAGATCATCTGCTAACGACACGAAGCGGCGCGCTCGTTGACATCCTTCGCCGCCGGGTGGAGGATTCCCGTGGATATTGGGGAGGAAAGACCGTGCAGACACCGAACACCGACGCCCATGCGGGCATCGACGAGCTTGCGTCGCGCTATGTCGACGTCGACTCCCTGGAATGGCAGCCATCGCCGTTCGAGGGCGTCTCGGCCAAGATCCTCTTGCAGGACGAGAACGGCGGGGTCCGGACCATGCTGGTGAAGATGGAACCGGGCGCCACGATTCCCGATCACGAGCATACCGGCCTCGAACAGAGCTACATCCTGGAGGGCTCTCTGGAGGACCATGACGGCGTCTGCGGACCCGGCCAGTATGTCTGGCGGCCGGCCGGCAACCGTCATGTCGCGACGTCGCCCGACGGCGCGTTGATGCTGGTGATGTTCGAGACCCCCAACGTCTATTACGACGGTCCGGCGAAGGGCGGGACGATGGAAGAGCTCATGGCGAAGAAAGCCCCGGTCGAAGCCTGACCGTCTTCCGTCGATAAGGGACCGCGCCGGGGCCGACCGCGAGGGGGAGAACGAATCGATGGCCGCCTATCTGATTGCCGAGACGCGCAACGTCAGGGATCCCGGGTTGCTGAAGGAGTATGTCGAGCTCGCGGTCGCGGATACCGAGGCCGCGGGGGGCAGGGTGGTGGCGATGGGGCCCGGCGAGAAGCTGGAAGGCGCCTGGGAGCCCGAGAGGCTCGTCGTCGTCGAGTTCGAATCGATGGCCGCTCTCAAGGCGTGGTACGAGGCGCCCTCCTACCAGAAGCTGATTCCGATGCGGGAGAAGGCCGCCGACAGCAAGCTGGTGATCGTCGGCGAATGAACCCGGGCTGGTCCATCGGGGAGGTTCGCATCGACCGGGTGGTCGAGTTCCAGCAGCCGCTGACGCCCCCGGCGACGCTGCTGCCCAAGGTCACGGAAGAGATTCTCGCCCGGCACCGGGAATGGCTGGAACCGGCGCTGCTGGACCCGGAAACGGGGATGCTGGTCATCTCCTTCCACAGCTTCGTCATCCGCACGCCGCGAAGCCTGATCCTGGTCGACACTTGCAGCGGCAACGACCGGGAACGGCCCGGGAAGGTCCGTTATCACCGGAAGAGCTGGCCCTATATCGAGAACCTCGCGAACGCGGGGGTGACGCCGGAGGCGGTGGACTACGTGCTCTGCACCCATCTCCACGTCGATCACGTCGGCTGGAACACGCGGCTTCTCGACGGGCGCTGGGTGCCGACCTTTCCCAACGCGCGGTATTTGTTCGACCGCGAGGAATGGGAGTTCTGGCAGGCGGAGTACGAAACCGAACGATTCGTCGACGACCCGTTCTACGAGGACAGCATCCTGCCGGTGATCGAGGCGGGTCAGGTCGATTTCGTGTCGGGCGATCACGAGATCGACCCGTGGGTCCGTCTCGAGCCGTCGCGCGGCCACACGCCCGGCCATGTCTGCGTCCGCATCAGGGACGGCGGCGCGGAAGCGGTGATGACCGGCGACATGATGCACCACGCGCTGCAATGCGCCGAGCCCGCGCTCAGCAGCTGCTTCTGCGTCGATCCGGAGCAGTCGCACCTCACCCGCAGGATCTTCCTCGAACGCCACGCCGATGGCGGCGTCCTCGTGCTGCCGGCGCATTTCCCGGCGCCGACCGGGGGCAGGGTGAAAAGCGCGGGCGAAGGGTTCCGGTTCTCGTTCGACCGGGGCGCCGGCCCGTGAAACCTGCCCGCCCGGCATTTCGATGGGCCTGCGCCTCAGCGGCCCTCGGGGCCTGTCTGGCGCTCTCCGGATGCGGCGGGATCGCCGCCGTGGGCTCGGCCGTCGTGTCCGGCGCGGAAGCCGTCGGCACCGTCGTCAAGGACGCCATCAGGGAAGACGGCAAGGAGCGGGGCAAGCCCGGAGACGGGGCGGCCGAACAGGAATAGACCCGCGCCGCCCGTTCCGTTCCGCGCCGCGTCGGTTGCTTCCACCGAACGCCGGTCTATTCTTTCGACCGTCATGGTTCTTCCGGAGGTCGGGAATGTCCGATCGCGCCCCGCGACACGGGAATCCGTATGACGACGGACTCGAGAAGAACGCCGCGAACTTCGCGGCGTTGACGCCGCTCAGCTTCCTCAAGCGCACCGCGACGGTCTATCCGGATCGCGTCTCGGTGGTATACGGCGAACGCCGCTTCGCGTGGCGCGAGACCGAGCGCCGCTGCCGGGCCCTGGCCTCCGCGCTGACGGCACGGGGAATCGGCAGGGGCGACACCGTGGCGGTCTTCGCGCCCAACGTGCCGGCGATATTCGAGGCCCATTTCGGCGTGCCGATGACCGGCGCGGTGCTCAACACCGTCAACGTCCGGCTCGACGCCGAGACCGTCGCCTTCATTCTCGACCACGGCGAAGCGAAGGTTCTGCTGACCGACAGGGAATTCTCGCCGGTCGTGGCCGATGCGCTGAGCCGTCTGGATCGACGACCCTACGTGATCGATATCGACGATCCGGCGGCCGGCGGCGGCGACCTCATCGGCGATATCGAGTACGAGGACTTCATCGCCTCCGGCGATCCCGGGTTCGACTGGCGGCCGCCGGAGGACGAGTGGGACGCGATCCCGCTCAACTACACCTCGGGCACGACGGGCAATCCGAAGGGCGTCGTCTATCACCACCGCGGCGCCTATCTCAACGCGCTCGGAAACCTGATGGCGCAGGCGATCCCGCCGCACCCGGTCTATCTCTGGACCCTGCCGATGTTTCACTGCAACGGCTGGTGCTTTCCCTGGACGATCACCGCGCTGGCGGGCACCCATGTCTGCCTGCGCCGGGTGGAGGCGGAGCCCGTCTACCGCGCGATCGCCGAGGACGGGGTAACCCATTTCTGCGGCGCGCCGGTCGTTCTCAACATGCTGGCCAACGCGCCGGAAAGCGAAAAGCGCGCGCTTCCGCGCCGGGTAGAGGCGATGACCGCCGGCGCGCCGCCCCCCGCGGCGGTCATCGAGGCGATGGAAACGGCGGGTTTCCGGATCACCCACGTCTACGGCCTGACCGAGACCTACGGGCCGGACGTGGTATGCGCCTGGCATGAGGACTGGGACGCTCTGCCGTCGGCGGAACAGGCCGGCCTCAAGGCACGGCAGGGGGTCGCCTACCAAGTCCAGGAAGGCATCATGGTCGCCGATGCGGATACTCTCGAGCCGGTGCCCAGGGACGGCGAGACGATGGGCGAGGTCTTCCATCGCGGCAACATTGTCATGAAGGGGTATCTGAAGAACCCCCAAGCGACGGAAGAGGCGTTCGCCGGCGGGTGGTTCCACTCGGGCGACCTCGGCGTGTGGCACAGGGACGGCTATGTCGAGCTCAAGGACCGCTCGAAGGACATCATCATCTCAGGGGGCGAGAACATATCGAGCATCGAGGTCGAGGAGGTGCTCTACCGCCACCCCGCCGTGCTGGAAGCCGCGGTCACCGCGCGCCCGGACGACAAATGGGGCGAGACGCCCTGCGCTTTCGTCACCCTGAAGGAGGACGAGAAAGCGACGGAGGCCGACATAATCGCGTTCTGCCGCGATAACCTCGCCCATTTCAAGGCCCCCAAGACGGTGGTGTTCTGCGACCTGCCCAAGACTTCCACCGGCAAGGTGCAGAAGTTCGTGCTGCGGGAACGCGCCCGCGCGCTCGGCGAAGCCTGAGGAACGGTCATGACCGAACGCGAATACCCGCTCCCGCTGCCGCGCTCGCGCGACGAGATCGAGGCGATCCGGCGCGAACGGCTGCCGATCGCCGTCGAACGCGCGAAACGCTCGCGCTTCTTTGCCGGCCGCCTCGACGACATCGACGTTTCCCGGCTCGACGATCCCGAGGAATGGAACCGCATCCCCGTCCTCACCAAGGACGAGCTGCGGCGCTTGCCGGCCGAGAGTTTCCATGAGGATTTCTGCATCGCCGGCCGCGACACCGTGGACGAGTACTGGCGTTCCGGCGGCGTCACCGGCAAGCCCCTGTTCTATCCCCGATCGGTGGAGGACATGCGTTACTGCATGGAAGGGTTCCGGCGCCTGCAGACGGCGGCCGGCTGCGGGCCGGGCGACCTCGTCCATGTGAGTTTTCCGCTCGGCATCCACCCGGTCGGAATTTGCTATGCGCGCGCCGCGCAGCAGCTCGGCGCGGGTGTGGTGACCTGCGGGTCCGGCAACAGCACGCCGACCGCGCTGCAGATCGAGCTGATCCAGACGCTGCGCCCCACCGTGATCGCCGGAATGGCGAGCTATGCGCTCCAGCTCGCGCAACACGCCGAACGCCTCGGCATCGACCTCGCGGCGGGTTCGGTGAAGAAGATCCTCACCGCCGCGGAGCCGGTCTCGCCGGGCAAGCGGGAGCGGCTGGAGCGCCTGTGGGGCGCCGAGCTCTACGACCAGTTCGGCATCACCGAGGGCTCGGCGATGGCGAGCGAGTCCGAATGCCACGACGGCATGCATATCTGGACGGACCAGTACCATGTCGAGGTGGTCGACGCGGAGACCAAGCAGCCCGTGCCGGAGGGTGAGATGGGCCTCCTGGTGGTCACGCCGTTCTGGAACAACACCGTGACCCCGTTCCTCCGCTGGGAGACCGGCGACTATGTCCGCTTCGTGGATCGCGGCGAGACCGGCGGGCCGTTCGGGGTTTTCCCGATGATCCGCCACGCCGCGCGCACCGCCGGCTTCTTCAAGGTGCGCGGCATCAACATCAACCAGGCCGAGATCGAGGATTTCCTCTACCGCGACCGGGCGATCACCGATTTCAAGATCGAGGCGCTCGAGACCGACTCCCTCGATGCGTTGCGTATCTCCATCGAGCTCGCGGCCGGAGCAAATACCGATGGCACGGTCGCCGCGCTGACCCGGTCGGTCAGGGAGACTTTCGAGCTCACGCCGGAGGTCGGGGTCATCGAACCGGGAACGCTCGAACGCGAGTTCGCCGGCGCGGTGAAGCAGAACCGGTTTATCGACCGGCGCGGAACGCCGGACTGAGAGACGCGGGGATCAGTCGAGCTCGCGGCGGTAATATTTCGCGAACTTCATCAGCGGCTCGTCGCTCATCCGGAAAACGACCGCGTCCTCGTCGATGCTGTGCGCGACGCTCCGCCACATCGGCCCCGCGAACGTGTCGCCGCGCTCCCAGGAGACCGGCTCGCCCTCGATGGTCGTGGTGCCGCGGCCCTCCATGACGCAATAGATCGCGTTGGTCGTCGAGCGCGCCGGCCGGGTCTCCTCGCCGGACTCGAAACGGTGCACGTCGAGGGCCATCGTCGGCATGTCCGGCGCGTCGAGCCGGATACGCGTGCCCTCGACGCCTTCGGGATCGGGCTCCGCCTCGTCGAGCGCCTTCTGCAACCCGTCCCAGGAGAATCTGAGCGGCGAGTCCTCGGTCACCAGCTCGACTTCCTCGAAACCGTCCGGGTGTTCCTCGACGAACATCGGCTCCAGCAGGTGCACCAGCGGCACGTCGAGCCCGTCGAACCAGTAGGCGGGCTCGTCCCCGTCATGGCCGTGGCCGTGCCATTGCCAGCCGGGGGTGAGCACGATGTCGCCGGTTTCCATCGGCGTCTTCACCCCGTCGACGGTCGAATAGGCACCCTTGGCGTCGATGATGACGCGGAGCGCGTGCGGCGCATGGCGATGAGACCGCGCTTTCTCGCCGGGCAGGATCATCTGGTAGGCCGAGACCAGTGTGCGCGTTGTCGCGATCCCGTCGGGATCGGCCGGATTGCGCATCACGAGGTTGCGGCGCTCGGCGAGTTCGGTGTTGATCAGCCGCCCGGCGGCGTCCAGCGCCGGCCTGGCGACCGCATAGCGCCAATGCTGCGGCCGGAACCCCGTGTCGGGCTCGCGCCACAGGATCGGCTCGTCGCGGTCGATCCAGCCGGCGGTCATCTCCACGCCGCCGAGTTCGGCATAGAGGTCTTCGAGCGATCCTACCCCGGCAATGCGTTGTTCGGCGGTCATGGCATGGACTCCGTCGGTTCTTGCGGCGCCCCGACTATAGAGCGGGACGGGAATTATGCGAACCGGTGGGCGCTGGAGGCCCGGAGCGGATTCGAACCGCTGTAAACGGATTTGCAGTCCGCTGGATAGCCACTCTCCCACCGGGCCGGAGCGAGCGCCGCCCCTTTTACGCCATTCCGCGCAAGAGGGGAACGGCCGCCCGGATCGGATAGCCGGGCGTTGTGTCGATGGCGCGGAATTTGTATAGGACGAGGGAAGGGCAGGGTCCTCGCGGCCGCGCGGAGCGCACCGGCGATCGACAATCGGCGCGCGAGGGTCCGGAGGAGACGGGATGGCGCAGTTTGCCGCGCAGCGGCGGTCCATGGTCGACAGCCAGCTGCGCACCAACAGGGTGGTCGACGAGGCCCTTGTCGCGGCGATGCTGGAACTTCCGCGGGAACGTTTCGTTCCCGGCCGTCTGGCTTCGGTCGCCTATGTCGACCGGGATCTTCCGCTCGACGGCGGACGCTTCGTGATGGAACCGATGGTGTTCGCCCGGCTCGTGCAGCTCCTCGTCGTTTCGCCCGGCGACATCGTTCTCGATATCGGCTGCGGCACCGGCTATTCGAGCGCCGTACTCTCCCGGCTCTGCTCGACCGTCGTGGCGCTGGAATGCGATCCCGGGCTGGCGGAAACGGCGCGGCGCAACCTCGCGGAAGCGGACATAGACAATGTGATTGTCGTCGACGGGCCCTTGAGGGAGGGCTATCCTGACCAGGCGCCCTACAACGCGATTCTTGTGGGCGGAGCGGTGCCTGAAATGGAAGCGGCGCTTACCGATCAACTGGCGGAAGGAGGCCGTGTGGCCGCAGTCGTCGCCGACGGTCCGGGTCCGGGGCGCGCGACGTGCGCGATGCGCGCGGGCGCGGGGATCTCGAACCGTGTGGCTTTCGACGCCAATACGCTGCCTCTTCCCGGGTTCGAAAAAGCGGAACGGTTCGTCCTATGATTCCAACGGCATTGAGGGCTGCGCTGGCGGGTGCGCTCGGCATCGTCTTCGGCGGTGCGGCGGTCACGCCGGCGGCCGCGCTGACGATCGAGGAGGCGCTGGCCCAGGCCTACCGGAACAGCCCGCAGCTGGCCGCCGAACGCGCCCGCGTGAGGGGGCGTGACGAGCAGATCGGCCAGGCGCTCGCCAACTGGCGGCCAAGGGTCGTCGTGGAGGGTAGCGCCGGAGTCGCCCAGAGGCGCTTCAACCAAACCTTGGGAGCTGCCAGGGGGGACAGGGAAACCGATACCTCCCACCCCTATCAGGCGGGCCTGACGGTAACCCAGAGTCTCTATCGCGGCGGCCGCAACGACGCCCAGACGCGCCGCGTCGAGGAGGAAATCCTTTCCGACCGCGCGCGGCTCTCCTCAGTGGAGCAGGACGTACTGCTCGCCGCGCTCGTCGCGTATGTCGATGTCGTCCGCGACAGGGCGGTGGTCGAGCTCAACGCGAACAACCAGCGGGTGCTCAAGCGACAGCTCGAAGCGACCACCGACCGGTTCCGCGTAGGAGAGGTCACACGCACCGACGTCGCGCTCGCCCGGTCGCGGCTGTCCCGCGCCAACGCCGACCTGATCCGCGCGCGCGGCACCCTCACGGATTCGCGCGCGAACTTCGCGAATATCGTGGGCGTACCCGCCGAGGGGCTGGAGGAGGTGAAGCCGCTCTCGGAATTGCCGGCAACCGAGGACGACGCCGTCGCCCGGGCGCGCTCCGACGGCTTCGCGGTGGTCCGGGCACGCCACGGCGAGCGTGCCGCCCGGCAACGGGTTCTCGAGATCGAGGGCGAGCTTCGGCCGACGGTAAGCGTGTCGGGGCAGATCGCCCGCGCCCTCGATCTGAGCGATTCCAACACCGAGACCGACCGGATGGAATTGACGGGACGGGTGAGCGTACCGCTCTACCAGTCCGGCGCGGTTTCCTCGCGGATCCGCGCGGCCAAGCACACGGTCGTCCAGCGGCGCAACGAGTTCCTGCTGGCCGTCCGCGGCGCGGTCACCACCGCGACGAAGCGGTGGGAGGACTACAAGACCGCCGAAGCCGGGATCGCGGCGTTCAGCGAAGCCGTACGGGCGGCCCGGATCGCGCTCGAAGGCGTCGAGCAGGAAGCTCTGGTGGGGTCCCGAACCGTGCTGGACGTGCTGGACGCGGAGCAGGAACTTCTCGATGCGCGGGTCAGCCTGGTGCGGGCACGGCGCGATCTGGTCGTTGCGACCTACGCCCTGCGCTCGGCGGTGGCGGAACTCACCGCCGAGGGCCTCGAACTCGAAGTCGAGCTGTACGATCCGCGCGAGAACTACCGCAAGACACGCCAGCGCTGGTACGGCACCGACATCGGCGAATGATCC
This sequence comes from Defluviicoccus sp., assembly GCA_022826125.1. Lineage (GTDB taxonomy): Bacteria > Pseudomonadota > Alphaproteobacteria > MPNO01 > MPNO01 > MPNO01. The sequence continues at coordinate 8,496 of JAJDVM010000349.1, forward strand.
GACGGCCGCCGGAACGGCAGGGCGAAGACAGGACATGAACGAACGCAATCCCCGGGACGAGTCTTCGACCGAAGAAATCCTGGAATCGATCCGTCAGGCGGTGGCCGAAGGCGCGGCTGCCGGGGAGAAGCCTTCCCCGGAGGTCGACGAGGGCGAGCCGGAAATACTGGACTTGACCCAGGAAATCAGGGAGGACGGATCTGTGGTCGACACGGAGACAGGAGAGACCGTCACCGGAGCCGCGGCGGACCGGTCTAGGCCGGGTCTGCTCGGCGAGAATGCGGAGGCCGCGTCGGCGGCGGCGTTCGCGGCCCTGGCGGAGAGCGTCGCCGAGCTCAAGTCGCTGCACGAGGAACGGGGCGGCAAGACCATCGAGGAAGCCGCCAAGGAAATCATGCGGCCGATGATCAGGGATTGGCTGGACGCAAACCTTCCCGGGGTCGTCGAGCGCCTTGTCCAGCGGGAGATCGAGCGTATGTCCCGCCAGGGAGAGACTACCGCCGGCCGCTGAGCCGGATCCGTATTTCGTAGACCATTCCAAGACACCGATGGACAAGACCTATCGGCCCACCGAAGTCGAAGACCGTATCTACTCGCGATGGGAATCGGCCGGCGCGTTTGCCTGCGGGCGTGCCGGCGGCCCGGAGCGGGGCGGCGCCCCCTATTCGATCGTCATTCCGCCGCCCAATGTCACGGGCAGCCTTCACATGGGGCATGCGCTCAACAACACGCTCCAGGACATCCTGATTCGATTCGCCCGGATGAAGGGCAGGGACGCGCTCTGGCAGCCGGGGACCGACCACGCGGGCATCGCGACGCAGATGGTGGTCGAGCGCCAGCTCGAGGCCGAGGGAAAGACTCGCCACGACCTCGGCCGCGAGGCGTTCATCGAGCGCGTCTGGGACTGGAAGGCGGAATCGGGCGGCACGATCACCGGCCAGCTGCGCCGGCTCGGCGCGTCCTGCGACTGGAGCCGGGAACGCTTCACCATGGACGAGGGCCTGTCGCAGGCGGTCCGCACGGTATTCGTCAAGCTCTACAAGGACGGGCTGATCTATCGCGACAAACGGCTGGTCAACTGGGATCCGAAGCTGCACACCGCGATCTCCGATCTCGAGGTCGAACAGCGGGAGGTCAAGGGCAAGCTGTGGTATATCGCCTATCCCGTGGAGGACGGCGATGGACGGACGATCACGGTCGCGACCACCCGTCCGGAGACGATGCTCGGCGATACCGCCGTCGCGGTCCATCCCGAAGACGAACGCTACAGCGACCTCGTCGGCAGGTTCGCGGTCCTGCCCATCGTCGGGCGCCGGCTGCCCATCGTCGCGGACGAGTATTCCGATCCCGAGAAGGGTTCCGGCGCGGTCAAGATCACGCCGGCGCACGACTTCAACGATTTCGAGGTCGGCCGGCGCCACGGGCTCGAGATGGTCTCGATCTTCGACGAGGACGCCAATCTGAACGACACCGTTCCGGCCCATCTCCGGGGGCTGACCCGCGAGGCGGCGCGCGGGAAGGTCCTCGAGGAGCTCGAGGCGGCGGGGTCGATCGAGTCGGTCGAGGACAATCCGATGACGATCCCGCACGGCGACCGTTCCGGCGTGGTGATCGAGCCGATGCTCACCGACCAGTGGTTCGTGGACGCCGAAACCCTCGCCGGACCGGCGATCGAGGCGGTCGAGAGCGGCCGTATCCGGTTTGTCCCCAAGCACTGGGAGCACACCTATTTCGAGTGGATGAAGAACATCCAGCCCTGGTGCATCTCGCGCCAGATCTGGTGGGGCCACCGGATCCCGGCCTGGTTCGGACCGGACGGCACGTTCTTCGTCGAGATGACGGAAAAGGAAGCCCGCGCGGCGGCCCGGGACCATTACGGCGAGGACGTGGAGCTGTCCCAGGACACCGACGTTCTCGATACCTGGTTCTCCTCCGCGCTGTGGCCGTTTTCCACGCTCGGCTGGCCGGAAAGGACGGCGGAGCTCGAACGCTACTACCCGACCAGCGTGCTGGTGACCGGGTTCGACATTATCTTCTTCTGGGTCGCGCGGATGGCGATGATGGGTCTCCGCTTCCAGGACGAGATTCCCTTCGAGACCGTCTACATCCACGCCCTGGTGCGCGATGCGCGCGGGCAGAAAATGTCGAAGAGCAAGGGCAACGTCCTCGATCCGCTGGAGCTGATCGAGGAATACGGCGCGGATGCGCTGCGCTTCACGCTGACGGCGCTTGCCGCCCAAGGGCGCGACATAAAGCTTTCCCCCGGCCGGATCGCGGGCTACCGGAACTTCGTTACCAAGATCTGGAACGCCTTCCGCTACGCGCAAATGAACGGCTGCGCGCCCGAGGGGACGTTCGAGCCCGGGTCGGTTTCGCTGACCGTGAACCGCTGGATCGTCGGAGAGGTCGCGGTCGCGGCAACGGAGGCCGAAGAGGCGATCCTGGCATACCGCTTCAACGACGCCGCGCAGGCGCTTTACCGCTTCACCTGGAACACGTTCTGCGACTGGTACATCGAATTTACCAAGCCTATCCTCGACACCGGCACGGAAACGGAGAAAGCCGAGACCCGAGCCACGATGGCGTGGACGCTGGACACGCTGCTCCACCTGCTGCACCCGATCATGCCGTTCGTGACCGAGGAGCTTTGGGAGGCGCTGGCTCCGGAGGACGCGCCGCGCGGACATTTGCTGATCGACGGACGCTGGCCCGACCTGTCCGCTTCCTCAGTGGCCTCCGATGCGAAGGCGGAAATGGACTGGGTGGTCCGCGCCGTCTCCACGATTCGCGCCGTCCGCGCCGAGATAAACGTGCCGCCCGGGGCGAGGCTCGGTCTGATCGTTCGGGGGGCAAACGTCGAGACGAGGAACAGGCTGGATCGCCACGGGGGATTGATCCAGCGTCTCGCCCGGCTCGACGGTATAACCGGTACCGACGGCGCGCCGATTCCCAGGGGAGCGGTGCAGGCGGTCGTCGACGAGGCCGTGTTCGCGCTTCCCGTAGGCGAGGTCATCGACATCGCGCAGGAGAAGTCGCGGCTGGAGAAGGAACTCCAAAAGCTTGCCGGAGAAATCGGCAAGATCGACGCCAAGCTCGGCAATGAGAATTTCGTCGCGCGCGCGCCCGAGGAGGTGGTCGAGGAACAGCGCGAACGCCTGGCCGAACTGCGGCAGTCCAGCGACAGGCTTTCCGAGGCCATAGATCGGCTGGCGGCGGCCTAGTCACCCGAACCGGCCCCGGCTATGGTGCGGCGGATTTCGCACCGACCGGGGACAGACATGCCGGATTCCGCAAGAGGGACACCGAACGGCTTCGACAAGTCGAAGCTTCCCAGCCGCCATGTGACCGAGGGGCCGGAGCGCGCGCCGCACCGCGCGTTTCTCTATGCGATGGGCCTGACCGACGAGGAGGTTCATCAACCCCTGGTCGGCGTGGCAACCTGCTGGAACGAGGCCGCGCCCTGCAACATCTCGCTGTCGCGCCAGGCGCAGGCGGCCAAGCGCGGCGTCTCGGACGCCGGTGGCACGCCGCGCGAGTTCGCCACGATCACCGTCACCGACGGCATCGCGATGGGTCACGACGGCATGAAGTCGTCCCTGGTGAGCCGGGAGGTCATCGCCGATTCCGTCGAACTCACCATGCGCGGCCATTGCTACGACGCTCTGGTAGGGCTGGCGGGCTGCGACAAGTCGCTCCCGGGCATGATGATGGCGATGGTGCGCCTCAACGTTCCCTCGGTCTTCGTCTATGGCGGGACGATTCTGCCCGGCAGGTTTCAGGGCCGCGACGTCACCATCGTCGACGTCTTCGAAGGGGTCGGGCAGCACGCGGCCGGCAAGATGACGGATGCCGAGCTCGACGAGCTCGAAGCCGCGGCGTGCCCCTGCGCCGGTTCCTGCGGCGGACAGTTCACCGCCAACACGATGGCCTGCGTGTCGGAGGCGATCGGGCTCGCCTTGCCGGCTTCGGCCGGCGCTCCGGCGGCCTACGAATCCCGCGATTCGATGGTGGAGGCGTCCGGACGCGCCGCGATGCATGCGCTGCGCGAGGGAATCCGCCCACGGGACGTGGTCACCCGGGAGGCGCTCGACAACGCGGCGAAGGTCGTCGCGGCGACCGGCGGGTCGACCAATGCCGGGCTGCATCTGCCGGCGATCGCCAACGAGGCGGGCATCCAGTACACGCTCGACGACGTCGCGGAGATCTTCAAGGAGACGCCCTACATCGCCGACCTGATGCCGGGCGGCAAGCACACCGCGCGGGCGATGTACGAGGCGGGCGGCGTTGGCGTGGTGATCAAGGAGTTGATGGACGCGGGGCTGCTCGAAGGCGGCTGCCTGACGGTCACCGGGAAAACCCTCCGCGAGAACTACGCGGACGTCGAATTCCCCAGGGACCAGGATGTCTTTTACCGGGTCGCAACTCCGCTATCACCGACGGGGGGCGTCGTCGGGCTCAAGGGTAGCCTGGCACCGGAAGGCGCGATCGTGAAGGTCGCCGGTCTGGAGCGTCTGCAATTCAACGGCCCCGCGAGGGTGTTCGACTGCGAGGAGGACGCTTTCGACGCGGTGGTCAAGCGCGAGATCGAGGAAGGGCAGGTCATCGTCATCCGCTACGAAGGGCCGCGCGGCGGGCCCGGAATGCGCGAGATGCTGTCCACCACCGCCGCGCTCTACGGGCTCGGCATGGGCGAGAGCGTGGCACTGATCACCGACGGGCGCTTCTCGGGAGGCACGCGCGGGTTCTGCATCGGTCATGTCGGCCCAGAAGCCGCGGTCGGCGGACCGATCGGCCTGATCGAGGACGGCGACATGATTTCCATCGACGCGGTCGAGGGCACGCTGGATGTCGCCCTGAGCGAGGAAGAGCTGAACGCTCGCAAGGCGAACTGGAAACCGCGCAAGACCGACCACAATAGCGGCGCGCTCTGGCGCTACGCCCAGACCGTGGGACCCGCGGTCGACGGGGCGGTCGTGCATCCGGGCGCCTCGGCGGAGACCCACACCTACGCGGATATCTGAACGGCGGACGGAGAAGTCAGGGTCCGCGGCGTCTTCCGACAAGGCGCATCAGGATGGTGCGTACCCCCCAGAGCAGCGCACCGAACAGCCCGCACAGGAGAACGGGTCCGGCGAGGGCAGCGAGCTCCGCTACCTCGCCGCGAAAATACTGGATCGCGGCCCAGCCGCACCCGAAGGCAAGCCCAACGGCGATATAACGCATCGCCAACTCTCCGCTCGTTCGATGCCCTGCATCCGGCCGACTATAGGGCGACCGGATGGGAGTCGGTACCGTCGCGTCGGTTTGCCGGTCGAACCGCCGATTTCCCCCGGGGCCCTATCCCGACTTCCGCAACTCGGGGGTTTTGAGGATGTTAACCCATTGATTTTCCTCGATTGACCTCTCAAAGGTCGGCACTACAGCGCGCCCGGTCGAGGGGCGGTTCGGGTTCCGTCAGGCGGAGATCCGCGGCGACG
>JAJDVM010000221.1 GCA_022826125.1 Defluviicoccus sp.
CGTCGCCGCGGATCTCCGCCTGACGGAACCCGAACCGCCCCTCGACCGGGCGCGCTGTAGTGCCGACCTTTGAGAGGTCAATCGAGGAAAATCAATGGGTTAACATCCTCAAAACCCCCGAGTTGCGGAAGTCGGGATAGGCCGCGCGATACGCCGGATCTCTGCTCCATTTCTCGTGCAGATCGGCAACCTTGCTCATGTCATCGTCTCCTTCGCCCGCCGCGTCGCCGACCCGACCTCCCGGCGGGCGCCCAACATGGGACGGTTTCGGCCCTATGGCGAATCCTGTTCGGGATCCTACTTCGGGATCGAGGCCGCCGCGTCCCGCCCCGGACGGCTCGAATACCGCCCCGCTCAGTTCGGCATCTGGTCGGGCAGCCAGAGCGCGATCTGCGGGAAGACGATGAGCAGGACGAGAACGACGAAAGCGCAGCCGATATAGGGCGCGGCGGCGAGCGCCACATGGCCGAGCCTCGTCCCCGCCGGCGCCACCCCCATCATCACGAACAGCAGCAGCCCGAAGGGCGGGGTGGTCAGGCTGATCTCGAGGCCCAGCAGCATCACCAGCGCGAACCACACGAGGTCGAACTCCAGCGTCTGGGCGAGCGGGAAAAAGATCGGGACCGTGATCAGCATCATCGAGACCTGGTCCATGAACATGCCGAACACCAGCAGGACGGCGAACATCACCAGCAGCATGACGATCGGCGCCACCTCGACGTTCGTCGCCCAGCCGATCAGCCCCGACGTCGCGCCGGAAAAGGCGAGGATCTGGCTGAAGGTGGACGAGCCCACGATGATCAGCAGCACCAGCGCGGTGATGCGGAGCGCCCCCATGAACGACTTGGCGAGCGCGTCCCAGGTCAGCACGCGGTAGGCGACGCCGAGCACCATCACGCCGAACGCGCCGAACCCGGCGGCCTCGGTCGGGGTGGCGACCCCGAGGATGATCAGCCCGATCACGCAGAAGACCACGACGCTCATCGGCAGGATGTTGACCACCACCGCGCGCACGACCTCGCCCAGGGTCGAGGATTCGACGTCGTAGGCGGGGGCAGCCTCGGGATCGATCCGCACCTGGGCGTAGATCAGCATCGCGTAGAGCGCGGCCAGGATCAGCCCCGGTATCACGCCGGCGATCAGGAGCGCCCCGATGTCGATCTCGGCAAGGCTCGCCAGCAGCACCGCGAGCGCGGACGGCGGGATGATCATCGCGAGCCCGCCGGTCCCCAGGATCGGGCCCATCGACATGTGGCGCTTGTAGCCGCGCCGCGTCATGTCGGGCACCATCAGCGCGCCCATCATCGCCGTGTTGGCCATCGTCGAGCCCGACAGGGTGGCGAAGATCGTGCCGCCGGCCACCGTGATGTAGCTGAGCCGGCCCGGGATACGCCCGAAGCACTTGTCGAGCGCGTCGAACACGCGGATCGCAAGCCCGGTGTGGAAGAACAATTCGCCCATGATGATGAACAGCGGCACCGGCACCAGCGCGAAGATAGTCACCGACTCGGTCGCGTTGACGATGATCTGCGGGAAGGCGCGGAACCCGCCCATGAAGACCAGCGCGCCGACCAGGTTGCTGGCGAGGAAGGCGAACGCCACCGGGACGCCCAGCAGCATCAGCGCGACCACGATCCCGACCAACAGGGCGGCGGCCTCGTACCATTCCATCTAGAGCGATTCCGATCTGCCGGCCTGGCCGGAATAGTAGCTGTCGAAGCCCACCAGATAGCGCGCGAACTCGACCGCCATCAGCCCGAAGCCCAGCGGGAAGGAGGCGTAGAGCACCCAGCGCGGCATGTCGATCGAGCGGATGTCGATCTCGCCCGAGATCCAGGCGGCAATCGCCTTCTCGCCCCCGTACCAGACGAACAGCAGCGACAGCACGATGCAGAGCGCGTAGGCGAACTTGCCCGAGATCAGACGGAGCGTGGGCGGCATCGCGAGCAGGAGCGATTCCACCACCACGTGGCCCTTGACGCGGACCAGCCAGGGCCCGCCCAGCATGGTGGCGAACAGCAGGCTGTATTCGGTGAGCGCGCTGTACCACTGGAGCGGCTGCAGCCCGACCGTCCTCATGCTGACATCGACGATGATGCCGGCGAGCACGCAGGCCAGGATCGCCGCCCCGACCACGGCGAGTCCGTGGATGAGGTGCCGGTAGGCGGTCGAGACGGCGTTCATGCCGGTCGCTCGTCAGGCCCCGCGGGGCGAAGCGAAAGACGCCGCGCCCCGCGCGTCACGGGCACGGGCCCGCGCGGTTATTTCCGCCCGTGATAGAGCCGGCCCAGCTTCTTCGCGAGCGGCGTTCCGAGCGACGCCAGCCGGTCCTGGACCAGCTTGTTCGCGAGCGCGCGGTATTTCTCGCCGGCCTTCGGGTCGAGATGAACCTCCTTCTGGCCGAACTTGCCGTTGAGGATCTCGCGCTCCTTCGCGATCTTGGGCTTCCAGCTCAGATAATCGTCGACCTCGAACTGCGTGGACACCATCGAGAGGGTATCCCTGCCCGCGCGCGACAGCTTGTTCCACGAATCGTTGTTGATCGCGACCACCGTGTCGAGCTGCATGAAGTTCGGATATATCCGGTACTTGATGAAGTTGGCGTAGCCGAAGCGCCGCGACCACAACTCGGGAAAGGCCAGGCCGTCGACGATGCCGCGCTGGAGCGCCGAATGGATCTCCGGAAGCTGGATGGTCACCGTGGTCGCGCCGAGCGCCTTGAGAAACGCATCGTAGGTCGGCACCGAACGCATCTTGAGGCCGGTCAGGTCGACCAGCCCGTCGGCGCGAATCTTGGGCTCCTTCCGCAGATAAAGGTTGAAGGAGACGCCCGCGTTCCACAACAGGATCCGACCGTTGATCTTGGCCGAGACCGCCTCGTTGAGGGCGGCCAGCCCGCCATTGGCCCGCGCGATCCAGGGCGCGGTGGTGTTGCCGGACAGCGCGTCGACCTCGGGGATGATGCCACGGTGGTAGCTCATCGCCGTGAACATCACGTCGAACAGCCCCGCCTTGAAGCCTTCCGGCTGGGCCGGCGCCTTCGAGATCTCCGGCCCGCCGATATAGTTCATCCGGAACTCGCCCTTGCCTGCCTTGTTGGCGCGTTCGAGGAACGGCAGGAAGCTCTCGGAGACGAACGGGAACGTTTTGGGCCAGGCGCTGATCGCCTTGAGCGTCACGTCGGCCGCGAGAACTTGCGGCGCGCCGAATGCGGCCGCGGCGCCGACCAGCGCCCCGGCAAGCCATGTCTTGCGTGGTGTCATGTCGTTTCCTCCCATGGTCCCTCGGACGCCGGTTTTTCTTCTCCGCCGTTCGGCGCCGGGGCGCGGGCCATACCCGCCAGGAAGAAGTCTGCAAGGCGACGAGAATCGCTGTCAAGCGGGCGGAGAGCCAGGCGGCGCGACGCGGCGCCGTGTCGAAGCCACCTCTCATCGCTCCATAATGTTCATAATAATCTCTTAAGACTTTTGTGATGTACAAATCTCCCGTTTCCTGTCAGGCTTCGTATCTAATATTTGGCGAATTGCGTTTGCGAGCCGACATCCGGGAAAGGCAAACAGATGATTGGAAAAATTTCGTTCAGGGTCGCGCTCATCGGCGCAGGTACCGCCCTTGCGCTAGGGCTCGGGCCGGTCAATGCCAGCGAGATCGACGATCTCAAGGCGGAAATCGACGCCTTGCAGAAACGGCTGGCCAAGATCGAGGCCGCGCAGAAGGAAGCCGCGAAGACCGCGGTGACCGCCGGCGAGACGGGCGGTTTCAAGATGCCGGGCAGCGGCACCTCGATCTCGATCAGCGGCTACGTCAAGGGCGATTTCTACATCGACAGCGACAACGATCTCGGCACGACCTTCGGTTATGCTGCCGGGATCAGACTCGATGGCGAGGCGGGAGACGACGACGATGACGGCGCCGTCGGGGCGCACGCCAGACAGTCTCGCTTCCGGCTGAGCAGCAGCACGCCCACCGATCACGGGGCGCTGAACACCGTTATCGAAACCGATTTCTACGGCGACAACAGCGTGCTGAGGCTGCGCCAGGCCTATGGCGAGCTCGGCCCGGTGCTCGCGGGACAGGCCTGGTCCATTCGCGGCGACGATCACACTTATGCCGACACGGTCGAATTCGACGGGCCGGCGGGGGTTGTCGCCACACGCACACCGCAGCTCCGCCTGACCCTGCCTCTGGGCGAGGGCTTGTACGGCCAGATGGCGGTCGAGCCGGCCATAAGTGGCAACGAGGTGCCGACCTTCCTGGCGGCTCTCCGCTACAGTTCGGGCTGGGGCGCCGTTAACGTGACCGGCGCCGTGGGGCGGTATGATGATGACAGCGGGCAGAACGTGACCACCCACTCTTTGCACGTCGGCGCCCATCTCAATGCGACCGACGCCACCAGGGTGATGGCGACGCTGAACATGACGAGAGGCGACGCGCAGATCTACGGCGGGTCCGTCGCTGTCGGCACGGACGCTTCCGGCGACCTAGAGGCCCACGACTCGATCGGCGGATTCGCCGGAGTCTCCCATGGCTGGAGCGACAGCATGCGCAGCGGGGTGTATTACGGCTGGGTGAAGAACGATAACCCCGCGGCGGCGAACGAGTCGGTGCAAACGGTGCACGCCAATGTCATCTGGAGCCCGGTGCCACAGGCCGATATCGGCGCGGAGATCATCCACGGTATGCGCGAGACTCCGGCGGGGGCAGAGGGCGACGCCACGCGCTTCCAGATCGGCGTCAAGTACGGCTTCTAGGGCCGGCCCGGTAGCCGGGGCTACCCGTCCCGGCCGCCCCGCCGTCACGCCGGATCGAAGGCGATCCGGAGCCGCGTGCCGGTCGCTTTGGCGACTTTCTCCAGCGTTCGGGTCGAGGGGCGCGCCCGGCCGCTTTCGGGCCGCGCCACCACGGACTGCGCCGTTTCCATGCGTTCGGCCAGCTCGCTCCGGGTAAGTCCGGCGCGGCTTCGCCAGGTCCTCTTCACGAACACCCGATCGACCACGACCCGCCCGCCCGCTGTAGCGACATAGGGTGCCCGGGAGACTCCGTCCCGCCCGGCGCGGCGGCTTGACCTTGAACGACCGCGTCGGCTTCATTCCGGGGCCCCTGTAAATTCGTGGAGGACGCATGCGCGCACCGATCCGAGGCAAACCCGATCTGCCCGATGCGCCAGTCCCCAGAGAGGGCCGGAATTTCGTTCTGGACAAGGACCTGCGCGGGTTCCTGAAGACCAACGAGGACGTCGTCACCGTCGTTACCAAGCCGGTCAGCATCGAGCATGTCGGCACGATCGCCGCGCAGAGCGAGAACCCGATCCTGTTCGAGAACATCGTCGAGAAGCCGGGCTTCCGGGTGGTCGACATCCTGGTCAAGAACCGCAATCTGCAGGCCCGCGCGCTCGGCGTCGCCGAGGACGAATTCCTGAAGACCCTCGCCTACAGGCTGCGCCAGCCGCCGCGCGGGACGGTCGACGTGGCGACCGGTCCGGTCAAGGAGGTCGTTCTCACCGGCAGCGACGTCGACATTCGCCGATTGCCGATCTGCTACCAGTCCGACGTCGACGCCAACCCCATGATGACCTGCATGAGCTGGGTGCGCGACCCGTTGACCGGCCATTACAACGTGATGAACGCGCTGACCACGATCACCGGACCCGATACCGGGTTCAGCCTGTTCGTCTCGCGCGACACGACGGTCATCTTCCAGCGATACCGGGAAATGGGGGTGACCGAGGTGCCCATCGCCTTCGTCGCCGGAGTGCCGCCGGCCTACGAGATCATGGGCAACTATGCCGGCGTGCACATGGATTCGTGGGGCGAGACCGACATGTTCGGCACCGTCATGGACCAGGACGTCGAGATGGTGCCGTGCGAGACCGTCGACCTCACGGTTCCGGCGATGGCGGAGATCGTGGTCGAGGGCCTCCTGCGGCTCGGCGAGACCTCGGTGATGGATTGCGGCCCCAATCCGCAGATGTACGGCATCCCCGCGAGGGCGCCCCAGCCGCCGGTCACCTTCACCGCGATCACCATGCGCGAGGACCGGCCGATCTACCGGGCGGTGCAGACCGTCCCCGAGACCGACCACCAGATATTGCCCCGGCTTTGCCACGAAGCCGTTCTCTACAACCGCCTTTGCGAGATGGGCGTCGACGTCGTCGACGTCCGCTTTCCCACCTGGGGCGGCGCGATGTCCTGCATCGTCAAGATCGCCGGCACGCCGCGCGAGGGCGTCGTGACCGATGCGCTGCTGACGGCGATGAGCACCCCCTACAACAACGCCAAGCTGGCGGTCGCCGTCTCGGAGGACACCGACCTCGACGACCCGGGCTCGGTCTATCACGCGATCGCGACGCGATCCGACCCCGCGGTCGATACGACTATCGTGGCGAGGACCCGGGGCCACCCGGGCGACCCGTCGGCCACGCCCATTCCCGGCGATCCGTTCAACCGCGTCTCCGGCAAGATGGCCATCGACGCAACGGTCAAGAGCCGCCTTGAACCGTCCGACTTCGACCGTGTCTGGCCCAGGGGGTGGAACGAGGTCGATATAGCGGATTACCTGGACTGACGCCGGGGATCGCGCGGGCGCGCGACGGGCCGGCGGGGTTGCGGATCGCCATGGCGGCGATGACATCGGGCGACACCCTCTTCTCGTGCGGCACCTGGGCGAACCCGTGAGACCGAAACAGGAGCTCTACTTCGACCCTGCTTGCGCCTGTCACCCCTCCCGCCGCCTCGCCCGCACATAACTTTCGAGCACGCGGTTGATGCGCGTCTGGTAGCCCTTGCCGGGCGCCCTGAAATGATCGAGCACCGAGCGTTTGACGCGAATGGTGATCTGCTCGGTAAGGTCCGGCTTGACGAGTTCCGCCTCGCGCCAGAAGGATTCGTCCAGCTCCGGGATGTCGCAGAAGTCGATGTCCTCGTCCTTCACCCTCGCGATCCGCTCCGGAGTCAGCGGCTTATCGTATCCGGTCATCGGAGATTCGCCGTCATGCCGGATCGAAGGCGATGCGGAGTCGCGTGCCGGTCGCCCGGGCGAACTTCTCCAGCGTCCGGGTGGACGGGCGCGCACGTCCGCTTTCGAGCCGGGCCACCACGGACTGTGTCGTTTCCATGCGTTCGGCCAGCTCGCTCTGGGTAAGTCCGGCGCGGCTTCGCGCCTCGATCAGCGCGCGGGCCACCTCGAACTCCGGGCCGAGGCGGTCATAGGCCGCGCGATAGGCCGGGTCCCTGCTCCATTTCTCGTGCAGATCGGCAACCTTGCTCATGTCATCGCCCCCTTCGCACGCCGCAGCGCCAGTTCGATCTCCCGACGCGGCGTTCGCCGGCTCTTCTTCACAAAAACCCGGACGACCACAACCCGCCTTTCAGCGGTAGCCACATAGAGCGCCCGGGAGATGCCGTCCCTCCCGCTCAGCCGCATTTCCCACACCGGCCCGGACAAATGCCGTACATGCGGAGCGCCCATGCGTTCCAGGCCGACCGACGCGATCAATTGACAGATCCGCGCGAACCGCGCCCGCATGTCTGCCGGCAGCGCGCCGAGTTCCCCATCCACGGTCTCGTTGAGAGTCTCGACGCGCCACGCCATTGGTCATCAATATATCGCCTTTTTGCTATATAAGCAATCTTCCAGATGGGCGATCTCACGAACCGAAAGGTTGCGCTGGCCACCCTCGGCGCTTGCTTCGCGGTGGCGATCGCAGTCAACGGGACGATCACAAGAATCGAAGCGGCGGAATTCCGTCCGGCGGCTGCAAGATGACTGGCCCCTATTCCTGCGCCGTCCCAAACAGCTCGTCCATCGCCACCACCTCGGTGTTGCGGGGCCTAATCCCTAGCAGCCGCGCCGGGTTGCGGATCGCCATGGTGGCGATGGCCTCCAGCGACACCCCCTTCTCGTGCAGCACCTGGGCGAAGCTGCGGAACATGTCGGGGAGCTTGGGGCTGAACGGCTGGCCGGAATCGGTGGCGATGACCGAGTTCTCCGGCCCGACCGCGTCGATCGCCTCCTTCATCTGGTCCGAGGTGACCGCCTGGAACATCGGCATGCAGTTGACCGCGCAGTACTCCATCAGGCAGCCCGCGCCGGCGAGCTCGACCTGGGTCTCGATCGAGAGGTCGGGGCATTGCATCTCGGGGTGGGTGACGATTATGCGCCCGTGCCCGCGCCCGATGGCGTAGTCGACCACGGCGCGGATCTCCGCCTCGCTCAGATGGCCGGTCGCGAGCACGGCGTCGTAATCGGCGATCATGTCGATCACCGCCTTCGTCTCCGCCGTCAGCCGGCCGCCGTCGAGCACGGTATAGGTGCCGTCGATGCCGTATTTCGACTCGTTGGCGTAGCTCCCCGCCCCGATCGCCCCGAACGCGCCCGGCGCGCCGAACACCCGGACGTGGTTCTCGGCGTCGATGGTCGGCATCCAGACCACCTTGGCGTCCTGCTTCAAGGCCTGTTCGACCGCGCCGGGGTTGATGCCACCGACCCCCCGGTTGAGCGCGATCCCGGCATAGAGGCCGAGATCCGGCACCTCCTTGCGGGCGTGGTAGACCTTGGTGATCGTCGCCTCGAAATGGCTCTTCACCACGATCCCCAGCATCCCGGCCTCGCGGCACCAGCGCGCGACGTCGATCGAGTCGCCGATGCGGCGGAACGGCGCCGGCCCGGTATGGACATGGGTGTCGATGAAGCCTTCGACCGAGATGATCGTCATGGCGCGGCCCGGTGGTGAGTCCCGCCGCCATAAGAGCAAAGCCGCCCCGCCTTGGCGAGGGGTGATCGCCGCCGCCCGGGAACCCTTGCGGCGGGCGGCGCGGTGCGCGAATAAACGGCCGCCGCTTCGCTGGACGGGAGCCCGCCTGCATGAACCCTCTGATCCGGACCTGCGCGCGCATCGTGGACGCGCGTTCCTTCAACATCCTGATCGTCGCGATGATCCTGATCACCGCGCTCGGCCTCGGTCTCGAGACCAGCCGGTCGCTCGGTGCCGAGTACGGGCGCGCGATCCTGCTCGCCTACGACGTCGCGCTGGCGGCGTTCGCGGTCGAGGCCCTGATCAAGCTCACCGCCGTGGCGCCCCGCTTCGGGCGCTATTTCGGCAACGGCTGGGACCTGTTCGATTTCGTCGTGCTGGTGCTCGCCTTCCTGCCGGAGACCGGCGACTTCGCGCTGATCGCGCGGCTCGCGCGGCTGCTCCGGGTGCTGCGCGTGGCGACCGTCCTGCCCCAGCTCCGCCTCATCGTTTCCACCCTGATCCGCTCGCTCCCGGGTCTCGGCAACGTGATGCTGCTCCTGTCGGTGCTTTACTACGTCTACGCGGTGGCGGGCGTGCACCTGTTCCAGGACCACGACCCGACCCACTGGCGCTCGCTCGGCATCGGGCTGCTCACCCTGTTCCGGGTGATGACGCTCGAGGACTGGACCGACGTGATGTACACCGCGATGGAGCTTCACCCGATGGCGTGGCTGTTCTTCGTCTCGTTCGTGATGCTGGCGGCGGTGATCATGATCAACCTGGTGATCGCGGTGGTGATCAACAATCTGCAGGACGCGCGGCTGGAGGTCTCGCCCGCCGGCGGCGAGGACACGCTCCGCACCATCCGCGAGGAGGCCGCGAGCGCCCGCGACGCGCTGCACCGCATCGAGAGCATGGTCGCGGAGATGAAGAAATAGGGGAGGGCCGCGCTGGAAAGCCGGGAAGGGCTCCGCTATATTCAGCCTTAGATTGCAGTGCCGGATAGGGTGCGGGGACCGGGCGACCGATGAATTTCGCGCAAGCGCTGGACATTGCCTTGCCCCTGGCCGCCGTCATGATCCCGGGCTTCGTGCTCGGCTTCGGCGCGATCTGCCTGGCCATGCATAACGGTTTCGCACAGATACGGGGCGAGATCGCGGACGTGCGAAGCGAGATCGCCGACCTGCGAAAGGAACTCCACAGCCTTTCCGAGCGCGTGCGGGCCCTCGTCGAGCGGGTCTCCAGGATCGAAGGACGGCTCGACCCGTACGGCCCCGGCGGCCCCGGCGGCCTCGCCGATCCCGGCCTTCCGGCAGGGGAATAGCCGCAGTCGGCGGGGCGGCGTCCCACCCTTCCGTCACCCCGGCCTTGAGCCGGGGTCCAGAGCTTGCCCCGGACGCCGGTCGAAGGGCCAGCAGGTACCGCTCTCGCCCCGGAATTTCTGGACCCCGGCTCACGGCCGGGGTGACGCCGGGTGCGGGGTACGGCGCGCACATTACCGGACCCGCCGGGGCCCGACAGACGCCTGTCCCAGCGCCATCCTTGCAATCGTGGAACGGCGTGCCGGATTTGCAAGGTTAACGCCTCGCGATTTCCTGCCCGTCCCCAATAAGCGATTTGGCAAACCGCGGGTTCGCGCTAGAGTCGGGGCAGACATCACATCCTGGGAGCGAACGATGCAGAAATCCGAAGCCGCCCGCGGCCGCGGGATCGTGCTGCAGCCGGGCGAGGGCCGCTCGTTCTGGCAGCCCGTGCCGGCCAACGGCTTCGCGGAGCCGAGGCTGGTGCCCGAAGAGACCAAGTTCGAGGGGGTGTCGCTGGGCTTCCAGTCCATCGCGCCGGGCAGCTACGTGCGGGAGCACAGCCACGACGACCAGATCGAGATGCTGGTCGGCTTCTCGGGACGCGGCACGGTCAAGGTCGACGGCGTGCCCCACCCGATGGTGCCTGGCACGACCTGCTTCCTCGGCTACGATGTCAAGCACCAAATCATCAACGAGACCGACGAGGACCTGGTGATGGTATGGGCGATCGCGCCGGCGGGGCTCGAGGAGTTCTTCGAGGTCATCGGACGGCCGCGCGAGGAGGGCGAGCCCGCGCCGGAACCCTTCCCGCGTCCGGTCGACACCGACGCGATCGACAGCCGGAGCGGCATGAACGCCACCGCGGCGGAGGCCTAGATGCCGAAGGTCGATATCGGCGACGCGGAGATCCATTACGAGGAGGCGGGCAGCGGCCCGCCTCTGATGCTGGTGCCGGGGCTCGGCGGCCACGGCGCGTTCTGGGCCGGCCAGGTGGAGGCGTTCAAGAACGACTTCCGGGTCATCATCCACGACCACCGGGGCGCCGGGCAGAGCACGCACTCGCCGATCCGCTACTCGGTCGACCAGATGGCGGCCGACGTGCTCAAGCTGATGGATGCGCTCGATATCGACCAGGCCCATTTCGTCGGTCATTCGACCGGCGGGGCGATCGGCCAGACCATCGCCCAGGACAACCCGGACCGGCTCAAGACCCTCGGGCTGAGCGCGACCTGGGCGGGGAGCGACCCGTTCTTCCGGCGCTCCTTCGAGCTGCGCAAGGCGCTGCTCGAGACCTTCGGGCTGGAGCGCTACAGCGAGATGACCGCGCTGGTGCTCAACCCGCCCTTCTGGGTGGCGGAGAACGACGCGGCGATCTCGGCGGGCGC
>JAJDVM010000123.1 GCA_022826125.1 Defluviicoccus sp.
AAGCCCGCGCTGGTCCTGCTCGACCTCATGCTGCCGGGCACGGACGGGATCGCGCTGATGGAGAGCGTGCCCGAGCTCGCCGATCTGCCGGTCGTGTTCATCTCCGGCTACGGCCGCGACGAGACCGTCGCCAAGGCGCTCAAGGCGGGCGCGGCGGACTACATCGTCAAGCCGTTCTCGCCGACCGAGCTCACCGCCCGGGTGGAGGCGGCGCTGCGCCGCGTCGCGCAGCCCGAGCCCTTCGAGCTCGACGGGCTCGCGATCCACTACGAGGCGCGCCGGGTCGCGGTGGCCGGGCGGCAGGTGGAGCTCACCGCGACCGAGTTCGAGCTGTTGCGCATCCTCTCGACCAACGCGGGACGGGTGGTGACCTACGACGCCCTGGTGCGCCAGATCTGGAACGACCGCGCGGCGGGCGACGCCAACCTGGTGCGCAACTTCATAAAGAAGCTGCGGGCCAAGATCGGCGAGGACGCGGCAAACCCGACATGGATCTTCAACATGCGCGGCGTCGGATACCGCATGCCAAGACCGGCCAGCCGATGATCCCGACGCCATGCTACCGGCGGCCGGTCCCGACCGTGCCCGATCGAAAAATGCTTCAGCCCGCCTCCCCCCGCCCCCGCGCCTCGCGCACGGTGATGAAGTAGGTGCTGGCGAAGATCACGCCTGCGCCGATCCAGGTCCAGAAATCCATGATCTCGGCGAACAGCAGCCAGCCGAGCCCGGCGGTGAACGGCAGGCGCAGGAAATCGAATGGCATCACCGCGCTCGCGTCCGCGGCCGCGAAGGCGCGCGCCTGGCAGAAATGCGCGGTCCAGCCCGAGAGCCCCATGACCAGCAGCACGGGCAGGTCCTCCCAGCCCGGCGCGACCCAGACGAAGAGCGACGGGATCAGGGTGAGCGGCAGCATCATCAGGTTCATGTAGAAGACGATGACGGAAGCCGGCTCGGTCGTCGTCAGGAACTTCACCGAGGTCCAGGCGCCGGCATAGAACGCGCAGGAGAGGATCACCGCCAGCATCGGCAGGCTGACCGATTCCATGCCCGGGCGGACGATGACCAGCGCCCCGAGGAACCCGACGACGGTCGCGGTCCAGCGCGCGGCATCGACCCGCTCGCGCAGCACCAGCCCGGCGGCCAGCGTGCAGAACACCGGGATCAGGAAGGAGAGCGCCGTCACGTCGCCGACGGGGATGTGGATCAGCCCGTAATACATGCTCAGCATCGCGCCGAACGCGAACGCGGTCCGCGCGAAATGCATCGGCAGGCGCCGCGTCCTGAGGCGCGCGAGCCCGTTCCGCGCGACCATGGGCACGATCAGGAAAATGCCCACCAGCGCGCGCACGAACACGATCTCGATCGTCGGGAACTTGTCGGACAGCAACCGCACGCTCGCCAGCAGCACGGCGAAGGAGAGCGCGGCGAGCACCATCCAGAACGCGCCGCGCCAGATCGCCGCCATCGGCCGGCCTTCAGCCGCGGCGGTTGAGCAGCTTGAGCCTCAGCGCGTTGAGCCGGATGAACCCCTCCGCGTCGCGCTGGTCGTAGACGCTGTCTTCCTCGAAGGTCACATGGGCCTCGGAGTAGAGGCTGTGGGGCGAGCGCCGGCCGGTGACGGTGACGCTGCCCTTGTAGAGCTTGAGGCGGACCGTGCCGGTGACCCGCTCCTGGCTCGCATCGACCATCGCCTGGAGCATCTCGCGCTCGGGCGCGAACCAGTACCCGTTATAGACCAGCGAGGCGTAGCGCGGCATCGCCTCGTCCTTGAGATGCGCCGCCTCGCGGTCGAGGGTGAGGCTCTCGATGCCCCGGTGCGCGGCGTGGAGGACGGTGCCGCCCGGGGTCTCGTAGACGCCCCGCGACTTCATGCCGACATAGCGGTTCTCGACCAGATCGACGCGGCCGATCCCGTGCGCGCCGCCGAGCTCGTTGAGGCGCTGCAGGAGGGCGGCCGGCGACAGCCCCTCCCCGTCGACCGCGACCGGATCGCCGCGCTCGAAATCGATCTCGACGGTTTGTGCCTTGTCCGGCGCGGCCTCCGGGGAGACGGTGCGGACGAACATCGCCTCGTCGGGCTCGACCCAGGGATCCTCCAGCGCGCGCCCCTCGAAGGAGGTATGCAGCAGGTTGGCGTCGACGGAATAAGGCGGCTCGCCGCGCTTGTCGCGCTCGATCGGGATCTGATGCTTCTCCGCGTAGTCGATCAGCTTGTTGCGCGACTCCAGGTCCCATTCGCGCCACGGCGCGATCACCGTGATGCCGGGCTCGAAGGCGTAGTAGCCGAGCTCGAAGCGCACCTGGTCGTTGCCCTTGCCGGTCGCGCCGTGGCTCACCGCGTCGGCCCCGGTCTCGCGCGCGATCTCGATCTGCCGCTTGGCGATCAACGGCCGCGCGATCGAGGTGCCGAGCAGGTAGCAGCCCTCGTAGAGCGCGTTGGCGCGGAACATCGGAAACACGAAGTCGCGCACGAACTCCTCGCGCAGATCGTCGATATAGATCTCGCGTACCCCGGCCTGCTCGGCCTTCCTGCGGGCCGGTTCGAGCTCCTCGCCCTGGCCGAGATCGGCGGTAAACGTCACCACCTCGCAGCGATAGGTCTCCTGGAGCCATCTGAGGATGACCGAGGTGTCGAGCCCGCCCGAATAGGCAAGCACCACCTTCTTCACGTCTCCGGCCATCTCCCCTCCCCTCGCCAAAGGCGCCGGAGTGTAGGAACGCGGCGCGATGCGGACAAGGCGTGGGCCGACCATGACGTCGGGAACGGATAAGCCACGTGAACGCCGCTCGCAGCCCGAGGACGCAATTCCCCGTACAACATGGCCTCGCGGACGAAACGCAATCGCCCGATGAACTCCGGAGACCCCTAAACGACCAGCCCGATTCCATGCCGTTCCAGGACATCCGGCAAGTCCGGATGATCTGTCAGCGTGCCCGTTTCCGCGGCTTCGAGCTTTCCGGCGCCACGGTCGAACACGGCATAGACATCCTCCCCGGTAAGGCGGGATGCATACAGAAGGCCCTCGATATCCGTATGCTGCGCATAAATTGCCTTGGCGAGCGCTCGCCCCGCGGCATGATTTCTGGCCTGAACCGCGTCCGTCGGCGCGCCGATCCGGCCGCAGCCGTCGCCCCGAAGATCGAGCAGGGTCAGGACCGTTTCGGGTTGGCTGCGGATGCCCACCCAACACCGCAGGGCGATCTCGCTCAATGCCACATCCCGTCGCGACCGATGGACGAACCTGTCCCGCACCACCGTCTCGATAAAGGACGTCGCGAAGTCGGGCGCAGCGTAAAGCACGGTGTAGCCCGCGTTCCGAGAGCAGAACCGAGAATCCGCGGGGATCGTTCCCAGGGGCGATTCCCCGTAGCGGCTTGGGACGATCCGGTAACAGTCGGGAAACCTCGCCTTCCGCAGTACCGATTCGATCCGCTCCCGAGGATAGCCCGCGACGCTCACGCGAAGGTGGCGCCGAATCCGGGCGCCGCGTCCAGCACCTCGTCGACGCGACCGGCTTGCAACAGTTCAAGCGGCCTCGCGACCTCGTCCTCGAACGGCCATTCCTGGGTGAGGAACGCCCAGGTCAGCTCGGGGTCTCCGATAGCTTCCATCACCCCCGCGAGTCCCGGCACCACCCGGCCGGGGCCGAGTATCTGCGCCGCCGGGATGCTTAGCCCACGCTTTGTCGCCCTCCATGCCAGCAGCGTTTTCCTGTCCACCCAATCGTAGACGGTGGTGCGTGACACTTCGAGTTGAGCCGCGGCCTCGGAAACGCCGAGGATGTCCTCGCCGGCGCGCCGGACGATGAACGGCCGCAGCTTCTCCGGCACGCCCTCGGCCGCCCCGCGTTCCTCTGCCTCGCAATGCGCGGCCGCTGCCTCGAGGGCCGCGGCCACCGCCAGACGAGCCTCCCGCGGACGGTGGCGGACGAACTCTCTGGCACCACGCGACAGGGCGGGGAGTCCTTCCGCCAGAAACCCCATCGCGCTCGTCGTCGAACCGGTCGATCTGGCCATAGCCTACCCTCTTCCGCACCGTCGATTGAGCTATCTTTGCCCATTATGTCCAGTTTGTAAAGTATGTCCACTTCGCTTCAAAGGCCGCCGGAATGTCCGAACCCTCGCCGGCATCGAAGCTGTCATCCCGGACTTGTCCGGGGTTCGGTGAAACCGCTCAGCCCGCGCGCGCCCGGGCCGGCACGCGCACGCTCTCGGACTTGAGCTGGCCGCAGGCGGCGAGGATGTCTCGGCCGCGCGGGGTGCGCACCGGGGAGGCGTAGCCGGCGCGGTTGACGATCGCGGCGAACCGTTCGATGGCCCTCGGCGTCGAGCACTCGTAGGGCGCGCCGGGCCAGGGGTTGAACGGGATCAGGTTCATCTTGGCCGGGATGCCGCGCACCAGCCTGACCAGCGCGCGCGCGTCCGCCTCGGTATCGTTGACCCCCTTGAGCATCGCGTACTCGAAGGTGATCCGCCGTGCGTTGCGCCCGCCGGGATAGTCGCGGCAGGCGGCCAGCAGCTCGGCGATCGGGTAGCGCCGGTTGAGCGGCACCAGCTCGTCGCGCAGCTCGTCGGTCACCGCGTGGAGCGAGACCGCGAGGCGCACGCCGAGGTCGCGCCCGACATCGGCGATCCGGGGCACCACGCCGGCGGTCGAGAGCGTGATCCGCCGCCGGCTGATCGCGATCCCCTCCATGTCCATGACGATTTTCATCGCCTTGACGACGTTGTCGTAGTTGTAGAGCGGCTCGCCCATCCCCATCAGCACGATGTTGGACAAGAGCCGCCGGCCGTTCTCCGCCGTCGGCCACTCGCCCAGCGCGTCGCGCGCCAGCATCGCCTGGCCGACGATTTCGCCCGCCGTCAGGTTGCGCACCCAGGGCTGGGTTCCGGTGTGGCAGAACGAGCAGTTCAGCGTGCAGCCGACCTGAGAGGAGACGCAGAGCGCGCCCCGGTCGTCTTCGGGGATGAACACCGTCTCGGCCTCGCTGCCGTCCTCGAACCCGACCAGCCACTTGCGCGTGCCGTCGGCCGATAGCTGCGCCCTCGACACAGCGGGCCGCGAGATCGTGAAGCGCTCGGCGAGCAGCCGGCGCAGCGGCTTGGCCAGCGTCGTCATCGCGTCGAACTCCGTCGCGCCCCGGCAATAGATCCAGTGCCAGACCTGCTTGGTGCGGAACGCCGGAAGGCCGAGCCCGGCGAGCGCCTGGCCCATCTCCCCGCGCGACATCCCGACCAGGTCGCGGCGCGTCCCGGCGTCGGGCGCGATATCGGCTTCGACGGTCGCCATGGCCGGCACTATACCCCGCTTTGACAACCAAGGGCCGCGTGGCTTAATCGGGCCCCGCACAGCAGGAGGTGGGCGCAATGACCGATCATGCCGCCGCGCTGATCGCGGCCGCGAAACCGTTCTGGGACGCCGAGGCCGAGATCACCAGGCGTTTCTTCGCCGGCCCGCCGAGCCGGGACGACTACATCCACTATCTGCGCTCGGCGGTCTACAAGGAGCTCAACCCGGTGATCGGCTACGGCCCGACGGACGGGTTCGCCAACGGGCTGCACATGGAGTTCTGCGAGATCGTCGAGCGCTTCCGCGGGCTCGACGGCGAGGTCGACCGACGCGACATGCTGGGCGCGCTCAGGATGATGACCGAGGAGTTCGAGCACTATGTCGTGCTCGCCGAGGTGCTGGAGTTCGTGCTAGGCCGGAAGCTCGCGCCCGGCGACGCGAAGCAGCTCCCCGAAGACGTCAAGCTCAACGAGATGCGCCGGGGATACGTCGAATCGGACGATCCCTGTCTGGTGGCCGCGATGGGGCTCACGGAGGGCGGCGGGGCGAGCACCTTCCGCGAGGCATCGAAGCTTTCCGGCGGCCCGCTGGAGGAGAAGCTCGCCGCCGCGATGAAGATCATCCACGACGACGAGAAAGACCATTACGAGGACGCGGCCGCCGACGCCGCGAAGGCGGTGCGGACGGACGACGATCTCGCGCGGATGAAGCGCGCCATCCGCGAGGTCTCGATCCAGCGGGTGCGGATGCGCAACGAGCAGTTCCGCTTCCAGATGAGCGAGGACGAAGTCGAAGGGCTGATCACGGCGAACCCGTAGGCCCGTCTTGCGGAGAGCGTTTGTCCAGCGTGAAATATTGAACGCCAGTCAATCACCGTACGGTATTGTCTGTTCCTATTTTCGCTCAAAAGGAAGATTTGCCATGCGAACTCCATTGATTGGTATTCTTTCCTCGGTTTTCCTGATGTGTGCAGTCGCTACCGTAGCGGCGCAGAGTACGGGCAAGCCGACTGGCCCGGAACTGCACGCACGTCTGTTCAACGTTTACCTCAAGAATTTGTCGGAACGGTGTGCAGGCGAGCAGAGAACGCCGGAATGCATAAACGGTTTCTGGAAGATCGCAGATGTCACTGGGGATGGTTTGTTGAGCATTGCGGAGATAACGCGCTGCGTCCGCATGATTGCCGGACACTTGGCCTATCGGGACTATGTCTCCAAGTTCGAAAACTACAAGCCTACGGCCCTTACCACCCCTCCCGAAAACGAGGAAGGCGCATGGGTAACAGGGGCAGCGGCTATCGGCCCCTTCGTAGCCCGGTACATAGTTGCGAATTTCGACTACAACGACGATGGCCAGCTTTCGAAAGGCGAGGTCCTACACGACATCGCGGAGGACTTGGTACTGTCGTCTGTCGATAAGCTTCCAGACGAACTGCGTTCTCAAGCTACGAAGGCGCTACAGTTTCTTTTGCCCCTTCTGAACAAGTAACGCACCAAGATGTGACGTCCCTTACAACCATAACCACGATGGCCCGGACCTTGGAGGAAGGGGGCGCCCGGTCATGATCGACTGGCTCGGCATTTCCCACCTCTTCGAGCTCTCGGAGACCGAAGCGGTCGCGGGGTTCTTTACCCCGTTGATCGTCTTCGCCGCGTTTTTCCTGGCGCAGATGATCCTTCCGGGAAAATGGGTTCCGGGCTACGTCGTCGATCCCGCGACCGGCGAGCCACGCAGGTACCGGCTGAACGGCATCCTGGTGTTCGCGCTCGCGCTGATCGTGTGGGCGTTCGAACTCACCGGGATGCCGCGCGACTGGTTCTACCGGTCCTCGGTCTATGCCGTGGCCGGCGGGACGGTCTTCGCCACGATCTTCACCCTGATCGCGGTCTACAACCATCCGAAGCGGGAGAAACGGAACTTCATCGCCGATCTTTGGGACGGGCGGGTCCGGGAGCTGTCGTTCTTTGGCGACCGCTTCGACGTCAAGATGTACTTCTATGTCGTGGGCGGGACGATGTTCTCGCTCAACGCGCTCTCCGGCGCGGTCTACCACTACGAAAAGTTCGGCGCGGACTCCAACCCCGGCGTGTTCCTGTACGCCGCGTTTTTCACCTTTTACATCCTCGACTATTTCGTCTTCGAGCGCGTCCAGCTCTATACCTACGACCTGATCCACGAGGGTCTCGGCTTCAAGCTGTTCTGGGGCGGGCTCATCGTCTACGGCTGGCTGTTCATCCTCCCGCTTTGGGGCATGGCGGCGCACCCCGATCCCGGATTCTCGCCGGCATGGACGAATGCCTGGCTGATCGGGACGACCGCGCTGTTCCTGTTCGGATGGGGCATTTCGCGCGGCGCAAATTTGCAGAAATACACGTTCAAACGGTGGCCCGAGCGCAAGTTCCTCGGCCTCGTAGAGCCCCGATACATCGAGGCGGGCGAGCGCAGGATCCTGTGCAGCGGCCTGTGGGGCGTCGCCCGCCATTTCAACTATATGGGCGAGGGGTTCCTGGCGCTCTCGATCGCGCTCGTCTTCGGCTACCCGGGCAACCCCTGGGCGTGGACCTATTTCGCCTTCATCGTCTCGATGTTCGTCTGGCGGCAGGTCGTGGACGACCGGCAGTGCGCGGAGAAATACGGCCCCGAGAAGTGGGCGGAATACCGGGCGCGGGTGAAGTACCGGATATGTCCCGGGATCTATTGAGCCGGCCCTAGCCCGACTTCCGCAACTCGGGGGTTTTGAGGATGCCAACCCATTGATTTTCCTTGATTGACCTCTCAAAGGTCGGCACTACAGCGCGCCCGGTCGAGGGGCGGTTCGGGTTCCGTCAGGCGGAGATCCGCGGCGACG
>JAJDVM010000170.1 GCA_022826125.1 Defluviicoccus sp.
CCGGCGCCTCCTGGCTCAACCAGGTCGAGCGCTTCTTCGCCCTCCTCACCGAAAAGCAGCTCCGGCGCGGAGCCCATCGTTCGACCCAGGAACTCGAACAGGCCATTCGCCGCTACATCGACAGCGTCAATGCCAACCCCAGGCCCTTCCGCTGGACCAAGTCAGCCGACGACATCCTGACCACAATCAAACGCTTCTGCCTGCGTACCCTCGATGCCGCCGAACGACAAAGGGAAATCATCAAAACTTCGGAATCGGGACACTAGTGGAACTTCCGATCATGGGTGATGACCACCCAGTCCTTCGTCCCCACTTTCGCCAGCCATTCATCGTCCGGCGCATCGATGGCGAAGCCTACTTGCTGGTGATCCTTGATGGCAACGGGCGGCCGTGCGGTGCGTAGGGCCTTGGGCACGCGCACTCCGAGGTTGCGGTCGAAGAAGAGAGTCAGTGCGGCCACGAAGGCGGACGGTCTATATCCACGTCGACCGCCTCAAACTTCAGCGCCGCGATCACGTGGCACCGATCGAGGGCGTAATCCTCGGCGATCTCGGCAACGTTCTCGCCGCCTTCCCATCGGTTCTTGAGCACCCACGTCGCGATCCCGCTGACATGGGGAGCGCCGAAGGCGACCGCAGGATCGATTCGGATCGGCTGGTCCTCGCCGGCCACCTTCCACAGGCGCACGACGTCCCCATCGGGATCGTACTCGAACTCCTTTAGCAGGGACTCAAGAAACCGGTTCCAGGCAAGTTGCCCGCCCTCTCCTGTATCCAGAAGGAAATCCGCAGGAGCGGCGGGGTCGATTTGCTGCATGCCCACGAGGAGCCGCTTGCCGTCGGTCTTGAAGCGATACTCCGCAAAGGGAAACTCGGCCCCCATTTTCTCGGAGAGGTACTTCCGCGTCGCCTCGATCGTGCGCAGCTTGACCTTCGATTTTCGCATGGCCGAGACCACGCCGATCTCGATCAATTGGAGATACGATAGGGCCACGCCTTTCGGGCGCGGGGTGAGCACCGGATCTCCGCCCCGCCGGAGCTTCTGCCAGTAGGCAACGGTTTGGGAGGAGACATCGGCGTAGCGCGCGGCCTCGCTCACCCTATACGCGGGGATGCGGATACGGTTTCGCCACAGATCGGAGTTGGCGGCTGGGGGCAAGTGTCCCCCAGCGTCACGAATGAGATTCTTCGTACATCAGCCGCTTCCCTGCCACGCCTCGCAGCGCGATCGCCGCCCGCGTGGCGTCGTCGGTGCCGTTTCCGATCCGGTTGTTATACTGGAACTCGAACTCGGCTGCATAGCGGTGCAGGTGGCGCTTGGAGCAATGCTGGTAGACGCCCTTCATGCCGCGCTTGAAGATGCTGAAGTAGCCTTCGATGGTGTTCGTGTGGACGCCGCCGGGCTTGGCCCACTGGTCGGCGCTGTGGCAAACGAAATCGTGCTCGGCGAACACCCGGCCCAGGCTCCGGTACTGGCCCGCCTCGTCGGTGTAGACCGTGGCCTCGTGGTCGATGTTCTCTTGCAGGATCGGAACGAGGGTCTGGGCCTTCAGGTCCTCGACCACCACGAACCTGGCGCGGCCGGTGGAGCGGTCGACGAGCGAGAGAATCTTGTGCTTGTGCATGTAGCCGCAGCGAATCGGGCGATCCTTGTCGCGGCCTATGAACGTCTCGTCGATTTCGACCACGCCGCCACCAGAGCCGAAATCCACCGAGCCGTCATCGCGCATCGCCTCGCGGATGCGGTGCGACATGAACCATGCCGACTTGACCGTGATGCCGAGCGTCCGGGAGAGCTGGTGGCTGCTGATGCCGTTCTTGCTGCTGGTCATCAGGTAGATCGCCTGCAACCACAGATGCAACTCGATGTGGCTTTCCTTGAAGATCGTCCCGACGCGGACGGTGAACTGGTGCTTGCACGCCTTGCACTTCTTCAGGCCGTGGCGGACCTTCCCCTCGGGGTTCTTCTTCGACGGCTTGGTGCGGACGCCTTTCAGCTCGTAGGCTTCGCCGATCACGCCGCATTTGGGGCAGACCGGACCATCCGGCCACAGCATCGCCTCGATATGGGCAAAGGCGGCTGCTTCATCGTGCATGTAGGGGGATGACAGGGCGGACATCGTGGGGCTCCGTCTCTACCCCACTTAGATGGTGACTCGACTATGGTTTGTCAACTACCATATCGCCTATTTTAGACGAAGAACCTAGGATGCCGCGTATCGATGGCGTCGGGTCTTTCCAATCCAATTGCTCAAATTTGGGGATCGCATTCTCCTGTAATCCGTCATGAGGCCCAGCGCGGTGACGAGCCTCACCGATTTCGCGTTGACGGCGGCGATCCCGGACATTCTTTACAGTGCGCGGAGAGCCTGTTCGAACGGCCAGCGCCGCAGGGTCCATGCCCGCAGTCGGTGCGAAGTACCGCTCGACAGCCCCGATACAGCGCCGCCGCATCCGCAAGGCCTTTTCCTTCGGCGGAGGTCCGCGCAACCGGGGACGGCCAGTCGCCGATCTGACACGACCGAACCGGCCATTCGTTCGCATACGCTGTGCAGACCTCGCAGGTCGCCAGCGCGTGACCCTACTTGATGAGCGTCGGCTTGACCGGATCCGCGGCACCCACAAGAGCGAAGTGGCGTCGGCTACCACTCGTCTGCTCGGGCTCGGGATCCGCTCAGTAAATGCCGAACGGAAAATACTTCGCGTTGATCTTCCGGTAGGTTCCGTCGCCGAGGATGATCCGAAGTGCCCGATTCAGGCGCCGGCGCAGTACATCGTCCTCCTTGCGGACGGCGATGCCGATACCCTCGTCGAGACGGTAAGGATCTCCCGCGTATGCGAAGCCCGCGCCCTCCGGACTCATGAGCCACTTCCAGAATCCCAACGCGTCGCCCAACGCCGCGTCCACCCGGCCTTCGATCAGCGCCCGGTCGAGCGTTTCCTGGTCGGCGTAAAGCTCTATCCCAGCAAATTTCTCTCGGTTGTCCTCGAGCCAGTCCGAGGCGATCGTCGCGCGCATAGCGCCGACGGTCCGGCCACCGGGCACGGCGGGATCGAAGCCCGATCCCTTGCGGGCCACGAAGCGGACGCCGCTGCTGTAGTAGCGATCCGTGAACGCGACCAGGCGCCGACGCTTCTCGGTGATGGACATACTGGAGACGATGGCGTCGAACTTCCCGGCCCGGAGCGCCGGGATCAGCCCCTCCCATTCCTGGCGGACGAACGTGCATACGGACTTCATGCGCGCGCAGAGCGCGAGTGCGATATCGATGTCGAATCCGACAAGCCGGCCCTCATCGTCGATTTCGCTGAACGGCGGATAGGCGGGGTCGACGCCGATGCGAAGCGTAAGCCTCGGCCGGTCATCTCCCGAAGCGGAGGCGAACGGTACAAGAAGAAGTATAAGCGCCACGGCGAGCGTCTTCATGATGGTTCCGTCCCCTCGACCGTGTCTTATGGGTCGATCGTAATGAGAGCTGGCAGCGAGCGCCAGCTCGGCCGGACAGGCGGCGACTGTCGCTCGACCGGCCGAAGCCGGCGCCCGGGTCCAGACCCGCGCGCATTGGGAGACAGTCCTCGCCGAAATGCCAGTCTTCGTTTCAGCGCCTCGCCCGCAGCCCCATGATCACCTCACTGGCTTTCGCGAGGCGGCCCGTCAAGAGATTGCTTTGGCTGATCTCCGATACATTGCGATGCTGGGAACGATGCTTGAACCTTGTGCTGCGCCCCTGCCAGACAACGGGCTGAGCGTGAGACAAGCCTGCGATCTCATTCAGGCCTCGTGGTACGGTATCAGGCACAAGGCAAGGGACAGGGACCACCTGTTGGAGTTGCTCGCGTCGCTGAAGGCGTTCGTCTTGCGTGCGGCAGAGGTTTGCTGAAGGATCCGGAGCCCAAAAAATGCAGAATTCCAGTCTGTTACAACTGGCCGTGCCGCTCATGCTGACCCGGCGCGGCTTCACGGCCGCGGCGGCCCTGTCCGTTCTCGTACCGCCAATGTCTGGCCTCGCCCAGACACGGCCCCTAGGGTTCACCTTATACGGTCGCGACCCCGGCGATCCGCAGGCGTGGGCGGACGCGCTCAGGCTCGATCCGAACAGCTTCGCGCCGGGCCAGATCGAGTGGTGGTACTCCGACGGCCACCTTTCGAACGGCGTCACCTTCGTCGCCTCCTGGCACCTGGAGATCGACGATGCGGGCGCACTCCAGCCCTACATCACGGTCAACTTCGCGACCGGGGACAGGGTGCTGCTCGACCGGAAGATCCGCTTCGAGGCGTCGCAGGCGCGCTTCGAACGCGAGAGGTGCGATGTCGGGATCGGCCCGCACTTCATCCGCTCGCTCGACGGTCTGAACCGCTACGAGCTGTTCATCGACCCCGCGGCCAACGATGGCTACGGCCTTCATCTGCAACTCGACCGAACAGTTCCGAGCTACAGTCCTGGCCCGGACGACGGAAGCAACCCGCCGGGGCCTTATTTCCGGTGGGTATGCGCGGTGCCCAACGGCGCTCTGAAAGGCACGGTGACCGTCGGTTCCGTCACCCACGAGGTCACGGGCTCGGGCTATCACGACCACAACTGGGGCAACGTCCCTATGTCGGTGCTTGTGAAGGACTGGCACTGGGCGCGGGGCGCGGCCGGCGGCTACACGGCGGTCGCGGCGTCGGTGCGGTTCAACAACGGCGTCGATGCCCGCAACGTCTACATTGCGGACGAGACGGGCGTGCTTGTGGCGGCGCTGGGTCCGGCGGTCGGGTTCCGGGAACTGGCGAAGGCGGCACAGCCCGACACCGGCAAGACGATCGGCAGGGACATCGTCTTCACCGTCGAAGACAAGGGATCGGTACGCTTTGCCGGAGAGAAGGCGATCGCCTCGTTCATCTTCGACAGCGATGCGAAATATCGCTGGTGGTACACGCGCTTCGACTCCGGGCTTGAGATCGACCTCGTTCACGAGGGCCGGCGCGTCGCCGCTTCGGGGCAAGCGGTGCTGGAACATATGGACTTCCGCGGCCAAGCTGTCGAGACCAAGTAGGTCGGTATGAGCTAACTGGCAATTCCCGCGAGAGCCCGTCAGAATCCACCAGCCTACCTCCACCGTGTGGCGAAGACTTGCCCATTCCGCGCTGCCGGGGGCTGCCATCGCCATCCTTATCGACCTCCATCATCGACCTCCATCTGGCGGTGGTCTTACTCGCCGTCGCCTCGGCAATCGTGCTCGCGATGTTCTATCTCGAACGACGCGACTCGCTGCCGCCGGACGCGTTGGTTGGCCTGTTTTCTCACGGCGGGCTCGCACTTTGCATCGTCATCCCTTCGATTTCCCGAACACGCGGCTGCAACTTGAGGCCCTTACGTTCGGAGATACCTCTGCCGTTTCATGCTTGGGGGTCGCGGTGATCTGCCTCGGAGGCGTGTCCGGCCTCGCGGTGCTACAGCGAAGCTGTTGCCCGCTGCTGGCTATGATCGTCAATACCGATCTTGCCGGGATGGCAGTGATGAGGCCGGAGCGCCTTCGGCTGATTTTCGGTATCTTCTTGGCCGCCTTGATCGAGATCGTGGATGTCCGGCGGATCGTCGCGTTTCTGATGATCCCCGACGTGATCGTTCGCCGCCTCGCTTCGAGCCTGCAAGGAATGGCGACCGGTACTGTGCCTATGAATCCCGCTGCGGTCGCCAGGGGGCCGTTCGCCTCGGCGCAGTTTGACAAGCCGTACGGCCTCTCGATCATGGTCGCGGCATTGCCGCCGGTACGCTCTGTCGCCTGCATCGGCCCGATCCACTATCGGGTCGCCATCCAGCGCAATCGCCGCGGATGTTAGTGGTCAGCATGGGTGCTGGTGCGCCGGCCCCAGCCAATGCGTTCCTCCTTAGGCAGGCTAATCGATGGGAACTCCATTGTGCTGCAATCCGTTGGCGGGGAGACGACATGCAGGTTGTCAGGCGGCTTAACCCATCGTCCTGTCGGAACTGGTCTTGACCGCCCGACGTCCAGCCGGATCCGCTGGATTGGCACTATGCTCATGTGAAGCACTTCGACGCTGCAATTGTCGGATTACGGCATGCCCATGCTGACCTTTACCGAGGAAATCCTGCTTCTGCTGGGCGACGAGGAAGGCATCTTCCTGCCGGTCGAGGAGCACGCCTT
Source organism: Defluviicoccus sp. (assembly GCA_022826125.1). GTDB lineage: Bacteria > Pseudomonadota > Alphaproteobacteria > MPNO01 > MPNO01 > MPNO01. Next base: position 6,150 of record JAJDVM010000170.1, read on the forward strand.
CGAATGCGCGCTGGCCGGCGCGGTGCTGATGGATCTTGCCTTCGCCTACCGGATCGATACCGATCCGGAGGCGCTCGTGACGATCGATCCGACGCCCACCAGCAACCCCATGCTTGATCGCGTCCTGGAGAAGATCGCCGCCTGTACCGGGACGACGGACACCCGGACCTGGGTCGGGGTGCTGTCCAGGGAGGACGCGGCGATCCTCCGCGAGCAGGCGCTGGCGAACCTGGTCGAGCGCGGCATACTGGAGAGGAGGGACGAACGCTTCCTGTGGGCCTTCGGCACGGTTCGCTACCCGACGATCGACGGCGGGGCCGTGCGGGGGATCATGGCGCGCATCGAGGAGGTGCTGTCCGACGACATTCCCCACCCCCGCGACGTCGCCCTGATCTCGCTGGTGGATGCCTGCGAGATTCTCCCGGACCTCTTTCCCGACCGGGACGTGGCGTCGTTCGGCCCGCGGATCGCGCTGCTGCGCAAAATGGACCTGATCGGCCGCGAGGTCGCCGGCACGATCGCCGAAATCCAGCGCACCGTCGTTCGCGAGGCCCGCGCCCGGGCCGCGCGCTTCCAGACGCTGCTGCTGATCCTGTCCGCCTGCGGCGGGCTGGCGGTCGCCGCCACCCTGCTCTCGCCGCCCATCCCCCTCGCCGACCGGTTCGGCCCCGGCCTGCTCGAATCCCTCTGGTACGATCGGGTGTGGAAGCAATGGAGCGGCTACCTGCTCTTGGGCTTCAGCCTCGCCGGGCTCTGCATCGCGGTGGCCGTCAAGAAGCGGCTGGTGACCCGCATCGCCGGCTCGCACGGGTGGCGGCTGTTCCATATCGCGCTCGGGATCGCCTGCGTGCTCGTCCTGTTCGCCCATACCGGCTTTCGCTTCGGCGCCAACATGAACACGGCGCTGATGGGATTCTTCGTCGCCGCCCTGCTCTCCGGCGCGCTCGCCGGAGCGGCGATCGGGGGCACGCCCCGGCTGCGCAAGATGGGGGTTCGCAAGACCGGCAGGCACAACCGTGCGCTGATCGGGCTGCACGCCATCGCGATCTGCCCGCTGCCGGCGCTGCTGATCGTCCATGTCCTCACCGTCTATCTCTATTGAGGGGAAAGCCGGGTGTCGCCGAAGGTGGTTCCGTGGGCGGTGGTGGCGGCGACGCTGTTCGGCGCGGTCTGGTTCGCGGCGGCGATGACGGTCGGGGGCGACCGGAGCGCGTTGTTGATCGGCGAGACGACCGACGCCCATCATCAGCTTGAGATCGCCTGCGAGACCTGCCATGCCGCGCCCGCCTTCGCCAGCGCCGCGACGGCGGAAAAGGCGATCAACCGCAGCTGCCGGAAATGCCACGACAAGGAACTCAAGGCGGCCGACGACAGCCATCCGCGCAAGAAGTTCCGCAACCCGCGAATGGCGGCCTATTGGGAAAAGCTCGACGCCCGGCTCTGCACGTCCTGCCACATTGAGCACCGGCCCGAGATCACCCGCGTGGGCGCGGTCACGGTCGCGATGGATTTCTGCGTGGCGTGCCACTCCGAGGGCGATCAGGACGTGCGGGCCGACCGTCCGTCCCATGCCGGCCTCGGCTTAGAGACCTGCGCCTCGGCGGGCTGTCACAACTATCACGACAACCGCGCGCTCTACGAAAAGTTCCTGGTCCGGCACGCGGGCGAGCCCTGGCTCGCGGCGGCGCCGGTGCACGAGGCGTCAGCGCGACGGCGCGCTTCGAAACCCGCCGCGCCGGCGGCGCTCGGGCGCGGCGACGCGGTCGCGCCCGAGGCCGCGCTCGCCGATCCGGCCTGGCTCGACCGCTGGGCCGGTTCCGGGCACGCCGCGGCGGGGGTGAATTGCGGCGCCTGCCACGCGCCCAAATCCGGGAAGAACGCCGCGCGGGAGAAAATCCTGGCCCGCTGGGTCGACGCGCCGGGCACGGCGGTCTGCGAGGACTGCCACAGGCCGCAGGCAAGGACCTTCGTGCTCGGCCGGCACGGCATGCGCCGGCATCCCCGGGTCGCGAAACCGCGGAACCCGCTGCGCCAGCTGAGGAGAATCGGGCTCTCCGACGTCGTCCCGGACGAGGTCGCGGCCTGGCTCGCCGATGCGGCCCCGCCGGCGACCATGACGGTCGCGGAAGCCCGTATCCCGATGCGCCCGGACGCCGCGCACCGCGCGCTCGACTGCGGCACCTGCCACACGCCGCATGCGGTCGATACCGCGCGGGCCGCGGTGGAGGCGTGCGCCTCGTGCCACGACGACCGCCATACGAGGGCCTATTTCGACAGCCCCCATCATGCGCTGTGGCGGGCCGAGCTCGCCGGCGACGCGGAACCCGGCACCGGCGTGAGCTGCGCGACCTGTCACATGCCCGGAACCGGGCGCCGCGGCAGGATCGCCACCAACCACAATCAGAACGACACTCTGCGGCCCAACGAGAAGATGATCCGGCCCGTCTGCCTCGACTGCCACGGCCTCGGATTTTCGCTGAACGCGCTTGCCGATGCCGCCCTGGTCGGGCGAAACTTCAAGGGAACGCCCGCGGTCCGGGTCGAGAGCATCGACTGGGCGACGCAGCGCGCCGCGACGGGAAAGCGGGAAACCGGCGGATGACGGCCCGATACGTCCTTCCCCTCGCACCGACTTCGGAACCGGACACGGGAGAAATGGGATGAAACGAACGTCGCTCACGATCGCCGCGCTCGCCTTCGGCGTCGGCTCGGCATTGACGGCAAGCGCCGCGGCGGAGGGGATTTCCTTCCGCAAGGTCGCCGACATGCTCTACCAGGTGATGTCGGCCGACCGCGAGGTCTATACCCGCAGGGTGGTCCAGCGCCTGACGGTGGACAACAAGGTCGTCACCGCGTCCGAGCACTTCGAGGACGACACCGCGCTGCCGCTGCCGGCGCAGATGTTCCGCTTCGGCGCGGAACGGGTGATGGACGAGACCGAGGACTTCTCCTACGCGCTGTTGTCGTTGAACCCGATCAACAAGAAGAACGGCCCCGGGACGGACCTCGAGAGAAAGGGTTTGCAATTCGTCGTCGACAATCCGGGCGAGAACTTCTACGGCGAGGAGGAGCTGGGCGGCGAGCGCTACTTCGCCGCCGTCTATCCCGACTATGCGGTGGTCGAGGCCTGCGCCAGCTGTCACAACGGGCACAAGGATTCGCCCCGCCGGGACATCGAGGTGGGCGACGTGATGGGCGGGGTCGTCATCCGCATACCGATCAAGTGAGTCCAGAGCGATGGTGGATCGTCCAGACGCACAGCGCGATCGTAACGGAGATCCGCTCCGGCAGCTTTCTCCGGAGGATCGGCTTCAGGAGCACCCCCACCGGGACCCGGCAATCCCTGCGGCGCCACATGCGGGCAGAGAGCGCCCTCGATGCGGTTGACCGATTTCACCGACTACGCTCTCAGGGTGCTGATGTATCTCTCCGTGCACGACCGTGGCTTGAACACCATCGGCCAGATTGCCGCCTGCTACGGTATATCCGAGAGTCATCTGAGCAAGGTCGCGTGGGAGTTGGGATGCGCCGGGTTCATCCACACGGTTCGCGGCAAGGGCGGCGGCTTGAGGCTGGCACGCTCGCCGAAGGCGATTTCTGTCGGCGAGGTCGCGGGGCGCATGGAACGGACGATTTTGTTCGCCGAATGCGCGGCCGACCGGTCAGGTGCGTGCCGGATCGCGCCGTGCTGTGAACTCAAGAATATCCTCATCGAGGCCGAGGCAGCGTTTAACGAAGTCCTCGACGGCTACACGGTTGACGATCTCGTGCGACGGAATCGGGAAATCCGCGAAATCCTGTCCATCGAACCGCTCCCATGAACCATCAAAGTCGACAGACGCTGACCGACCTGCGCCTAGCGGATTCATCGATCTTGCGGTCCCCGGTTCGGCCCCGGCTACCTTTTCCCGCCGAACGCGGCGGACAGGTCGTGCCGTTCGAGCGTCCCGCCCATGCCTTCGTGGCGGGAGCCGAAGAACGCGCCGGTCACGGTGCCGAGGTCCCTGCCGTTCCAGGCATGGGCCGACCCTGCCCTCCCAAACGCGCTCTCGGCCCGCCGGAAGGTGTTGCCGAGATCGTCCGCCTGAACCGCGTAACGGAGGTCTCCGTCACCCCAGGTCCCGCCGCCCCCGTAGCGCAGGCCGGTGAACGCGATCCGGCCGAGGAAGTCGTCCATGTCGAGGGAGAGCGCGGTATCCCCGACAACCTCCCTCCCGGACGGCGTGACGCCCACCAGCGCCCCGTTCCAGATCACCGTTCCCGACAGCGCCGGGTTGTCGTAGAGGATCGTCGCGGGCCTCGGTCCGAAGGCCCAGGGCTGCCCGAGCCCGTTGCGGAACGCCACCCCGAAGGCGAGCCCGCCGGAGACGATCCCGATGTCGCCGCGCAGGTGGAACGACGTCTCGGCCCACGGGCCCAGGCTCTCGGCGGAAATATCGTCCGGCGCCGTGCCCGGTTCGAACCGGCCGTAAGCCGCCAGCAGCCCCTCGCGGTCGATCGGATGGATCAGCGACCGCGGCTGCGTGCCAGGGTAAAAGCCGACATCGCTCAGCGTCGAGGCGAAGCGCGCTGGATCGGTATGGCTGACGAACCCCACCGCGTGCAGCAGTTCGTGGACCAGCACATGGGTGGCTTCCGGATCGCTCAGAGGCCCGACCGCCTCGGGGTCGACCAGCACATCCGAATAGCTGGCCCCGTCCCCGGAGACCTCGTGCACCGCCGCCGTCCCGTCCTTGGCGTAGTACGATACCCTGGTGCGCCCCAACTCCCCCGGATCGGCGCCCTCGGGGTAGAGCGGATCCGTCTTGGGGATGAAGCGCACGCGTATCTCGCCGATCATTCTCGGGAACGCGTTGCCCGGGTGGAGATACCGGTTGAAGCGCAGCCGGTCCTCGAAGGGCAGGCCGGTGTTGAGGATCGCCACGGCGTCCTGCGTCAGGCGCGCGAAGCGGGTGAACCTGTTCCGGGTCTCCGGGCCGCGCACCAGGGTGACGATCGCGGGCCGCGAGCCGCCATAGGTCGCGAGCCCGGTCACGCTTCGGTCCGACAGATTGTGCATCGCCGCCAGGCGCACCCACTCGGCCACGTCCTCCCCACCGACGCCGTCGCGCACGTGCCCCCGCGACAGGGCGGCTCCGCCGCGTGTGCCGCCGGGGGCAAGAGCGTCCGCCGGCGGCGCGACGTCGGAACCGACATGCAGCACATCGCCGAACGCCATCACCGGCGACCCCGGGCTGAACGTGTCGGCCCAGTGATAGGCGTCCATGGGCACGCCCGGCGGCAACGCGCGGTACTCGGTGACAGGGTCGGCGGGAGGCGGGCCGCCGCCGCCGCCTCCGCAGCCGGCGAGGACCGCGAAGACGGCCAGCATCGTGGCGATCCGCGGAAACCGGCTCCCCATCGTCGGACGCGTCGCGGAGATCTCGATCACGGATGCGCGCTCGCCGTCATCCGAGCGGTTTGCCGAGATCCTCGAAATACTGCCGCGTGACCTTGAACACCATCGGCGCGAGCAGAAGCAGCCCGATCAGGTTGGGCACCGCCATCAGCCCGTTCAGCGTGTCGGCAAGGTTCCACACCAGATCCACCTTCACGTTGGCGAAGGCGAGCGCGGCCGCCACCCATAACGCCCGGTATATGACCAGGCTGTTCTCCTTGAAGAGATACTGCCAGCACCGCTCTCCGTAATAGGACCAGCCGAGAATGGTGGTGAAGGCGAAGACCGCCAGCGCGACGGTGACGATGTACTGGCCGCCAGCCATCGAGGTCTCGAAGCCGGTCGAGGTGAGCACCGCGCCGGTCAACCCGCCGCCATCGGAGCCGGTCATCGTCCACGCCCCGGAGGTCAGGATGACCAGCGCCGTCATCGTGCACACCACGAGCGTGTCGATGAACGTCCCCAGCATGGCGATGATGCCCTGCCGCACCGGGCTGTTGGTCTGCGCCGCCGCGTGCGCGATGGCG
>JAJDVM010000367.1 GCA_022826125.1 Defluviicoccus sp.
TGATCTCGATCAGCGAAATGCCTTTGCGGTGCGATTTTCCGGGTGCCTTCTTGGACATGATCTGCTCCCTGTGACACCTTAGATATTATAGCAGAGTGCCGAGATTTCAAGGCCCCTTCGGCACTTTCCTACATAATCCCCGAAAGAAAAGGGGCGGCGACCGGAGCCGCCGCCCTGAGCTATTCGGGTAGGCGAGAGGCTACTGCTTCTCGGCCGCGAAACCGCCGACCATCCTGTGGGTCGAGCCGAACTCGGAGTAGAACGTTCCGGTCACGGTGGTCGGGACGTTGCTGCCATCCCCGCCCGCCGATGGTACTCCGGGCGCCTCGTCATACATCTGACCGCTCCAGGTGCCGGAAGCCGACGCCTTGTTGCCGTCGATCGACCAGACCGTACTCTCGGTGCGGGTCGCAGGAGGCGCGAACGCTCCGGCGTCAGTCCAGTCGTTGCGGCTGAGCGCCACGCTCCAGCCCGGGTCCTCGGACCCGTCGTTCAGCCGGAAGTTGTCGATCGTCCCCTTGATGCCGGCGCCGTCAACAGTGGCGTCCCCGAACTTGGCCTCCAAGGTGGCATCCGCCGTGAAGTGGCCGCCGTTGTTGCTGCCGTCGGCCGTGCGGTGGATGGCGAACTTGCCCGCGGCGTGGCCGGCATAGGTCGCCGAACCCCTCAGACCGGTGAAACCGGCGATGGCGGTACCGCCTTCCACGTCATTGACTTCGCTGGCAAATGCGCTTGCCGCGGTCGGCTCGTCCTCGTCGTCCTTGCTGACCCACCAGCCGTAGTACAGGTAGGCGGTATCCGGCGGGGAGGTCATGGCGCCTGCGTCGGCCTTGAAGTGCCAGGTTCCGCCCAGCGCACTCGGGCTTCCCTTGCCGTCGTTGGTCGAGGTGCAGTCGGTACCCACGCAGCGGTAGGTTCCCGGCGCGCCGTCATAGGTGCCGCGCGTGGTGAAGGCGGACATCCCTGGGGACGCCGAGTGGATTTGGACTCCCGAGTGGGTGAAGGCGTCGGCGCTGACGGCCGTGTTTGAGAGGCCGGTTTCGAAAGTGCCAGTCGAGACTATGAGCGTATAACCCCTCGTCGGGCCGGCCGCGGTGATGACGTCGTACACTTCGGAAAACGGCCGCGACGGCCCCGCATGCGCGCCCCGGTTGGTGTACACGACAGCCTCGTTGGTTATCTTCGAGGGGCCGGTGCCCATGGTATGGGAGTACATCGTGCCCGCCCAGGTGCCGAGCGACCCGACGGAATCGCCAGCCGTGAGGGTCACGGAACCCGGGTCTGTGGCGTCGGGAAGCGCCCCCGCCCCGGCTGCGGCATCAATCGCGAGGCCCGCCGGTGTCAGACCGGGCGCGCCGATGTTGGCCAGCGCATTGTCGTTGTTGGCAGCGACGGTGCCCGCCAGAGCCGCGTGCAGCGCCTTGCCGACAGCCGCCATCGCGGCCGCGTCGGCTTCGGCCTTGGCATCCGCATCGGCCTTGTCGCGGTCGGCGATCTGCTGGGTGAGGTCGGCGACCTGTCCTTCCAGATCGGACACGCTGCCGGTCAGGTCGTCGATGTTGACCGGGTCGAGCCCGAGCTCCGCGCGAAGTGCGTTGATCTCCGCCTGAAGCGCGGCGATCTGCTCATCCGGCGTCGGGCCCGTCGGCTCCATCGTTGTCGGGGCATCGGCGGTGTCATCGCCGCCGCCGCCACCGCCGCCGCAGGCCGCCAGACCGAACGCAAGGGCCGCGACCGCCGCGACCGTCGTCAGTTTTCTGTACATAGACATCCTTCGAGGCTCTCCTCATTTTGAAGAGGCCTCGTAAGGACGCCTCGTAAGCGCCGATTCGGGGGCCCGGACGGGACGTTTCGGCGACGGGAACCCGCGCAAACCCCGCCCGGCACCCGCCCACCGCGCGATGCCGCAAGACGTGGATGCCCGGAACGAGTCCGGGCACGACGACATGAGGGGCGGTGGCTGCGGGCGGTCCCTCGATACGGCCCTTCGACAAGCTCAGGACAGGCTACCTGGCGCGCCTACCCCGGAACGGGGTCCGGGGCATGCTCGGGATGAGGTGGGGTTTTGGCCGGGCAAGCCCCCCGCTGGGGAGAGGGGGATTCGCGCGGTGATGCTCCCGCCTTTCCTTCTCCCCTCCCGCTTGCGGGAGGGGCCGGGGGATGGTGCGAAATGACGAGGAGGGGTGTGGGCCGATGCCCTATCCCAGCCAGCGCTCCAGGTTCGCGGCGACGAATTCGTCGTCGGCGAGGTCGGGGTGGGCGGCGCGGATCCGGTCGATCTCTTCCGCCTGGCCGGGGCTCAGCGTCTCGTCCGGATCGAGGCACCAGATCCCTTCCAGCAGGCCCTGGCGCCTCAGGATTTCGTGGCAGCCGGCGATGCAGCCCCGGAACCGGTTGGCGACGTCGAAGATCGCGCCGTTGCAGTCGGTGACACGGGAATCGAGCGCCAGAAGGTCCTCGTCCACGGCGCCGTCGTCGACCGCCGCGCGGATCCGCTCCAGCAATTCGACGGCGCGCTTCGTCCAGACGCTCCAGTGGCCGAGCAGCCCGCCGCGGATCCGGACGCGGACCTCCTCGCCGCCGCGCCGGACCGCGACGGGCACCGCGAGGTCGAGCACGATGTGGTCGTCGTTGCCGGTGTAGACGGCGATCCGGTCCTCCGCTCCCGCCTCCACGATGCCGCGCACGACGTCGAGGGTACGGTAGCGGTCGAACGGCGCGGCCTTGACGGCGATCGCGTTGTCGATCCCGGCGAAGCGCCGCCAGAACCCGGCCGACAGCGGCCGGCCGCCGACCGCCGGCTGGAGGTAGAAGCCGACCAGCGGGATTTCACCGGCGACCCGGCGGCAATGCGCGACCAGCTCGTCTTCCGAAGCGTCCGGCATCGCGGCGAGGCTGAGAAGCCCGGCGTGGTAGCCCAGCCCGACCGCGGTCCTCGCCTCGGCGGCCGCCTGCCCGGTGGGCCCGGCGAGCCCGGCGATCATGGCGACGGGGCGGTCGGTCCATTCCTCGGCGGTCGCCGCCGCGAGCTCCAGCACGGTCTCGTAGAGCCCCGCCTCGCGGATGGCGAACTGGGTCGCGTGGACGCCGACGGCGAGCCCGCCCGCGCCGGCGTCGAGGTAGTAGCGGGTGAGCGCGCGCTGACGGCGCGAATCGAGCCTGCGGTCGCGATCGAGCGCCAGCGGATGGGCCGGGATGACCGTGCCGCGCCGGACGAGGGCCCGCACGTCCGCCGGTATGTCGTCTCGCGTCAGCCCCATGACGGCCGATCAAGCCGGAGGGCGGGAGAGGGGTCAAGCGCGGCCTACCCGACACCCTCCGTCATATCGGAACGACAGCGCGGACGCCTCGCGAGAGACGAGGCGTCCGCTCATGCCGAAGATCCTTTACTTCTTCTGCGTTGCCGCAACCGCTTCCTTGAGAAGCGCATACATTTCCTTCGTCCTGGGATCCTTGGCGAGGATCTCGTCGGCGATCGGGGCGGCAAGACGACGGAGCTTGTCCTGATCTTCCTTGGACAGGCGATACACGTTGGCGTCCCGGGCCCAGTCCTCTTCCGCCTTTCTGGTCAGATCGACGCCCCACTTGCCGGCATGCGGCGTGACGCCCCGGCCGGCCGCGAACACGATGTCGCGCAGATCGGCGGGCAGCTTCTGGAGCCAGGCATTGCTGAGGAACTGCCCGCAGGTGATCTGCGCCATGCCGGTGAGCGTGACATGCTTGGCGACGGTGTAGAACTTCGACGGGTACATCACGATGATCCCGCTGCGAACGCCGTCGATCACCCGCCGCTGCATCGCCGGAAGCACCTCCGTATAGGGCATCGGCACGCCCGTTGCGCCCAGTTTCGCGATGAAGGCGCGTTCGAGTGGAGTCGCGAGGACCCGGATCTTGCGACCCTTCATGTCCTCGAGCTTCTTGAAGGGTTCGAGCGTCGCGATCGACGTGTTGCCGCAGGCCCAGAGATAACCCGCGACGAATCCCTTCTTGGCGCCCAGGTTTCCGAATTTCTCGCGGAACGGCGGATGGTTGATCGCCCTTTGCGCGTGGCCGATGTCTTCGAAGATGCCGGGCGCGTCGGTCACCATGAAGGCGCGTTCGATGCCGACGAAAAAGCCGGGAGGGATGTTGAACGCTTCCTGCGTGCCGAGCTGAATGCCCTCGATCTGACGCGGAATCTTGCCGAGCTGGCCGGCGGGGAAGACCCTTACCTGGATCCGCCCGTTCGACTTGGCCTCGATCTCCTTCTTCACCCAAAGGGCGGAAAAGTGGTTCGAGTCGTTGATCGTCGGCATTCCGATCTTCATCGTGAAGGTCTTCTGCGCCAGCGCTCCCGATGAAACCGCGGCACACGCCGCAAGCGTCGCGACTACGAGACTCGATCGTTTCACTCTGCATCTCCCTGGTGGAATCGGTCGTGCGCGGACCGGGGATTCTGGAAGCGCACCCGAGCGCCGAATGGGCTCGCCCCGCAAGGTAGCAGCCGGACGCCGACGCAGCCAGATGCGCTCCGGGTCGCGCCAACCGGTCGAAATGACGGGCGGGGAACGGAAATGGACGCCGCGTCCGTGACGTTCTACGCTTGCCCGCGCATGACCGAACGCCTTCGAATCGCCTATCCGCCCGTCCCCAACCCGCGCCGTCCCGATTTCCGCCTGCCGGCGGGGACCTGCGACAGCCATTTCCACGTCATGGGTCCGCCCGACCGGTTCCCCTTCGCCGACACCAAGGCCTACGTGCCGGCGACCGCGCCGTTCGAGCATTACGTCAACCTCGCCGAACTCCTCGGCATCGACCGCGGCGTGGTGACCCAGCCGATGGGGCACGGCTTCGACAACGGCGTGACGCTCGATGCCGTCGCCCGGTCCGACGGACGGTTCCGCGCGGTGCTGAAGGCGGACGACCGGTTCTCGGCGGCGGACTACAGATCGTTCCACGAACAGGGCGCGCGCGGCGTCAGGCTGACGCTGTTTTCCGGGGCCGGCGGCGGGATGGAGCTCGCGATGTTCGACCGGACGATCGCGGCGATCGCCGCTCACGGATGGTCGGTGACGCTGCACGCCATGCCGGAGCAGCTGATCGAGGCGGCGGAGTGGATCGCGAAGATCCCGATCCCCGTGGTGATCGACCATTTCGGCCGGATCGACGTGACGCAGGGGCTCGATCAACCCGGATTCGAGGTCTATCTCGACCTGATCCGCCTGCCGCATGTCTGGGCCAAGCTGTGCTGCGCCGAGCGGCTGACCCGGACCGGCCACCCCTATGACGACGTGATGCCGTTCGTCCACGCCACGGTGGCGGCCGCGCCGGAGCGGCTGATCTGGGGCACCGACTGGCCGCACACCCAGCGCTGGAAACCGGGCGAGATGTGCGACGACGGCGACCTCGTCGACCTGGTGCCGGTCATGGTTCCCGACGCCGGGACGCGGCATCGGATGCTGGTCGACAACCCGGCCGGCCTGTTCGATTTCTGAGGCTCCGGCGGTGACCGCGGCCGATCCCCCGCCCGAGCGTTTCGACCATGTGGACGCGCTCGAGGAGTTCATGACCCGGCCCGATCCGGCGCTGGTCGAGGACCTCGCCTCGGTGGAGGGCGACATCCTGATCCTCGGCGTCGGCGGCAAGATGGGGCCGACGCTCGCCCGCCTCGCCAAACGGGCCGCGCCGGGGAAGCGGATCGTCGGCGTCGCCCGGTTCTCCGAGCCCGGGGTGGAGGCGAAGCTCGATGGCTGGGGCATCGAGACGATCCGCGCCGACCTCCTCGACCGGGAGGCGGTGGAGAGATTGCCGCGCGCCGCGAACGTCGTCTTCATGGCCGGGCGCAAGTTCGGGACGGCGGGAAACCTGCCGCTCACCTGGGCGATGAACGCGCACGTCCCGGCGACGGTGGCGGAGGCGTTCCGCGATTCCCGGATCGTCGCCTTCTCCACCGGCAACGTCTATCCCTGGGTCGAGATTGCCCGCGGCGGGGCGACCGAGGCGACGCCGCCGGGTGCCATGGGCGAATACGCGCAGTCCTGCGTAGGACGCGAACGAGCCTTCGAGTACTTCTCCGCGAAATACGGGACCCCGGGCCGGCTGTTCCGCCTCAACTACGCGATCGACATGCGATACGGCGTCCTGTGGGACGTCGCGCGCAAGGTGCGGGACGGCGCGGAGATCGACGTGACCGCGGGCCACGTCAACGTGATCTGGCAGGGCGACGCCAACGCGGTCGCGCTCCGCTGCCTGCGGCATTGCACGACGCCGACCACGCCGCTCAACGTCAGCGGGCCCGAGACCGTCAGCATCCGCGCGCTTGCCCGCGCCTTCGGCGAGCGGATGGGGAAAACGCCGGATATCGCGGGCGAGGAGGCCGACCGGGGATGGCTGGTCGATACCTCGGCTTGCCACGCGCTGTTCGGCTATCCCCGGGTGCCGCTCGCGCGCATGATCGACTGGGTCGCCGACTGGGTCGGGCGCGGCATGGAGAGCCTCGACAAGCCGACGGACTATGACAGCCGAGACGGATCCTTTTGAGGGGCTGACCCTCGCCCCGCTGACCGTCCGCGACGCGGCGCGCGGGGCGGCGTTGTCCGAGGAGATCGGCTGGAACCAGAACCGCGCCGACTGGCGCTACATGCTCGCCAACGGGTTCGGCTACGGCAGGACCGACGCGGACGGCAAGCTGGTGGGCTCGGCGATGGCGCTCGGCTACGGCGCCTTCGCCTGGGTGTGCATGGTGCTGGTGAGCCCCGATCGGCGGCGGCGCGGCATCGCGACCGACCTGACGAACCGCGTGCTGGCCGACCTCGAGGGCGCGGCGACCGTGGCCGGGCTCGACGCGACGCCCGACGGGCGCGAGGTCTACAGGCATCTCGGGTTCGAGGACATCTACCGGATCGAGCGCCACTGGGCGGAGTCCGTCGCGCCGGCCGCCGCGCCCCGCATCGCGGCGAGCGTCGCGCCCGCCGGCACGACCGATATCGCGGCGATCGCGCACTACGACGCGGCCGGGTTCGGGGCCGACCGCAAGGCGCTCCTCGCATCCCTGATCGAACGACAGCCCGGGCGCGCGTTCGTCGCCCGGGCCGGCGATGCCGTGACCGGATACGCGCTCGCCCGCGAAGGGCGCCAGGCGACGCAGATCGGGCCGCTCGTGGCCGACGCCGCCGATACCGCCATCGCGCTCGCCGCGCAGGCGCTGGCGGGTCTCGACGGTCGGGCGGTCATCGACTGCCCGAGCCGCCACGGCCCCCTGATCGAGTGGCTCAAGGCGTCCGGTTTCGCCTATCAGCGCCCCTATATCCGGATGCTGCGCGGCCGGTCCGAGCCGCTCGACGACGCCGATCTGGTGTTCGCGCTCGCGGGTCCGGAGCTGGGATAGCCCGACCCGGTCCGGAAGACCGACATGGATGCCCTGAACGAGTCCGGGGTGACAGCCGGGGACAACGGATCGCGGATCGCTCCGGTTCCCCGGGCGACCGAGCGATGAAGGCGGGCCGGATCATCGAATCGAACGCACGGATGTTCAATACCGGGACCCGGGCAGGCGGCGCGTGGCGGCAAAGCACCGTTTCGGAGCGCCGGCGCCTTTGTGTCGACGTGACGGCCGGGTTGAAGTGCCGGACGCGTGACCGCAGGATGGGCAACCCGGGGTTCCGGACAGGGCGGGGCATGCGTTGACTCTCAGACCGATCGGGCTCGTCCTGGTGGCCGCGGCCATCGCCGGGCCGCTCGCCTGGCTTCCCGGCATCGCCGAGGGCCGCGACGCCGTCGCCCTGTTCAGCCAGTATCTGGGCATGTCGGCGCTGATCGCGATGGCGATCTCGCAGCTGATCGCCACGCGGGTGGCGCCGGTCGAGTGGATCTTCGGCGGGCTGGACCGGGCCTACATCCTGCACAAGTGGCTTGGGATCGGCGCGCTCTCCGCGATCCTCCTGCACGACACGATCGACGCCGAGATGACGGGGCTCGGCCGCGACACCCTGCTGGTGGAGGCGGCCGAGACCGCCGGGGAGATCGCGCTCTACGGGTTTCTGATCCTGGTCGTCATCACCGTTGCGACCTTCATCCCCTATCGCCTCTGGCGCTGGACTCACCGGCTGATGGGGCTCTTCTTCGCGTTCGGCGCCTTTCATTACCTGTTCATCCTGAAGCCGTTTTCGGTGGGAGACCCGCTCGGGCTCTACGTCGCCGCCTTCTGCGTGCTGGGCCTTGCCGCGTTCGCCTGGCGCCAGCTGCCGGCCCGGATGCGCCCGTCGCGCCGCTACGCGGTCGCCGGCCTGGAGACCGCCGGCAAGGCGCTGGCGATCGCGATGACGCCGGCGGGCCGTCCATTGCGCTACCGCCCCGGCCAGTTCGCGTTCGTCAGCTTCGACGGCGGCGAGCCGCACCCGTTCACGATCAGCAAGGCGCCGGGCGAGGACGGCAGCCTGCGGATGACGGTGGCGAGCCGCGGCGATTTCACGGGCCGGCTCGGCGGCTCGCTGAAGGTCGGGACGCCCGTCCGGGTGGAAGGTCCGTTCGGGCGCTTCCTGAGAACGCGGTCGAGGACGCCGGAACTCTGGATCGCCGGCGGCATCGGCATCACGCCCTTCGTCGCCTGGGCGCAGGCGATGGACCCGCGGGACGGCCCGGCGCACCTTTTCTACTGCGTGAGGAACGAGGAGAGCGCGGCGCACCTCGAAGAGCTGGAGGCGCTCGCGGAGACGCTCCCCAACCTCACGCTGACGCTGCACGCGTCCCACGAGCTGGGCCGGGCGACGGCCGACACGATCCTGCAAGCGACGAAGCTCGACCCGGCCGACCTGTCGATCGCCTTCTGCGGCCCGGAACCGATGCGCAAGATGCTGACCGAGGGGTTCGCGGCGAGGGGCGTTTCCGTCCGCAAGCTCAGGTACGAAGAGTTCGAGATCCGCTCGGGTATCGGTCTGACGGCGCTCGCGGCGTACCTGACGGACCGCATGAAACCGGCGCGCCGGGCGGCGGCCGACGGCGCCGGGTAGGCGCCCGCCCCGTTTCCACGTCATACCCCGCGGGTATGAATCCCGCCCGGATCGGCATTTTCCTTTCCCGCGCACGGGCGACAGCCGCCGGAATGGGCGTGCGCCTTGGAACCTGGACGATGTCTTCGAGCGCTGTCTTGCGTCGCTGCATGAGGCCGCTCTCGACGACGCCCGCCGGCCCGCGGGGCGAAAGAGTTGCCCGGCCAAAACCCCTCCTCATCCCGAGTAGGCGCGCCAGCGCCGTATCGAGGGACGGGCCGCCGCTTGGGGCCGAAGCGCCCCACCCATGCCTCGCCCCGTCATGGTCGGCGCAGGCCGACCATCCACGAGTTTTTTTTTCGGTTCGCTCCGACACCCGCATGCCGGGCGGGGTTTGCGTGGATTTCCATCGCCGAAACGCCCCGTCCGAGCCCCCGAATCGGCGCTTACGAGGCGTCCTTACGAGGCCTCTTCAAAATGAGGAGAGCCTCGAAGAATGTCTATGTACAAGAATCTGACAACGATCTGCGCCGCCGCCGCGCTCGCGCTCGGCCTCGCGGCGTGCGGTGGCGGTGGGAACGACGAGACCGCCGAAGCGCCGGCGGTCACGGATCCCCCGGGCTCGACGCAGCCGGGCCCGTCGCAGGAAGATCTCGACTCCGCGAACGAGCGGGCCGACGCCGCTGAGGATGCGCTGGCGGCCGAACAGGCGGCGGCGAAAGCGGCCAGCTTGCGGCAGTTGTCCACGGCCATAACCAACTTCATGGCGGCCGACGCTGCACAGCAAAATCTGGACGCCGATATCACCTACTCGGTGGGCACGGGAAGGTTCACGGTCGGTAACACCATTATCGATGAGGATGCGACCGCCGACGTGACCACCGCTACGACGCTGGCGCCTCCTTTGAGAGCCGCTGCGGAAGGGCCTGAAGACGCCGGCATGTGGAGCGGCCAGACCCACACGCGGAGCGTGACGGGCGGCGAGAGGGATCGGGTGGTCTTCTACACCGATCAGGGTCTGCGTATGGGGCCGCCGCTCGACACGCTGCTCACGGCTGCCAGGCTCGCCGAAACAGCCTCGCGGGTGGAGCTAGACTCTGCAAGTGCAGCCACGGATGCTCCTAGAATCCGCGGGGCGGATTTTGCTACGAGTGGGGTCAAGAACCATGCACCGGCTTCGGTGCCGACCCCGACGCTGGCGAGACCGGTCATGGTGTCGGGTACCTACGCCGGTGTTTCGGGCACCTATCTCTGCTCTAGCGTGGGGTGTACATCCGCTCCGGGGGAGAGCGGCGGTGTGACGCTGACGGGCACTTGGCACTTCCAGCCGGACGACCGCAACGCACGTACCGAGGCCGCCGACTACCGATATTTCGGATGGTGGCTGCGTGAGAACGCCGCTGGGACCATGGTGGTTGGAACCTTCTCCGGTAACACGGGAACAGACGCCACCACGAACTACACGACCATTAACGGAACAGCCTCCTTTGGCGGTGCAGCGGCCGGCAAAGTGACGCTCGCCCCGGCACTCGGCGAGATCGAGGGCGGGCACTTCACGGCGGATGTCGCGCTTTCGGCCAACTTCTCCAGGAACATGATTTCCGGAACGGTCGACAACTTCATGGTCGACGGGGCGGAGACGGACTGGACCGTGGCACTCCGGGACGCGTCGATTGCCGACCGCGATACCACTACCGGCAACGACTTCGCGCGGGGCACCGGCGGTACCTTCTGGACGATCGGCGGTGTGCGTGGGCGGCCGGGCGGCTCCTGGCAGGGCCGGTTCCACGATCCTTCGCCGGCTACGGCGCCGGACAACGGAACGCCACGTCAGGCTACGGGTGAATTCCAAGCCACCTATGGCGGCGCCGGCCGGATGATCGGCGCGTTCGGCGCCCACAAGGAGTAGCAGTCACCCCCGCGGGATGAGGCATGACGTGTTCGTCTCATCCCGCGGGGCCTGGATCGAACCCGGGGCCGGTGTCGCCCCGGGTTTCTTCTTTTTCGTTTCGACGGGAAGAAGGGCACCCCGCGGTCCGGGATCGGGAAGTTCTGCGTTTCCTTGTCCGTCCGTATTCCATCTTCGTTCTGCAAAAACTGCATGAAGCTCATTCGATGTCTGGCCGCTGCCGCCCTGCTCGTCGTCTCTCCGGCCGCGTTCGGCGCCGATTTCGGCGACCTGTTCCGCAGGGCCGTGGAAGCGGTCGAGGATTCGCAGAAACCCGGCCTTCCGGAGGACGCCCGGGAGGAATTGCTGGACGCGGCCATCGCCGTGTTCCGCAAGATGCTGGTCGCGGAACCCCGGCTGGTCCGCGTGCGTCTCGAGCTTGCCCGCGCCTTCTTCCTGAAGGGCGAGGATACGCTGGCCAGGCGTCATTTCGAGCAGGTGCTGGCGGGCAAGCCGCCGGCGGCGGTGGTGCTCAACGTCGACCGTTTCCTCGCCCAGATCCGCGCCCGCAAGCGCTGGAGCGTGCGTGTCGGCTTGGCGCTCGCCCCCGACAGCAACATTTCCACCCGCTCGGAAGAGAAGACGGTCGTGCTCGACACCCCGTTCGGCCGGCTGCCGTTCACCTACGAAGGAGACAAGCCGCGGTCCGGGATCGGACTCGCGGCCTGGGCCGGCGGGGAATACCAGTACCCGCTGGGCGAGGACGGCTCGTGGCCCGGGGCCAGCCGCTGGCGGCTGCGCGGGGGCGCCGACATCTCGCGCCGCGAATACCGCTCGGACGAGTTCGACCGGATGACGGTATCCGGTCATCTGGGTCCGCGCTGGCTGGCGGACCGCGTTACCGAGGCAAGCGTGCTGGCATCGGTTCGCCAGAGCTGGCTGGCGGACGAGGCGGACTGGCGCGACCTCGGTGTCCGGATCGAAGCCCACCGCCGGTTGTCCGGGCGGACGACGGCAAGCGTCCACGCGTCGCGGCACGAGCGGCGCTTTCGGGAGCGCCCGTGGCTCGACGGGCCGGTGACCGATGTCTCGGCGAACGCGGGCTGGATCGCGACACCGACGACGCGCATCGACGCAGGCGCCGGCTGGGGACGGAACCGGACGGAGACGGAGAGCTGGCGCAATTCCTGGCACTGGTTCCGGTTCGGGGCGACCGAGCTGCTTCCCTGGGGTTTCACGGTGGGCGGCGCGGTGACGCTGCGCTGGACGGGTTACGAAGGCGACTGGGCGCCCTGGGTGCTGGACGGGGGGGAGCGGCGCGACCTGACGCGCTCGTTCCGGCTCAGCGTGCACAACCGGGCCTTCACGGTGGGCGGGTTCAGCCCGCAGGTCTGGGTGGTCCAGGAGGAGCGCATGAGCAATGCGCAACTCCACGGCTACGACCGCATCTTCGGCGAGCTTCGCTTCGTGCGGCTGTTCTGAGGGTGCGCCGATGCGGCGCGACGATTGACGATGAATCAACCTTGAGTGGAGAACCGCGATGAACACCAAACTCATAGCCGTGCTGATCCTCGGATCGTTCGTACTCGCCGGTTGCGGGAGCAGCGGGTCGAACAACAGCGCGCAGACGATGGACGACGATACCCCGACGTCGACCGAAACGGATACCGCATCCGATCTCCAAGACCAGCTCGACGCCGCCGAGGAGCGTGCTCGGCAGGCGGAAGCGGCGAAACAGCAAGCCGAAATGGAGGCTGAGGAGGCGCGTCAGGCGGCCAATCGGGCAGAGGCCAGGCCTGCGTTCGCGGGTTTGGACGCGGCAGCCGTCGGCACGATTACCAGCGTAACCCCGAAGTATCGGGCGAGGGCAACGGTAGTCACCAATCCGGCGGTGACATTTGCGAGTTCGTCGCTCTCTTCGTCGGGGAGTTGGTCCGTTACCACATTCTCGAACGCCGGCAGCGCCAACGAAGACGACCTCGTCGTCTACACCGACATGGGCGCACCGACCAGCGTCCTGATTACCGAACACTCTACCTATTCAAGTACCTTCGCCGCCGTTGCGGATACCAACAATATTCGCGCGACGCTTACCGGGAACGGAAACCCGATCGCTTCGTCCCGGTTCCCCGGGGGCGGTCGCTCGACGACGTACGAGCACACGGTTGATTCCGATCCCGATACCGACGGCACCGACGGCGACGGCAACACCAGGAACGACTACGACACGACGAGGTTCAGCGGGACTTTCGGTGGCGCGTCGGGCACCTTCGAGTGCACGGGCACATGCACGGTCCAGCATCAGGGGGGAAACGTCTACAATCTGAGTAGCGGCACCTGGACCTTCACCACGGGCAAGACGGCCCGGGTCGCGGTCGACGACGACAGCCATATGTATTTCGGCTGGTGGAAACGTGAGCAAATTGTCGGTGGGTCGCTGTCGTTCGCGACATTCTCCAACGGGACGCACGAAGTAGACGATATTCCCGACACCCTCACCGGTACGGCGACATACACGGGACCGGCGGTGGGCCAGTACGCGATCTATCAGCCCGCCGGTGGCGAGTCCTCGGCCGGTTCGTTCACCGCCAGCGCCGCGCTTACGGCAAACTTCGGCGCCGCCGATGCCGAGGGCACGCTCTCGGGACAGGTGACCAACTTCAGCAACGATGCGGATTGGTCGCTGACGCTCATGTCGCAAGACATAGACGGCGGCGGCGTTGCACGCCCGGGCGATCCCGTAGCCAACCCCTCCGTGAGTTGGACCATCGGCACCCACACCGAAACCGGCGGGGCGTGGGACGCGCAGTTCTTCTCCGACGTGGACGGCTCTACCTCCATTCCACAAGGCGTCGCCGGAACGTTCGACGCGCAGTTCGGTCAAGTCGGACGCCTTGTCGGAGCCTTCGGGGCACACTGTCCGACCTCGACTTGCCCGCGCAACTGAGGAGTCCGGTTCCCCGGAAGAAGCGCGTTGGGGGTCGGCCGAATGAAGGGTCAGGGTCGCTGTTACGCGCCATGACGCTTCGGCCGCTTGCCGTGGCCGCGGCAGCGCTTCTGTTGGATCCGGGGCAGGCTCTTGCGGCCTGCCCCGATCCTCTTGACGGGCGCCGAATGTGAGGGGCACTCCCGATCTTGCCGAACGCGTCGCTCGGATCGAAGAAAAGATGGCGACGCGCGACGACCTCGCCGAGCTCCGCGCGCTGATCGAGACCCGCCACGCCGCCGCGCGCTGGCTCCGCGGCACCTTGTCGACCGCCGCCATCGCCGCCGGCTTCCTCGCCCTGCTGCTCGTATTCACCGGGTAGGGCGCCCTTCGATACGCGGCTGCGCCGCTACTCAGGGTGAGGAATGGGTTGCGGGCGGCGGGAAATCCCCCTCATCCCGAGCAGGCGCGAAGCGCCGTATCGAGGGACGCCGCGCGGCTAACCGGCGTTATTCGTGTCATGGCATGACACGAATAATTCGCGGCGCCGGGGCCGATTCGGTGCCGGGCGCGGTTTTCCGTCCCCCGGGGACGCGGAACCGGCCGCACCGCGAAACGATATTGCGCGGAACCCCCAATTTTGCGACTTAGGGGAAATTGTTGAGACTCTGGATAAGTCAACAAGGTTGACCTTTGTTTCACGTGAAACATTAGCGTTTCACGGCAGCCGGACCTGCACCCTGGACGATTTGCCGCCGTCCTCGACGAAGCGCCTGAGCGCGTCGTGGAAATAGGGGTGCTCGACCGAGACCATCACGTTCTTGATCTCGTACTCGGTCGCCTCCTCGATCGAGCGCCGCCAGCCCTGGTGGAAGCCCTCCTTGGCCATCGCCTGGAGGTGGGTGGGCGCGGCGGCGAGGTCGCGCGCGATGGCGTCCACCCGGGCGGCGAAATCGGCCTCGGGATAGACCCGGTTGGCGATGCCCCAGTCGAGCGCCTCGGCCGCGTCGAGGGTGCGGTTGGTGATCATCATCTCCTGCGCCCGGCGGAAGCCCACGATCTTGGCCAGCGAGTAGCTGGTGGTCGCGTCGTTGGCGAGGCCGATGGTGTGCCAGGCGCAGAGGAAGCGCGCGCGCTCGGAGCACACCACGAGGTCGGAGCAGAGCGCCATGCCGAGCCCCGAGCCCGCCGCCGCGCCGTTGAC
This sequence comes from Defluviicoccus sp., assembly GCA_022826125.1. GTDB lineage: Bacteria > Pseudomonadota > Alphaproteobacteria > MPNO01 > MPNO01 > MPNO01. Next base: position 14,985 of record JAJDVM010000367.1, read on the forward strand.
CGCCGACATCACCGGCTTCGGGATATGGACGATCTTGTGCAGCACCAGGTGCCACCACATGGCGAGGTCGCGGAAATGGTCCGAGACCGCCGGGATCCCGTCCTCCAGCGGCGGGATTTCCTTGAGGTTGAACCCGGCGCAGAACGCGTTCCCCTCGCCGGTCAGCACGACGGCGCCCACGTCCGGGTCGGTCTCGCAGGCGTTCAGCGCATCGAGCAGCTCCTCCACGCCCACCCGGGTCAGCGCGTTGGCGAACTCCGGCATGTCGAAGACGATCCGCCCGACGCCGTCGGCGATTTCGAGGCGGAGGCAGTCATAAGGTCTGGCGGTCATGCGGGTCCTCCATCGCTCGTCCCTCGATACGGCGCTGCGCGCCTACTCGGGATGAGGGCAAAGGAAAAACCCCTCATCCCGGGTAGCCGCCGCGGGCCGCGTATCGAAGGACCGTCACAGCCGCCGTTCGAGGAAGCCGAGGAAGGCGGCGGCGAGCTCGTCCTCGCGCGCGTCCCACAATTCGAGCGGGTACATCTCGACGTCGTGTTGCACGTGAAACATCTCGAACAGCTCGGCGTCGGGGAGCAGGCGCTGGGCCCGGCGCCCGGTCTCCATCGGGTGGATCAGGTCGCAGCCGGGGACGACGATCGCCGGCACGCCGATCGAGGCGAGGTCGGCGTCGGTCGCGCCGATCACCGGCAGGTCGGCGCCCTCGAGGAAGTAGCGCCGCCAGCGGGTCATCGCCCGGACGAAGGTCTCGACCTCCATCGACAGCAGCCGCTCCCGGTTGGCCGGGTTGGCCGCGATGACCTCCGCGAAATGCTCGGTCTCCGCCACCGCCGCCATGCCGCCCTCCCGGGCCGCCTCGATGAACTGGGTGTAGTAGTTGAAGGCGAGCCGTTCCGAGGCGTAGCCGCCGCCGGTCACCCGCCAGAGCAGGAGCGCGCGGGCCGCGCCGGGATGCCTGAGGCAGAAGAGCAGCGAGGTGCGGCAGCCCGACGACGACCCGCCGATTATCGCCGGCAGCGCGCCGAGCTCTCCCAGCAGCGCGTGCAGATCGTCGGCCCACTGCTCGTATTCCGAGTTGGTCCCGTCGATGGCGAGCGCCGAGGCGCCGCAATTGCGCCGGTCGTGGATGACCGCGCGGTAGCCCGCCTCCGCCATCCGCCCGGCGAGCGAGCGCACCGCCGCCATCGAGCGCCGCCCGCCCGGCATCAGCGCCACCCACGGGCCCGCCCCGCCCACGATCTCGTAGTTGAGGTCGACGCCCCGGACGGTCATGCGCGGCATTGCGAGCCCTCCCCCGCCAGTTCCGCGACCAGCCTGCGCGCCATCGCGCCCACCACCCGGCGGCGGTACCAGGGCTGGACGGTGGTGGTGCGCATCGGCTTGGCCTGGGTCCGCACCGCGTCGCGCAGATCGTCGAGCCGCTCCTCGTCCAGCGGGGCGCCGACGAGGCCGTCGATCTTCGTCACCCGGTGGGGATACGGGTTGACCGCCGTCAGCGCGATGTCGAGCGAGGCGACCCTGTCGCCCTCCATCGCGAGCGCCGCCGCGACACCCGCCAGCGGGAAGTCGATCGAGCCCCGGATGCG
>JAJDVM010000046.1 GCA_022826125.1 Defluviicoccus sp.
GCGAGGACGCGGGGCGCGGGGTTCGGCGCCGAGGTGCGCCGCCGCATCCTGATCGGGACCTACGCGCTGTCCGCCGGTTACTACGACGCCTACTACCTCAAGGCCCAGAAGGTGCGGACGCTGGTGGCGCGGGATTTCGAGCGCGCGTTCGAGGCCTGCGACTTCCTGCTGACGCCCACCTGTCCTTCGGATGCGTTCGCCATCGGCGAGAAGTCCGACGATCCGATCGCGATGTATCTCAACGACGTGCTGACGGTGCCGGCGAGTCTCGCGGGGCTCCCGGCCATGTCGGTGCCGGCGGGGCTCTCCGGCGGCGGCCTGCCGCTCGGGCTTCAGATCGTCGCTCGCGCCTTCGACGAGGAGACGATGTTCCGCGCCGCCCGCGCGATCGAGAGGGCGGCCGCGTTCGACGCCAGGCCGGCGCCGCGCGGCTGACCCGCCGGGCCGGAATGCCGTGACGATCGTCTGGTACGTGCTGATCCATGTCAGCCTCGGGCTGATCGGCAGCGATTACTTTCGCTTCACCAACGTGGGCGCGCTCTACTGCGTCGCGGCGAGCGCCGTCGTGCAGGGATATGCGATGTGGGAGATCCATCGCCGGAGCTGGCCGATGTTTCTGCAAAGCATCGACGCGGACGCGTCGCCCGCGACGGTCGCCACGGCGCGGCGGGGCTACTGGAACCGGCTCGGGCGCGTGTTTATCTTCCGCGTCTCGGCGTTCAGCATCCTCACCCTGCTGATCGCCCTTCTCGTTCGCGGGGCCGGATCGTGAGCCTGATCGAAGGACGCAGCGGAGCCTGGGAAACCGTGATCGGGCTGGAGGTCCACGCCCAGGTGGTTTCCGAATCCAAGCTGTTCTCGGGCGCGTCCACGGCGTTTGGGGCGGAGGCCAACGCGCAGGTCTCGCTGGTCGACGCGGCGATGCCCGGGACGCTGCCGGTCGTCAACGAGCGCTGCGTCGAGCAGGCGGTTCGGACCGGGCTCGGTCTCGATGCCGAGATCAATCTGGTCTCGGTGTTCGACCGCAAGAACTACTTCTACCCCGACCTGCCGCAGGGCTATCAGATCTCGCAGTACAGCCAGTCCATCGTCGGCCGCGGCGCCGTCGAGATCGCGCTGGAGGACGGCACCCGGCGGACCGTCCGCATCCTCCGCCTCCACCTCGAGCAGGACGCCGGCAAGAGCCTGCACGACCGCGATCCCCGCAAGACATGGGTCGATCTGAACCGGGCCGGCGTCGCGCTGATGGAGATCGTCACCGAGCCCGACATGCGCTCGCCCGAGGAGGCGGCGGCGTTCATGGCGAAGCTGCGCTCGATCCTCCGCTATCTCGGCACCTGCGACGGCAACATGCAGGAGGGGTCGCTCCGCGCCGACGTCAACGTCTCGGTGCGGCGTCCCGGCGAGGGGCTGGGCACGCGCTGCGAGATCAAGAACCTGAATTCCATCCGCTTCATCCGCCAGGCGGCCGCGTACGAGGCGAAACGCCAGGTCGAGGTCATCGAGGACGGCGGCAGCATCGAGCAGGAAACCCGGCTGTTCGACACCGAGCGCGGCGTCACCCGGTCGATGCGCACCAAGGAGGAGGAGCACGACTACCGCTACTTCCCCGACCCCGACCTGATGCCGCTGGTGCTGGACCAGGCGTTCGTGGACGGCATCCGGGCGAGCCTGCCGGAGCTGCCGGACGCGAAGAAGGCGCGGTTCGTCGAGGAACTCGGACTGTCTGACGAGGACGCCGACGTTCTGGTCGCGGACCGTGACAACGCGGAATATTTCGAGGCTGTGGCGAAGGGCCGCGACGCGAAGGCCGCCGCCAACTGGGTGATCCACGACCTGTTCGGCGCGCTCAACAGGTCGGGGCTGTCGATCGGCGAGTCCCCGGTAACGGCACCCAAATTGGGCGGTCTGATCGACCTGATTCAGGAAGGCACCATTTCGGGCCGAAGCGCCAAGGAAGTCTTTCAAGTCATGTTCGAGACCGGAAGCGACGCAGGAATCGTCGTTACCGAGCGGGGTCTCGAACAGGTGAGCGACACCGGCGCGATCGAAGAGATCGTGGATACCGTCCTTGCCGAGCATGCCGACAGGGTCGCCGAGTATCGCAGCGGCAAGACCAGGCTCCTGGGTTTCTTCGTGGGCCAGGTCATGAAGGCGACCGGGGGCAAGGCCAACCCGAAGACGGTCAACGAAATTTTGCGCGCCAGGCTCGATCCGGCGCAGGGGAGAGACGAATGATCGACTGCTACACATGGCCCACGCCGAACGGGCACAAGGTCCACATCATGCTGGAAGAGTGCGGCCTCGAATGGGCCGTGCACCCGATCAACATCCAGGAGGGCGACCAGTTCGGGCCCGACTTCCTCAAGATCAGCCCGAACAACAAGATGCCCGCCATCGTCGACCGCGACGGTCCGGGCGGGAAGGAGATCGCGGTCTTCGAGACCGGCGCGATCCTGGTCTACCTCGCCGACAAGACCGGCAAATTCATGCCGAGCGAGCCGCACGCGCGCTACGACGTGTTGCAATGGCTGATGTGGCAGATGGGCGGGATCGGGCCGATGCTGGGCCAGGCGCACCATTTCAATTCCTACGCGCCCGAGCGGTTCGAGCGCGACAAGCTGCAATATGGGATCGACCGTTACGTAAACGAAGCCAACCGTCTGTACGGCGTTCTAGACAAACGACTCGAAGATCGGGAATGGGTGGCGGCAGACGAATACACGATCGCCGACATGGCGATCTTCCCGTGGGTCCGCTACCCCGAGCGGCAGGGTGTCGACATCGGGGGATATCCGAACGCGAAACGCTGGCGCGACGGGATCTGGGCGCGCCCGGCGGTCGAGCGCGCGCTGGAGACGCTGGCCGATCACGCGCGCCGGGGGCCGGGCTATTCCGACAAGGCGTGGGAACTGCTCTACGGCAAGACGCAGGTCGCGCAGGGCGGTTCCTAGCCCGACTTCCGCAACTGGGCGGGCATTTCAACTAATTTGACGGGTTTCCGGCCGGAGAAGTGGCGGATTTCCGGGCTTTGCGTCTCCGGATCCGCGTGTAGTGCCGACCTACCCCCTTGATCGGGATGCGGGCGCGG
>JAJDVM010000056.1 GCA_022826125.1 Defluviicoccus sp.
GGCGAGGATTTCCACTTCGTGGACGGTCGTTTCGCCGACCTCCACCGGCACGTCCCGGGGCACGCCGCCGTCCTTGTCCTTCACGCGGACCCGGTAGTGCCCCGCGCCGCCCCGCACGGCGGCCACGGGCACCAGCAGCGCGGCGGGCTCGTCCCGGGTCACGACGGTGACGTTGGCCGACATGCCGAGCCGAAGCTGCGCGAGATGCTCGTCGGAGAGGCGGTCGATGGCCGCGGTCACGTCGAACATCGGCACCCGCGCGCCCGCCTTGGCGCGGGACTGCGGCGAGACCCGCGCGATCCGTCCCTCGAACACCAGGTCGGGGAAAGCGTCCCCGCCGATCCTGACCCGCTGGCCCGGCTTGACCTTGACGACGTCCACCTCGTCGATCCCGCCGACGACGCTGACCCCGCTGAGATCGGCGATGCTCAGCAGATAACCGCCCTCGCCGACCGAGCGCCCCGCCGCCAACGGAGCCCCGTCGCCGCCGGACCCCCGTCCGGTATTGCCGCCGGGTTGAAGAACGATCCCCGAGATCGGCGCGTGGACGACCGTGTCCTCCAGAGTCTTCTCCAGCCGCCGCATGCGCGTCTGCGCGTTCTCCAGCCGCAGCCGGGCGATCCGCAGCGCGTCCGCGCCGGCCTTGGCGAGCGCCGCCTCCAGGTCCCGCTGCGCCGCCTCGTATCTCAGCCGCTGGCCTTCGTATTGCTGCCGCGCGGCCCTGTGCTCGGATGCCGGGATCACGCCCCGCTCCAGCAGCAGGGCGGTCTCGGCGAGCCTGCCCTTCCGCGCCTCGAGCTCCATCCTGGCCAGGGTGAGGGACTGCCGGAGTCGCGCGATCTCCCGGCCGTTCTCCCAGTTCTCGAGTTCCCGGAGCTTGTCGCGGGCTTCGAGATATCCGGCCCGCGCCTCCAGATACCGGCGGTCGGTCTCGGCCGTGTCCAGTTCCATCAGCGGCTGGCCCGCCACGACCCGGTCGCCGTACTCGAACAGCACCCGCGCCACCTTGCCCGCGACCCGGCTGGTCACCGGCACTTCCCGGCGCGGCGCGAGCCTGCCGACGAAGGAGACCGTGCTGACCAGCCGGCGCGGCGCGACGGTTACGGTAAGCGCCTCTGGGGATACCCGGGAAGACGGCGCCGTGGATCCCGGCGCCAACGGAGCCCTCGCGTCGTCCCACACGTACCAGGCGGCGCCGCCGAACAGGACGACGACCAGCACCATCGCCAAGGCGCGGACCGCGGTCATCTTCTTCAGCGCCGAATCCAGCGCCCTGTTCTTGTCCTCGATCTCGCGGTAGGCGTCGCGCAGCTCGACGTTCTGGGCCGCGGTCGCCTCGGCCATCTCCCGTTCCGCCTCGCGCAGCGCCTCCACTTCGGTGACGTCGTCGAGCACCGCGACGAGGCCGATTTTCCGGTTCTCGCCGTCCTCGCGGCGGACGAGGTAAGACGTCGTCACGGCGACGCACCGCTCCGTGCCGTCCCCCGGCTTCAGGCGGACCGTCGACCGGAAGCCGTCCGCCTCGTCGTAGACCGCCGCCAGCACGACGTCGTTGAACGCCTCCAGGTCCTCGCGATCCATGAGGACCTCGGCGATCGGCTTACCCCGGACCTCGACGCCATGCAGGCCCAGCAGTTGCGAAGCCGTCGGGTTCAGGATTCCGATGCAGCCGTCGGAGGTGACGGTCAGCACCCCCTCGCGCATGCTTTCCAGCACGTTGCGGTGAAGCAGCGTGTCTTCGGGCACCGCCCCGCCGTGCTGTCCGAAAGTACGCAACACCGCGCTCGTCATTCTTCTACCTGCCGCCGGCCGGCAGGCCGACCTCGATCTGCCAGGTGTCGAGCGTGGTCCCGAGCGCCTGGTCGAGCGCGGTCAGGGCGTTCAGATAGGCGATGGTCGCGCCGACCTCGCCGTTCTGGCTGCGCACCAGATCGTCCTCGAACCGGACCAGCCGGAAGTTGCTCGACAGACCCGCGTTCAGCTTGAGCCGCTCGGTCTCCAGCTTCCGCTCGGCGAGCTCACGCGCCCGCCGGGCCAGCTCGGCGCGGCGCAGCTGAACCTCGACCTTGCGCACCGCGCCGCGCACCTCGACCTCGATCGACTGGCGCAGCTCGACGATGCGAAGCCGCGTCTGCCTCAGCGCGATCCTCGCCCTGGTGTAGGCGCGCCTGGACGCGTCCACGGTCGCCCCCACCGGGATGCTGAGGTTGAGCCCGACCCGGTAATCCTCGTCGAACCGACCGTAGGCCTCCGACAGGGTGCGCCCGCCATGGCCGAACCCGGCCGACGCGGTGAGGTCGAGGTCCCACTGGCGCGCGTTCCCGGCCACCGCCAGAGCGGTCTCCGCCCGCTCGACGCCGATCAGGGCGCGGAGATAGTCCGGCCGGTTGCCGAGCGCCAGCTCGACGCTCCGGTCGCGGTCGAGCTTGGCCGGCTCGACCCGCAGGGTCTCGGTCGGCACGATCCGGGTCCGGCTGTCGATGTCGAGGATGTCGATCAGCGCGAGCCGGGCGTCGTTGAGCGAGCCCTCGGCCTCGGTCAGGCTGAGCTCGCGCTCGGCGATGCTGGCCTCGGTCTGGACGATGTCCTGGCGGGCCATCCTGCCGGTCTCGATCAGCACCCGGTTGACCGCCAGCAGCTCGCGGGCGCGCTGCAGCGAGCGTTTGGCGATCTCCACCGAGCGGGTGGCCTGGATCAGACTGCGATAGGCCCGAACGGTCCGGGCGACCAGCCCCGCGACCGCCGCCTCGAAGCCGAGAACGTTGCTCCGTTCCGTGCGCCTCGCGTTGACCAGCCCGGCGGTGCCGACCGTGGTTCCGCCGCCCTTCAGCAAGGGCTGTCTGAACTCGAACGTCACCGACTGGCTGGCGCTGTTCCCGGTCGTCGCGGTGTTGTTCGACCTCAGGCTGAGTTGCCCGCCGGTCGGTATCCGCATGGTCACCGTGGGCGATATCCCGAGCGTCGTGGCTTCGTCGCGCCCCGACTTCGTCGCCGTCCAATCGCGCGTCGCGGACAGGCCCAATGTCGGTACCGGGCGGAACGTGTCCTCGGCGTCCTTGAGAGCAAGCCGGTCGGTGCGCCGGCCGAGACGGTTCGCCGCCAGGTCGCGGTTGTTCTTCACCGCCAGCAGGATGCATTCGGCCAGCGTCAGCTCGCGTTCGAGCGGCTCGGCGCCCCAGGCCGGCCCCGCCGCCGCCAGACAGCCCGCCAGCGCCAGCGCCGCGCCGCGCATCGCTAGGCCGATCTCAGCGCGGCGATGGGATCGAGCCGCGCCGCCTGGTGGGCCGGCTGGAGCCCGAAGAACACGCCGACCAGAAAGGCGACCACGAAGCCCAGCGCCGCCGCCGTCGGATCGACGAAGAACGTCCAGCCCGAGAAGTGGCAGAACGCCCAGGTGCCCGCGACCCCGACCAGGACGCCGAACACCCCGCCGACCAGCGAAAGGACGACGGACTCGACCAGGAACTGGCTCTGGATGTCGAAACGGCGCGCCCCCAGCGCCCGTCTGATCCCGATCTCCTTGCGCCGATCGGTCACCGAGACCAGCATCACGTTCATTACCCCAACCCCGCCGACAATCAGCGATATGCTGCCGATCGCGGCCAGCAGCAGAGCGAAGGTCTGGGTCTGGCGCTGCATTTGTTCGATCAGCCTCTGGGCGCTCTGCACGTTGACCGACAGGCGCGGCGCCTTGCTCCGGAAATACTCCCGCACCTCCCTGGTGGCCTCGGTGTGGTGGACCTCCGGCGCCATGCGGGCGACGATCCGGTTCAGCCGGTGGCGCGGGAACAGGCGTTGCGCGGTGGAGATGGGAAGCAGCACCGACCGGTTGGCTTCGAAGGGCTGCATGCCCGATCTCGGGGAGGCGCTGAGCGCACCCACCACGGTGCAGATGCGGTCCCTCAGCCTGATCGTTTCGCCGACCGCCCGTTTCGCACCCGAGCGCCGCATGGATTTGGCGATCCGCGCGCCGACAACGCAGTGGGCGCGGCGGAAGTCGAGGTCGGAGATCCCGCGGCCGGCGGCCAGCCGCAGCCGGTTGAGATCGAGGAACGTGCCCGTAACCCCGAGCGTCGGGACGTCCGCGATCTTCTTCCCGCGATACACGACCGCCCCGTAGCCCTGGGTCCAGGGCGCCGTTCCCGCGATCGACGCGGTTTCGTCCGGCAGCCCGACCGCGTCCTCCAGCTGGATGCCCGACGTGGCTGCCGAGCCCGGGTTGCGCACCTGGATGGTGAGGTAGTCGGTGCCGAGCTCCCGGAACCGCTCCAGCGACTGGTGCTTGGCGATCGTCCCCACCGAGAGCATCGCGATCACCGAGCCGATACCGATCACGATGCCGACCAGCGCGAGAAAGCTGCGCTGCTTGGCCGCGTAGAGGCTGACCACCGCCTCCTTGACATTGGCTTTCAGCGCCAAGGTGCCATCCTCCTACCTGCCGCGCCGGGGCCGCGGTCCCGCTCATCACGCCGGCGCGGTCTCTTCGCGGAGCGCGCCGGCGTCGATATGCGTGTGCCGCGCGCACCGATGGGCGACTTCGGGATCGTGGGTGACGACGACGAGAGTCGTCCCGTCCCCGTTCAGCTCGGCGAACAGGTTCACGATGTCGTTCCCCGTCGTGGGATCGAGCGCGCCGGTCGGCTCGTCGGCGAGCACGATGGCCGGCCCGCCGACCAGCGCGCGGGCGATCGCCACCCGCTGCTGCTGTCCGTCGGACAGTTCGTTCGGCTTGTGGCCGGCCCGGTCCGCCATGCCGACGCGCTCGAGCGACGCGCGGGCGCGGCGGCCCGCCTCGGCGCCGCCCGCGCGGCGGTAGATCAGCGGCAGGCGCACGTTCTCCAGCGCGGTCAGCCGGGGCAGCAGGTGGAAGGACTGGAACACGAAGCCGATGCTGGCGTTGCGGATCGCCGACCGCCGGTTGTCGGTCATCGCTGACACCTCGCGCCCGTCCAGCGAGTAGGAGCCGCTGCTGGGCTCGTCGAGCAGGCCGATGATGTTCATCAGGGTCGACTTGCCCGACCCCGAAGCGCCCATGATCGAGACGAAGTCGCCCCGGTTCACCTCCAGATCGACCCCGCGCAGCACGTCCACCGTCGTCGGGCCGACCCGGTAGGTCTTGCGGATGTCGCTCAGGCGAAGCATCTCACCCGCGCGGCGCCGCCGCCGGCGCGACCGCGAACGCCGCCGGGCGTCGTTCTCGCTGTCTGGCTGTAGGCGTTTCGTATGCTCATCGCCCAGGTCTCCCGTGTCTCCGCCGGGGCGCGTCCGCGGGGGATGCGCTACGGAGTCAGGTGGGAACACGGCCCTTCGCGCTCCAGACGGATTTTCCAATGCAAACCATTGGAAACTCTCATCCGCGGTCGGCGCCGGAGCGACGCGCGTCCGGAGGACATGAGTGCCGCAAGCACCGCGTTCTCATCCGGCGTCCGTGGTTAGCGAGCCGGCGGAGAAAATGAAAATACCGATGCGTGGGAAATTCATGCCGAGGAGGCATCGGACGGAAAGGCGTCGGTCGAAATGACGTGGGGAGCGGAGACGGGCTCGCGCGTCGGCTCAGAGCCCGTCCCGAAGTTAAACCGGACAGCGATGGACCGAGTCCGGGCATGACGGAAGAACTGTCGCCGGCTTCCCGCCCGTCAGCGGCGTTTCCCGGCGAACCGCATCCCCCTACAGTGGTCGCGTCCACCGTCAGGGAGAACGCGCCGATGGAACGCGAACACATCAATCCGGAAGGAATTTTCAAGCACCCCGCCTTTACCCGGGTCGTCACGGTCACGGGGCCGATGAAGCTGGTCTTCGTCGCCGGCCAGACGCCGTCGGACGAGAACTACCGCCCGGTCGCGCCGGGCGATTACCTGGGGCAGTACATCGCGGTGAACGAGAACCTCGAGGTCCAGCTCAAGGCGGCGGGCGCCACCTGGGACGACGTGGTCTACCGGAGGATATTCGTCCTCGACGTGGACGAATATCTGCGGATCCAGACCGATCCGACGACACCCAAGTTCGGCGATCCCGACAACCCGCCCCCGTCGACCCTGGTCGGCGTGACGCGCCTTTCGAATCCCCAGTTCCTGATCGAGATCGACCTGCTCGCCGTGGTCGAGACCTGAGGACCGGCGGGAGCCTGAAAGTTGACGGACTCCGAGCGATAACCTACCGTCCGGCGCCTGTCGCCGGAGGCACGATTCGGCCGCCCGGCCCGCAAGTTCCAAAGGGAGAACGATCCATGCAAAGGCTCATCGTCGGCGCCGTCGCGGGCATTGCCATCGCGGCCATCGCCGGCCCCGCGTTCGCCAAATGCGACAAGGGCGAAACGGTCATCAAGTTCAGCCACGTGACCAACACCGACAAGCACCCGAAAGGGATCGCCGCGACGCTTCTCGCCAAGCGTGTGAACGCCGAGATGAACGGCAAGGCGTGCATGCAGGTCTTCCCGAACTCCACGCTCTACGACGACAACAAGGTGCTGGAGGCGATGCTCCAGGGCGACGTGCAGCTCGCCGCGCCGTCGCTCTCGAAGTTCGAGAAGTTCACCAAGAAGTTCCGCATCTTCGACCTGCCCTTCATGTTCAAGGACATCGCGGCGGTCGACCGCTTCCAGACCTCGAAGGCCGGCCAGGCGCTGAAGGATTCGATGAAGCGGCGCGGCCTCCAGGGGCTCCAGTTCTGGCACAACGGCATGAAGCAGCTGTCGGCGAGCAAGCCGCTGCTGGTGCCGGAAGACGCGAAGGGGCTCAAGTTCCGCGTCCAGCCGTCCGACGTGCTGGTGGCGCAGTTCAAGCAACTCGGTTCCAATCCGCAGAAGATGGCCTTCAAGGAGGTCTACGGCGCGCTCCAGACCAAGGTGGTCGACGGCCAAGAGAACACCTGGTCCAACATCTACGGCAAGAAGTTCTTCGAGGTGCAGGACGGCGTGACCGTGACCAATCACGGCATCATCGACTATCTCGTCGTCACTTCGACCGAATGGTGGGAGGGGCTTCCCAAGGACATCCGCGGCCAGTTCGCCAAGATTCTCGAAGAGGTCACGGTGCAGCGGAACAAGGAAGCCTGGACCGTCAACCAGGAGAACAAGAAGAAGATCGTCGAGGCGGGCGGCAAGGTCCGTACCCTCACCCCGCAGCAGCGCGAGGCCTGGGTCAAGGCGCTTCGCCCGGTGTGGAACAAGTTCGAGAAGGATATCGGCGCCGACCTGATCGAGGCCGCGCAGGCGGCCAACGTCGGAAGCTGACACGCGCGTTGCCCGAAACCCCGCGCCCGGGCCGGCCCTTCGCGGCCGGCTCGGGCCGGGGCGTTTGACCCGGTAGCCGGGCCATGCCGGAACCTTCGGAGTCCGGACTCGGGCGGTTCGTCGACCGGATCGAGGAGACCCTGATCGCGGTCTTCCTCGGCCTGATGACCGTGATCACCTTCGCCAACGTGATCGCGCGCTACGTCTTCAACGACAACCTCCTGTGGGCGCTGGAGGCGACGGTCTTCCTGTTCGCCTGGCTGGTGCTGCTGGGCGCGTCCTACGCGGTCAAGCGGTCGCTCCATCTGGGGATCGACCTGCTGGTCAACGCGCTCGGCCCGGCGGCGCGGCGCGCGCTCGGCCTGGTCTCGGTCGCCGCCTGCCTCGCCTTCGCCGTCCTGCTGCTGATCGGGTCGTGGGACTACTGGTATCCCTTCGCCACCAAGCGGGCCTTCCTCGAAGTCAACGACGTGCCGATGCCCGGGTTCCTCCAGTTCCTCTCCGACTGGTTCAACGAGGGCGAGGCGTACGAGAAGATGCCGCGCTTCATCCCCTACGCGGTCCTGCCGCTCGGGATGGCCTTGCTCACCTGGCGCTTCCTCCAGGCGGGGCTGAGCATCCTGCGCGGCCGGCAGGTCATGGTGATCGCCTCGCACGAGGCCGACACGCCCGCCCGCCCGGAGGGCTGAGGGATGGAAGTCGCCCTCCTGTTCGGCCTGATTATCCTGCTGATGGTGATCGGGGTGCCGGTGGCGGTCTCGCTCGGCCTCTCCAGCATCCTGTTCCTGGTGCTCCATTCGGACGGCTCGCTCGCCTCCATCGCGCAGACCCTGTTCTCCGCCTTCGACGGGCACTACACCCTGCTCGCCATTCCGTTCTTCATCCTGGCCTCGACCTTCATGTCGACCGGCGGGGTGGCGCGGCGCATCATCCGCTTCGCCGTCGCGCTGGTCGGCCACATCAAGGGCGGGCTGGCGATCGCGTCCGTCGTCGCCTGCATGATGTTCGCCGCCCTCTCCGGCTCGTCGCCGGCGACCGTGATCGCCATCGGATCGATCGTCATCGCCGGCATGCGGGAGGTGGGCTACTCGCGGGAATTCGCGGCCGGCGTCATCTGCAACGCCGGCACGCTCGGCATATTGATCCCGCCCTCCATCGTGATGGTGGTCTACGCCGCCGCGACCGACGTCTCGGTGGGCCGCATGTTCCTCGCCGGCATCCTGCCCGGCATCGTCGCCGGGCTGATGCTGATGGCCGGGATCTACGTCATCGCGCGGGTCCGCGGCCTGCCGTCCCAACCCTGGGCGGGCTGGCGCGAGCTGTTCGACTCGGGACGCGACGCGTTCTGGGGGCTGCTGCTGATCTTCATCATCCTGGGCGGCATCTACGGCGGGGTCTTCACCCCGACCGAGGCCGCCGCCGTCGCCGCGGTCTACGCCTTCCTGATCGCCAACTTCGTCTATCGCGACATGGGACCCTTCGCCGAGGCCGGACCGCGGGGTCTCGCGCTCCTCCCCCGCACGGTGAGCGTCTTCTGGCACCCGGACACGAAGAAGACCCTGCTCGAGGGCGGCAAGCTCACCGTCACCCTGATGTTCATCATCGCCAACGCGCTGATCCTCAAGCACGTGCTGACCGAGGAGCGGATCCCGCAGGAGATCGCCGAGGCGATGCTGGCCGCGGGGCTCGGGCCGATCCTGTTCCTCGTGGTGGTCAACGTGCTGCTGCTGATCGGCGGTCAGTTCATGGAGCCGTCGGGGCTCCTGATCATCGTCGCCCCGCTGGTTTTCCCGATCGCCATCGAGCTCGGCATCGACCCGATCCATCTCGGCATCATCATGGTGGTCAACATGGAGATCGGGATGATCACCCCGCCGGTCGGCCTCAACCTGTTCGTGACCGCCGGCGTCGCCTCGATGTCGGTGATGAACGTGGTGCGCGCCGCCCTTCCCTGGGTCGGCATCATGTTCGTGTTCCTGATCCTGGTGACCTACGTGCCGTGGATCTCGACCTGGATCCCGACCGCCCTGATGGGGCCGGAAATCATCACCAGATAGCCGCTACTCGCCGGGGCCGGAATAGTCCTCGCAGCCCTGCGCGAGCGCGTAGCAGGCGAGCCGCACGGTCTTCGGAATACTGACCCTGTCGCCGTTCCGCTCGCCCTTCTCGTAGTATTGCAGGATGCGCCGCTTCAGCCCGAGCGCGACCGCGGCCTCCTTCTGCGACAGGTTGAGGGATTTCCGCCAGCGCTTGAACTGCGCGGGCGACATCGGCGGCGCGTGCGCCTTTCCGCTTTCGCGATCCTTGGTCACGGCGAACGGTCTTCGCTCTATCGTTACGGGGGCGATTCGATTTTAGGCGCACAAAGTGCGCTTTTCAACTTGCTTTGCGCACGTAGTGCGCCTATTTTCTCATCAATGCGCACACAGTGCGCCCAACTGACGGTGCGACAGGGAGGACGGGCAATGCACATCCTCATGTCCTTTTTCAAACCGATGATCGACCGTCCGGCGCGGCCCCGGACGAAAACGCCGACGGTGTACAACCTCCGGGAATACGCGGCGTTCAAGCGTCAGATGAATCGGACGCCGAGACTGTCCTATTCGCCGGCCAAGGTCGGCTGGAAGGCGCGTCGGCGGGCCTGAGAAACCGGCGTCCCTCGATACGGCGCTGGCGCGCCTACCCCGGAACGGGGTCCGGGGCATGCTCGGGATGAAGAGCAAACTTGCAAGAATCCCTCACCCTGAGTAGCGGCGAAGCCGCGTATCGAAGGGCGCGCAGAGGTCAGTCCAGCCGCAGGATCACCTTGCCGCGCACCTGGCGGTCGCGAATCACGTCGAACGCCTTCACATACTCCGTCATCGGCAGGACCGCCTGCACGGGAATGGCGATCCTGCCCTCGCCGTGGAGATCGAAGAGCTCGCGCTGGACGCGCCGGACCCATTCGGGATCGCGGTCGCGGTAGGCCGCCCAGTTCACACCGGTCACCGAGATGACCTTCAACAGGGCGTAGTTGGTCCGGAAGGACGCGATCTCGCCGCTGGTGAAGCCGACGATCACGGCCCTTCCCTCGAAGTCGAGCGCGCGGATGGCGCCGTCGAAGACCTCGCCGCCGACGCTTTCGACGACCACGTCGACGGTCCCGCACGCCTCTTTCACCTGAGTCCGGATCGAATCGCGCAGGTTCTCCACCGTGAGGTCGACGATGTGGTCGGCGCCGTTCTCCAGCGCGACATCCGCCTTGGACATCGTCGTGACCCCGGCGAGCACGGTGCAGCCGAACGCCTTGGCAAGCTGGAGCGCGGCTATGCCGACGCTGCCGGTCGCGGCGGTGACCAGCACCCGCTCTCCCTTCCTGACCCCGGCCCGCGCGACCAGCGCGAAATGCGCCGTCTGGTAGGCGATCCCGATCGCCGCGGCCTCCTCGAAACCCATGCCGTCGGGCATCGGGAAACAGTGATCGGCCGGCAGGACCAGCTTCTCCGCGTAGGTGCCCCACTCGGCCTGGACCATTACCCGGTCGCCGACCGACAGCCCGTCCACGCCCGCGCCGACGGCCGCGACCGTGCCGGCGCCCTCCTTCCCCGGCACGAAGGGGTGCGGCGGGATGATCTGGTACTTGCCCTCGATCACCAGCAGGTCCGGGAAGTTGACCGCCGTAGCCTTCATGTCGACCAGAACTTCTCCCGGACCGGGCGCCGGGTCGGGCATTTCCTCGATCTTCAGGTCTTCCGGGGCTCCGATCGCGTGGGCGACGATAGCGCGCATGCTTAAACTCCTTGTGGTCGATCCGGGTCCGACCCATGTTGAGCGAACGGGTTCCGAAGAGCGCCGGGGCAACCTCGACCGACCGGCCGGAACCGAGAGGGAGAACCCCATGTTAGTCGGCGTACCCCGGGAGATTAAGACCGAAGAGAACCGGGTGGGCATGACGCTCGGCTCGGTGCGCGAGCTGGTCCGCGGCGGCCAGGACGTCATTGTCGAGACCGGCGCCGCGCACCGGATCGGCATCGACGACGAGGACTATGAACGGGCCGGCGCCCGGATCGCGGCCGACGCGGCGGAGGTGTTCGCCGAAGCGGACATGATCGTCAAGGTGAAGGAGCCGCAGCCTGCCGAGATCGCCATGCTGCGCGAGGACCAGATCCTCTTCACCTACCTGCATCTGGCTCCCGATCCGGTCCAGACGCAGGGGCTGATCGATTCGGGCTGCATCGCCATCGCCTACGAGACGGTGACCGACGATTTCGGCGGGCTGCCCCTGCTCGCGCCGATGAGCGAGGTCGCCGGCCGCATGGCGGTCCAGGCCGGCGCTCATTGCCTGGAGACGGAGCACGGAGGCCGGGGCATCCTTCTCGGCGGGGTGCCCGGCGTCCGTCCCGGCAAGGTCGTCATCATCGGCGGCGGCGTGGTGGGCACAAACGCGGTGCTGGTCGCCAACGGGTTCGGCGCCGCCGTCACCGTGCTCGACACCTCGCACCGCCGCCTCGCCGAGCTCGACCTGCAGTTCCGCAGCCTGATCGCCACGCGGCAGTCGCGGGGAGACACGATCGAGCAGGAGGTCGTGGAGGCGGACCTCGTGATCGGCGCGGTGCTGGTCCCCGGCGCGGCCGCGCCCAAGCTGGTCACCCGCGACATGGTGCGGGCGATGAAGCGGGGTTCGGTGATCGTCGACGTCGCCATCGACCAGGGCGGGTGCTGCGAGACCAGCCGTCCGACGACCCATTCCGACCCGAGCTTCGTCGTCGATGAGGTCGTGCATTACTGCGTCGCGAACATGCCGGGCGCGGTCGCGAGAACCTCGACGCTGGCGCTCAACGCCGCAACCCTCCCCTTCATTGGCAGGCTCGCCCAGGACGGCGGGCGGGACGCGCTTCTCGGCGACCCGCATCTCCTCAACGGGCTCAACGTCCACCGCGGCCGGCTGACCCACGCCGCCGTGGCCGAAGCGCAGAACAGGGATCACGTTCCGGCGCGGGACGCGCTCGCCGCCTGATCCTCCGCCGGTCGGCATTTCGCGGCTTCGCCCTTGGCGATAAAATGCGCGATCCTCGGAACCCGGCGGGAAGACGCGCGATGGAGTTGCGCAGAGTCGGCATTATCGGCCTCGGGGCGATGGGCGGTCCGATGGCGGAACATGTCGCCAGGGCCGGCTATTCGCTGAGGCTGCACGACATTTCGCCCGGACGCGCCGAGGAAGTCGCCAAATCGACCGGCGGCCGGGTCGCGAACGGCGCCGCCGGCGTCGCCGCCGCCAGCGATGTCGTCATCACCATGCTGCCGACCGGCGCCGATGTCGTCCGCGTCGCGCTCGGGGACGGCGGAATTGCCGACGGGTTTGCCGAGGGCGGCATTTTGATAGACATGAGCTCGTCGGAACCGTCCGGCACGGTGGGGCTCGCCGCGGCACTCGCGGAGCGCGGGGTCGGCACGATCGACGCGCCCGTCTCGGGCGGGCGCAAGGGCGCGGTCGAGGGCACGCTCACCATCATGGCGGGCGGCGACGAGGCGCTCGTCGAGCGATGCCGGCCGGTGCTGGAGAGCATGGGCAAGCGCGTCGTTCACACCGGCCCCGTCGGCTCGGGCCACGCGCTCAAGGCGCTCAACAACACGATCAGCGCGGCCGGTTTCCTGATCGCGGCCGAGGTGTTCCTGGTCGGCAAACGGTTCGGCCTTGAACCGGAGACGATGGCTGACGTCGTCAATTCGTCGACCGGCATGAACCATTCGACGCGCAACAAGCTCGCCCAGTTCGTCTTCTCGCGCGGCTTCGATTCCGGGTTTTCGCTGGACCTGATGGTGAAGGACCTCGACATCGCGCTCGACCTCGCCAAGGATACCGAGACCGCCGTTCCCTTCGCCGCGCTCAGCCGGCAGATCTGGGCCCAGGCGCAGCAGAACCTCGAGCCCGGGCGCGATCACACCGAAATCGTCCGATGGCTCGAACGGCTCGCCCGCGCGGAACTCCGGTAGTGCGGTGAACGACAAGCCGGCGCGGGGCCCGGCCGCCTACCGCCCGAAACTCGACAATCTGCACGGCATCCTCTGGATGCTGCTCGCGGTCACGCTGCTCACGGCGATGTTCGCGATCATCAAGCAGATGGCGACCGAGCTCCCGTTCTTCGTCGTCGCGCTGATGCGGACCACCACGGCGCTGGTGATGTTCATCCCCTGGCTCATCCGCGTGGGCCGGCCGGGGATCGCGACCCGCCGCCTGAAAACCCATTTCCTGCGGGCCTTCTTCGGGATCGCGTCCTTCGCGGCCATCGTCTACGCGGTGGGGCGGCTGATGCTCTCGGACACGATGGTGCTCTCGTTCACCTCGCCGTTCTGGTCGATCCTGCTCTCCGGCCTGTTTCTCGGCGAAACGATCCGCCGCGACCGGACCTTCGCCACCATCGCCGGCTTCGTAGGCGTGGTGATGATCGTGAAGCCGCACGGCGAGGTCGACCACGCGATGCTGATCGCGCTGGGGAGCGCGGTGCTCACCAGCGGCGCCATCATTTCGCTGAAGAGCCTGTCCGCGACCGAGCCGCCGGCGCGCATCGTCTTCTATTTCTTTCTCTTCGGCACCCTGTTCCTGCTGCCGCCCGCGCTTCTCACCTGGGAGACGCCAACATGGGAGCAGCTCGGCTGGCTGATCGCGGCGGGTGTGCTCGGCGGGGTCGGCCAGAATTTCCTCGCGCGCGCCTACGACGCGGGCGAGGTGACGATCATAGCCCCGCTCGACTTCCTGCGGATGCCGCTCGCGGCGTTCTTCGGCTTCGTCGTGTTCTCCGAGATTCCCGACATCTGGTCGGCCGCGGGCACGGCTGTGATAATCGCGGCGCTTCTGTTCATCACCCGCCGTGACGCCATCGAGCGGCGGCGGCAGCGCGGGGAGAGCGAGGGATGAGCGGCGAGATACTGTCCGATCTTGCGCCCTTCCCGATCCGCGCCGATCTCGACCGGGCATACGCGCGCGCCTGGACGCACCTCGCCAGCCCGGGCACCTGGTGGGACGGCGCGCGGAGGCTCGCCATGGTCGAGGCCTGCCGCGAAGCCCCCGATTGCGCGCTCTGCCGCGAACGCGCGGCCGCGCTTTCCCCGTTCACGGTCGACGGAACCCACGATTCGACGAGCGGCCTGCCCGACAACATCGTGGAGGCCGTCCACCGGATCCGGACCGATTCGGGACGGCTGACCGAATCCTGGTTCAACCGCATGATGGATACCGGCCTGTCCGAAACGGAGTACGTCGAGATCGTGGGCGTCGTTTCCGTTGCAACCGCACTGGACACGCTGGCGAAGGGGCTGGGCATCCCTCCGCGGCCGCTCCCCGAACCGGTGCCGGGCAGCCCAACCCGCCGCCGTCCGGCGAACGCCAAGCGGACGCTCTCCTGGGTCGCCACGCTCGAGCCCGAGGACGTCACGGACGACCATCCCAACCCGTACGGCGACAAGACGCCCGACCTCGTCGCCAACATCCACCGGGGGATGAGCGTCGTCCCGGCGGAGGTCGTGGCGTTCTTCGAGCTCGACGACGCGATCTACCTGCCGCAATTCGCGCTCAAGGACTTCGCCACCGAGTACCGCGCGATCGACCACGCGCAGATGGAGCTGATCGCCGCCCGGGTCTCGCTGATCAACCGGTGCCGATACTGAACCGCCGGCCATGTGATGCTGCTCCGTGAGAGCGGCGAACATTACGGCGAGAGCTACTCGCTGGACGGCGTCACGGGGGACGGCGACGGCGGCGTACCGCATGGCCGGCTGCTGCTCGACTTCGCCGAAGCCGTGATCGGGGGGACGGAAGGCAAGATCGCCCGCGCCCGCGACGCGCTGATCCCGGCGGTGGGCGCCGACGGCTTCGTCGATGCCGCCGGCGTGGTCGCGTCCTTCAACGCGGTGGTCCGGATCGCCGACGCGACCGGGATCCCGGTCGAGGACTTCAAGCTGGAACGGACCGTCGAGGAACGCGCCGCGCTCGGCATCGACGACTGGCACTGACGGCGGCGGCGGCGTCTCAGCGCCGGTCGATCGGCAGCACCTCGCGCTGATCGGTGCCGTGATAGGCGCTGAGCGGGCGGATCAGCCTGTTGTCGGCGTTCTGCTCGAGATAATGCGCCGTCCAGCCGGTGATGCGGCTCATCACGAAGAGCGGCGTGAACATCTCGATGTCGAAGCCCATCATGTAGTAGGCGGGACCGGCCGGGAAATCGAGGTTGGGGTGGATCCCCTTCTCCCCGATCATCACCTTCTGGAGCCCGTCCGACATGCGGACCCAGCTATCGTCGCCCTTCCAGGCCGCGAGGTCCTCGAGGCAGCTCCGCATCGTCGGTACCCGGGAATCTCCCGATTTGTAGACCCGGTGGCCGAACCCCATCACCAGCTTCTTCTGCGCGATGGCGTCGCGCATCCACTGCTCGGCGATGTCGGGGTCGCCGATTTCGAGGAACATGTGCATCACCGCCTCGTTGGCGCCGCCGTGCAGCGGGCCCTTGAGCGAACCGATGCCGCCGGTGATCGCGGAATAGATGTCGGACCGGCTGGACGCGATCGTCCGCACCGTGAAGGTCGACGCGTTGAAGCTGTGCTCGGCGTAGAGGATCATCGAAGTGTCGAAGGCCCTGATGACCTCGCGCGGCGGCACCTCCCCGAAGCACATGTTGAAGAAGTTCTCGACCATCGGAAGGTCGTCGCGCGGCGCGATCGGCTCCTTGCCGCCGCGGAACCGGTAGTCGGTCGCGATCATCGTCGGAATCTTGGCGAACAGGTCCAGCGACCGGTTGCGGTCGGCCTCTTCCGGCTCCCCGCCCCAGGCTACTTCGGTGGTGCCGAGATAGCTGACCGCCGTCCTCAGCGTGTCCATCGGATGGGCGTCGGCCGGGAAACGCCGGATGACCTCGATATGGTCGCCGGAAATCCCCCGCCGGCCCACCTCCTCGGCCCTGAGACCGTCGAGCCCGGCCGCCGTCGGGAGCTCGCCGTTCCACAGCAGGTACGCCACCTCCTCGAACGAGGCGTGCGCGCAGAGATCCTGCACCGCATAGCCGCGATAGGTGAGAGAGTTGGTCTCCGGCATCACCTTCGAGATCGCGGTGGAGTCCACCGTCACGCCGGCAAGACCTTTCTGGATCTGCGGCTCCGCCATCGAATCCTCCCTTTCGGTCCGCCCCCGGTTCAGACCTTGAAGTTGAACAGGCTCCGGTCGAACCGATTGTAATCCTCGTAGCGCACCAGCTCATAGAGCCGCTTGCGGGTCTGCATCCGGGGCACGGCGTCTTCCTGGCTCCCCTTTGCCCGGAGAACGTCGAGCCCCTCCTCCACCCCGAACATCGCGAGGCGCAGCGTGGTCACCGGGTAGATCGCGATGTTGTAGCCGAGCTCCACGAGCCGGTCGCGGGTGAGCAGTGGGGTCTTTCCGAACTCGGTCAGGTTGGCGAGCAGCGGCACCGAGACCGCTTCCCGGAAGGCTTCGTATTCGGGGATCGTTGTCAGCGCTTCCGGGAAGATCGCATCGGCGCCCGCGTCGACATAGGCCTTCGCGCGGTCGATCGCGGCGTCCATGCCCTCGGACGCCTTGGCATCGGTGCGGGCCATCAGGAGGAAGTTCGGATCGCGCTTCGCATCGGCCGCCGCGCGGATCTTCTGCGCCATGTCCTGGGCGGGGATCAGCACCTTGTTGTCGAGATGCCCGCAGCGCTTGGGGCTCAGCTGATCCTCCAGGTGGCATCCGGCGAGCCCGGCATCCTCGATCTCCTGGATGGAGCGCGCCGCGTTCATCGGCTCGCCGAACCCGGTGTCGAGGTCGATCAGCGCCGGCAGATCGGTCGCGCGCGCGATCTGGTGGCCCCGCGCGGCCACCTCCTGCAACGTCGTCAGCCCGATATCGGGCAGCGCGAGGTCGGCCGACAGCGCGGCGCCGGAAATATAGATGCCGTCGAAGCCCTTTTCCTGGACCAGCACCGCGACCAGCGGCGAGAAGGCGCCCGGCATCTGCTGCAGCGCGCCGGAGTCTATCGCCGCGCGGAACGCCGCCCGTTTCTCCGCCGCGGTCTTCTTCGCGAACAGCATCAGAATATCCCCTTCTCGTCGCGCTCCGCGTTGACCAGCCCGGCGGGATCGACGGCCACGTTGAGGCCACCCAGCTCTTCGGGCCGGAGATCGGGCAGGCGCTGGACCAGATCGAGGAACCGGCGCTGCTCGCTGGTGGAGGCGATCCCCTCGGCCAGGGTCTCGAACTTGCGGATGTAGTCCGCCCGCGCGAACGGGCGGGCGCCGGCCGAATGCGCGTTGGCGACGGCAAGCTCGTCGACGATCGTCTCACCCGAGCTCAGAACGATCTCCAGCCGGCCCCCGAAGGCGCGGCGACTGGGATCCGGCTCGTGATAGCGCGCGGTCCATTCGGCGTCCTCGACCGTCGATATCTTGTGCCACAGCCGTACCGTATCGGGCCGCGCCGCGCGTTCGGGCGCATAGGAACGGACATGGTGCCACTCCCCGTCCTGCAGCGCGACGGCGAGGATGTACATGATGCTGTGGTCCAGCGTCTCCCGGCTCGCCTCGGGGTCCATCTTCTGCGGATCGCCGGCCCCGGTGCCGATGACGTAGTGGGTGTGATGGCTGGTATGGAGAACGATGCGGTCGATCGCCTCGAAGTCGGCGATGCGCTCGCGCATGCGGAAGGCGAGGTCGATGATCGCCTGGCTCTGATACTCGGCCGAATGCTCCTTGGTGTAGGATTCGAGGATCGCGCGCTTCGCCTCGCCGGGGGCCGGAAGCGGCACGGTATATTCGGCGTCGGGCCCGTCGAGCACGCGGGCGATCACGCTGTCCTCGCCCTCGTAGATCGGCGACGGGGCGCCCTCGCCCCGCATCGTGCGGTCAACCGCCTCGATGGCAAGCTTTCCGGCATGCGCGGGCGCGAACGCCTTCCAGCTCGAAATCTCTCCCTTGCGCGACTGCCGCGTGCTCACCGAGGTGTGCAGCGCCTGCTGAACCGCCTGATACACGGTCTCGGTCGAAAGCCCGAGCAGCGTCCCCAGCCCCGCCGCCGCCGACGGGCCCAGATGGGCGATATGGTCGATCTTGTGGGCATGGAGACAGATGCCCTTCACGAGGTCGATCTGGATCTCGTAGGCGGTGGCGATGCCGCGCACTAGGTCCTCGCCGTCGCGCCCGGTCTGCTGCGCCACCGCCAGAATCGCCGGGATATTGTCCCCGGGGTGGGAATAGTCCGCGGCGAGGAAGGTGTCGTGGAAGTCGAGCTCGCGCACCGCCGTCCCGTTCGCCCATGCCGCCCACTCGGCCGCGAACCGCCGTGCGCTCGCGATGCCGAACACCGCCGCGCCGCCGTCGCGCGGATGGGCGAGCGCCTGCGCCCGGGCGGACGCGACCGGGCCGCGATTGAGCGCCGCGACCGCCACCGCGGCGTTGTCGACGATCCGGTTGATCGCCATGTCGACGACCTCCGGCTCGACCGCGACGGGATCGGTGGCGACGGCCGCGATTTTCCAGGCAAGCTGGTCTTTCCTTTCTAAGGTTTCTTTTGAAGGATAGACCCTAACAGTATGATTTATCATCGACTTGTCCGTTCCTTCCGGGCTTGCCGCGCGCAAGATCATACCCCGGAGCGGAATCCGGTCAACTCGCGGCCGATCCGCGAGTTGTGGGGCTTCGAGCGGTGTGATTAGGTAGCCCGACCCGTGTTTTCGCGGGCAGTCACGACCGGGGGTATTGCATGACGGATCGCGTGCTCCGTCTTACCAGGGACGATTTCGAGGCCGGGGCTTCCCTCGACGAAGCCCTGCCGGCGGCGATACGGGCAATCTACGTGGCGGAGGGAATGGCTTCGTTCTCCGCCGGGGGCGCGACGGCCACCCTCGCCGCGAACTCGGCGTTTTTTCACATCGGCCCGGTGTCGATCCGCGCCGGAGCGGAGGGCGCCCGGCTGCTGCGCTACGAGCTCGATCCGGGCGACGCCGCCCCGGCCGGCGCGGGCATAACGTCGGAACGCAAGCTGGAGGCGTCGCTCGCGCTCGACGATCCGGACGGCTATCTGTTCCGCTGCGACAAGGTCGAGCTCCCGCCGGGTGGGATCGCCTATACCCACACCCATCAGGGCGGCGGCATACGGTGCCTGCTCAAGGGCGGGTTCAATGTCCGGGTGCACGGCGAGACGACCGAGCTCGGAGAGTACGACGCCTGGTTCGAGGCCGGCCCGGATCCCGTCTACGCCTGGGCGCCGGACGACGCGCCGGGGCATTTCTCGCGGGCGATGATCCTTCCCCGCCGGCTCAAGGGGAAGAGCTCGATCCGCTATGTCGACCCGGCGGACGCGGACAAGCCCAAGCTTCAGAAATACACCGTTTTCCTGGACGAGTTCATCGACACATGACCAGCAATTTGAGGACCGGCGGCCAGATCCTGGCGGACGCGCTGCTCACGCACGGCGTGGATACGATCTTCTGCGTCCCCGGCGAGAGCTATATCGCCACGCTGGACGCGCTGTTCGACGTCCGCGACCGGATCCGCGTCGTCACCTGCCGCCAGGAGGGCGGCGCGGCCTACATGGCCGAAGCCTACGGCAAGCTGACCGGGCGGCCCGGCATCTGCTTCGTCACCCGCGGCCCCGGCGCGACCAACGCGAGCGTCGGCATTCACACCGCGCGCCAGGACTCCTCGCCGATGATCGTCTTCGTCGGCCAGGTGGCGCGCGGCATGACGGAACGCGAGGCCTTCCAGGAGATCGATTTCCGCCGGATGATGGGCGAGCTCACCAAGTGGACGGCCCAGATCGACGATCCGGCGCGGGTGCCGGAATACGTCAACCGCGCCTTCCGCACGGCCACGTCGGGACGCGCCGGGCCCGTCGTGCTGGCGCTGCCGGAGGACATGCAGACCGACCGCGCCGAGGTCGAGGACGGCGCGGCCTACGCGGAGGTGCAGGCGAGCCCGTCATCGGACGACATGGCGCGGCTGCGCGGCATGCTGGCGAGGGCGGAACGCCCGATCGTGCTGGCCGGCGGCAGCGGCTGGACCGAACGCGCTTGCGGAGATCTCCGCATTTTCGCCGAGGCCAACGACCTGCCGGTGGCCGTCGGTTTTCGCCGCCAGGACCTGCTCGACAACCGCCATCCCGGCTATGCCGGCGTGGTCGGGCTCGGGGCCAACCCGTCCCTCACGGCGGCGGTTCGGGAGTCGGACCTCCTGCTGGTGGCCGGCGCCCAGCTCGGCGAGGTCGTCACCCAGGGCTATTCGCTGCTCGCGCTGCCCAAGCCCCGCCAGCGCCTGATCCACGCCCATCCCGG
>JAJDVM010000091.1 GCA_022826125.1 Defluviicoccus sp.
CGCATCCCGATCAAGGGGGTAGGTCGGCACTACACGCGGATCCGGAGACGCAAAGCCCGGAAATCCGCCATTTCTCCGGCCGGAAACCCGTCAAATTAGTTGAAATGCCCGCTCAGTTGCGGAAGTCGGGTTGGCGACGAAGGCCTTGGTCCCAGAGGGGATGGATGCGGAGGTCCCGCTAAGGACGCCTCGGGAGCGCACAGGGCCGGGAATGAGTGGCGCGGCGCGGAGAGGCCCGTCGCCTACACCTGTGCTGCGGTCACGGCATCGACAATCCACCCTGGTTGAATCGGAGTGTGGTTCACCTTGATCCCGAAGGGCTTCAGCGCGTCGGTCACGGCGTTGGCGATCGCCGCCGGCGGGTTCACCGCGCCGCTTTCGCCCATGCCTTTGAACCCGCCGATGCTGTGGGGCGACGGGCTTTCGCGATAGTGGATTTCCATCCTCGGCATGCTGCCGGCGTCGGGGATCATGTAGTCGGCGAAGTTCACCGCGCGCGGATGGCCTCTTCGTCGTAGGCGGCATGCTCATAGGGTGCCTGACCGATGCCCTGTGCGATGCCACTATGCAGCTGGCCTTCGACGATCATGGGATTGACCACCGTTCCGCAGTCCTCGATCACCAAATAGCGGAGGATGTCGACGGCCCCGGTCCGTACATTAACCTCGACCACGGCCGCGGGGAGCGCGTTGGAAAACGTCCCCGGATCTTGGCGGTCGTGATCGCAGCGCGCCGTTTCGGCCTCCAGATCGGCAACCCCAGGTAGTCCGGCGATGCCGGTATCCGCCGGATTCTTGTCCGCCGGCGGGGGAGGTGATACGGTCGCCGGCGCGGGACATTGCGGTCGCCGGCCCGGAAACGCGCCCAACTGCTCTCGCTTGAGGTTGCAAGTTCGGGGACGCAAACGATGGTCGAGGCCAAACCCTTCTTCACCAACATTCACAAGGCCCCGACCCGGAACATGAAGCTGGGGCGGGGCACCGGCATCAAGCTGATCAACCCGGAAATGGGCTGTCAGAAAGTCGATGTCCACATCAATATAATCAACGACGACAGCGGTCCCGGCGAGGTCCATTTCCACGAGAACGCCGACAACGTCTATATCGTGCTCGAAGGGGTGCTGGAGGTCGTCGTCGAGGGCGAGCGCCATCTTCTCCGCAACGACGATGTCGGTTACATCCCCGCGGGCGTCGTGCACACCGCCGGCAGCGTCGGGGGCCACGGTCCGACACGGGTCATCGAGATCTACGCGCCCGGAGGCTACGACTTTCACGAGGTCGAAAGCTTCGACAACCCGGTCGAGATCACGTCATCGTCCTGAACGACCCCTGGAGGATGCGGATGACGGAAATCTCGACCGTCTTCGTGGAGGGGACGCCGCGACTGGCCCTCGACAGGGCCGGGTCGGGCCCGCTGGTGTTCTTCATGCACGGTATCGGCGGCAACCGGACGAACTGGACTTCTCAGATCGAGTCCTTGCGCGGTTCCTTCCACGCCATTGCCTGGGACGCGCGCGGTTACGGGGATTCCGACGACTACGACGGACCGCTCGATTTCGGGGATTTCGCGCGCGATGCGCTCAGGGTGCTCGACCGCTTCGAGGTCGAGACGGCACATTTCGTCGGGCTTTCGATGGGCGGTCGGATCGCCCAGGACTTTTGCGCCCGTTACCCCGAGCGGGTCGCCACGCTGGTGCTGTGCGATACGGTGTCGGATTTCCGCGAATCCATGACGCCCGAGAAACGCGCTGAATTCATCCGGCTGCGCCAGGCGCCGCTTAAGGCGGGCAAGGAGCCGCGCGACATCGCCGACGCGCTGGTCGACAGCCTGATCGGACCGGGCGCCGACGAGTCCGCGCGCCGACGGCTGTGGGACAGCATCGCCGCTCTCCACAAGGATTCCTATCTCAAGACCATCGAGGCCTCGCTCTCCTTCGACCGGTCCGCCGAAATCGACCGCATCTCGGTTCCGACGCTGCTGCTCTACGGCGAGCATGACAGGCTGACCCCGCCGAGCATCGGAGAGGCTTTGCACCAACGCATCGCCGGCTCAGAGTTCGCGGTTATCGAGAGCGCCGGACATCTTTCCAACATCGAACGGCCTAAAGCCTTCAACGCGGCGTTGCTCGCCTTTCTTTCGAAACACCGAGACCGCGCCGCCGCGAGCCGCGCGGAACCCGCAGGGAAAACCGAATAATGAACCCCGATCTCCTCGTCCCCGATGCGACCGAAGCATGTGCCGCTCTAGGGCCGGCGGACAGGACCGACTGCCTCGCGGTCGGTGCCCTAGTCAGCCCGGACGAGACGGCGACGCCGCTTGCCCAACGTCTCGACGGCGCCCCCGTCCGAGTTCGGGGCTATCTCGCGCCGTCGCTCAGCGCCCGGCCGGGACGGTTCCTGCTCACCGAGGCGTCGCTCGCGCCCTGCAATCTCTGCGGCAACATCCACGGCGTCGCCGTCGGCCTCGGAGTTGAATCGTCAGAAGCCTTGGCGCCCGAAATCGGGATGCACGAGGCGGTGGAGGTCGCGGGCGTGCTTTCCCTCGGCGCGCCCGAGCCCGCCGGCCCGATCCGCGACTTCGCGCTCCGCGACTGCACCGTGGTCCGCCTCCCGCGACCCAACCCTGCGGCGGGGACGGAAGCGAGGGTTTGGCTCCGCCGCTTCCTCGACGAGCGCCCGGACGCCGTCGCGCGGACCCGCCCGCTGCGCCCGGCGCGACCGGTAAACGGCGCCGGTCCCGCCGACATCGTGCTCACCAACGGCAACATCCGCACGCTCGACCGGGTCTCCACGACAGCCGAGGCGGTTGCCATACGCGACGGGCGCATCATCGCGGTCGGCGACGCGGATGATGTCGCGACCCATGCGGGGCCGGATACCGAGATTCTCGACGTCGGCGGTAGGGCTGTGGTGCCGGGGCTGATCGATTCCCATATCCACCAGTTCTATCTCGGTCTCAACGTGCCGACGGTGCAGCTGCTCGACGCCAGATCGGTCGCCGACGTGCAGGCGCGGATCGCAGAGCGGGCGGCCGCGACGCCCGACGGCGAATGGATCGTCGGCACCTCCGGCTGGCACGAGAGCCTGCTCGCCGAAGGACGCATGCCCACCCGCTGGGAGCTCGACGAGGCGGCGCCTGACAACCCGGTAATCGTGCCGCGCGGCGGCCACGTCGTGACCGTCAACACCAGGGCGTTGGAACGCGCCGGGATCGCCGACGATACGCCGGACCCCGTCGGCGGTGTGATCGTGCGCGATCCCGCGACCGGCGCGGCCACCGGCGTGCTGCTCGAGACCGCCGCCTATTTCGCGCGCCGCGTCGCACCCCTGATCCCGCCCGAGGACGAGATGGCGGACCTGCTCAAGGCGGCGATGAAAGAGCTCAACTCATACGGCATCGTCAGCGTGACCGATCCCGTCATCGACGAAACCAGCATCGCGGTCTATCGCCGGCTGCGCGACGAGGACGCAATCACGGTGCGTACCGAACTGCTCTACAAGGCCGCCGACAAAGCGGACACAGAGCGCGGCATCGCCGCCATGAAAGCGGAGACGAGCGACGACATGCTCTGTTTCGCCGGCATCAAGTTTATGCTCGACGGCGGCATCGAAGGGGCGAGGTTGAACGACCCGTACCGGGTCGTGCCGGGCGAACAGCCTCACCCCGATTATCGCGGTCTGCTGATGACGCCCCCCGGCGGCGAGGAAGAATTCGTCGAATGCCTCAAGCTGGTGGCCGAAGCGGGGATGCAGGCGCAGACCCATGGCGTGGGCGACGAGGCGATCGACGTGATCATCCGCTGCTATGCGGCGGTGAGCGAGGACGTCCCCATCGCCGATTTGCGCTGGACCCTGATGCACGTGTTCCTGCCGACCGACGAGGCGATCGAGACCATGCGGCGGATCGGCGTTCTGGCGACGGTTCAGGACCACCCGGTGCTCCTCGGCCACAACCAGCGCCGCTGGTGGGGCGATGCGAGGGCCCACGCCGCTATTCCGATCCGTAAACTGATCGATTCCGGGCTTCTGGTCGGTGGCGGCACCGACGGCCCCGTGGTGCCGGTCGATCCGTTCCTGTCGATGTGGTGGATGATTACCCGCGGAACGCTGCTGGGATACAAGCTTGGGGAGGACCAGGCGATCGGCGCTCAGGAGGCGCTTGAGCTCTACTCCATCAACAATGCGCGAATCATGGGTGTCGAGGACGAGCGCGGGTCGATCGAGCCGGGCAAGCTGGCCGACCTCGCGGTCCTGTCGCAGGACATCCTTGAAGTCGACGCCGACGAGATCAGGAATACCCGCGCGCTGCTCACCATGGTCGGCGGCAAGGTGGTCCATCGCGACGGAATGTGAGGCTTCTGCGCCACGGCTGCGCTTGTGCCGGGTGAGACTGGGTGGAACACTCAGTGCAATGAAATCGGATGCGCGCGGTTGACTGAAGGCGTCATCACCTTTCACGAGGTCGAGGTCAGGTTCGCGACCGAGACGATCTATGACGACCTCAGCTTCGGTGTCCGGGAAGGCGAGTTCTTTTGCATTCTCGGTCCGTCGGGCTGCGGCAAGTCGACCTCGCTCAGGGTCATGGGTGACCTGCTTGGTGCGTCGGGCGGCGAGGTGAGGGTCGACGGGCGGGCGCCGCAGGAGGCCTGGCAGGAGATCGCCTATATCTTCCAGTCGCCGCGCCTAGTGCCCTGGCGGAACGCGCTGGGCAATGTGGTGCTGGGCATGGAACTCCGTTTCGAGCGCATGCCAAAGGCGGCGATGGAAGAGCGGGCGTGCGAATTACTGGACCTCGTGGGCCTCGCCTCGGACATGCACAAATACCCGTCGATGCTGTCGGGCGGAGAGCGTCAGCGTGTGGCAATCGCGCGCGCGCTCTCGGTCGATCCCAAGATCGTCCTGATGGACGAGCCATTCTCGGCGCTCGATCTCAACACCAGGCGGCGGTTGCGAGAAGAGATCATCTCGATCTGGCGAAAGACCAAAAAGACCATCGTCTTCGTGACCCACGATATCGACGAAGCGCTGGTGCTCGCCGACAGGGTGTTGTTGCTGTCCAACAAGCCGACCCGCATCCTGGAAACGATCGAGATCGGCGAGGACAGGCCGCGGACGATCGACGGTTCGGCCGATTTGAAGGCGCACAAGGCACATCTGCACGCGCTGTTCCGCACCCTCGAGGCGGGTGCGGCGGAAGACACGGAATTCCAAAGGGAGGAGAGACCATGAAACGGATGCTACTCGGAACCCTGGCCGCCGTCGCGCTTGTCGCGGCGCCCGGGGCCGGCGCGAAGGAAAGGATCACCTACGCTTATCTCATCGAGCCGGCGATGGAAGGCGTGCTCTACGCGATCAAGAGCGGGGTCGTGAAATCGGACTTGATCGAGATCGAGATGTCCTCGCTCGGGATCCCGGCGTTGATCCAGTCGACGCCGACGCGCCGCTATGACGTGATTATGAACGCCGTGATGTCGATCCCCCGGGCCCAGGCCCGTGGGCTGCAACTCGTGGTCCTGTCGACCGCGCTTCGCTCGCCGTCCGGGCGTGAAGGTGGCGCCATCTGGGTGAAGGCCGACAGCCCGTACAAGACCGTCGCCGACCTCAAGGGCAAGAGGATGGGTAACGTCGCACTGCAGTCCACCGGAACGACATGGCAGCGCATCGCCCTCTGGAAGAAACACGGCATCAACGTCTCCTACAAGGGCGGCGACTTCAAATGGGTTCAGATGCCGGCCCCGGCGCTGCTCGGTGCCCTGGAGGCCGGCCGGGTCGATGCCGCCGGGCTGATCCACTCCCAGGCATACAAGGCCGACAAGTCCGGCAAGTACCGCGTGGTCGCCTATACCAGCCGCGACATCCACGAGCTTTTCGGGGTTGACGTGGTCCCGGCGGTCAATGTGAGCTACCCCAACAAGCTCAAAGCCCGCCCCGCCGCGTTCAAGGAGTTCAACCGGATGCTCAAGGCTTCCGTGGACTACGCGCTTGCCAATCGGCGCAAGGTTGGGGAGGCGATCAGCAAGGAGCACAACATCTCGCCGGACTTCTTCGAGGCGTGGCTGACCCGCTTCTCGTTCTTCCCGGCGACGGTGAGCAAGGCCGACGCCAAGGCGTTCGAGACCGTCTGGCAGGGCGCCAAGGAACTTGGGATCCTGAAGAGCTACCCCAAGGCCGAAACGGTCATCTGGGAACACGCGATCAGGGACTAGTCGCGGCCGAGTTTCCCTGACGGTGGAAAGCCCGAACACGGAAGCCGCGCGTCGCGACATGCGGCGCGCGGCGCATCTGTTCACCCTCGGGTTCCTGGTTCTGTGGGCGATCTACGCGCAGATCGTCGAACCCTTCATTATGCCCGGCCCGGTCTCGGTAGCGGTCCGGCTCTACGAGTTCTTCACCGACTACCACCTGGTGAAGCACATGTTCTGGTCGTTCGCCCATATCGGCGGCGCGATCCTGGCCTCCTTCCTGATCGGCAGCGCCTGCGCCTTCCTGGTCTTCTATCTGCCGTCCTTCCGCATCATGGTGCACGGGCGGCTGAGCCCGTTCCTCAACTCGTTCTCCGGCATCGGCTGGACCCTGCTCGCGATCATCTGGTTCGGGGTCAACGACTTCACCGTGATGTTCGCCATCAGCATGGTCCTGATCCCGTTCTCGATCATCAACATGCGCGAGGGGCTGGAGGCTATCGACCGCGAGATGCTGGAGATGGGAGCGAGCTTCGGGCGCGGGCGCTGGCGGGCGTTCCGCCTCCTGATCCTGCCGGCGCTGTTCCCGTTCGTCTTCGCCACGCTCAGGATCAGCTTTGGCGTCGCCTGGAAAGTGGCGCTCACTGCCGAGCTATTCGGCGGCGACACGGGTCTCGGCTACCTGCTCAACCTGGCGCGGCAGGATTTCGACATGCCGATGATCCTGGTGGTGATCATCGTCATAATCATGTTCGTCTACAGCACCGACCGGTGGGTGTTCGCGCCCATTCAGACGCGGCTTGCGAGGCATCATGCGGCTATTAGCTGACCGTATCGCCGCCCGGGTGAAGCCGCGGCGCAGCTGGCGGCTACGCGAGAGCCTTCTGGCCGAGGGGCTCGTTGTGCTCGCCGTCGCCGGGTGGTGGCTGGCGGCGCGTGGAATGCCGGATTTCATCCTGCCCGGGCCGGTCGCGGTGGCGGAGCGAGTGGTCGACTTCTTCTTCCTCTCCGGCATCGTCGACGATTCGCTGGTCAGCACGCTGCGCGTCGCCTCGTCGGTCGTCGTCGCGGTTGCGCTGGGCGGCGCTCTCGCCTTCGTGCCCCGGCTGTGGCCGGCCGGAGAGGCGATCGTTCACGAACGCATCAAGCCTTTCCTCAATTCCTTCCCGTCGGTCGGCTGGGCGATCCTCGCCTCCATCTGGTTCGGGCCGTCCAACCTGTCGGTGATCTTTGTGCAGGTCGCGATCCTGACCCCGTTCTGCCTGGTTAACATCTCCGAAGGCCTCAAGGAGCTCGACCGCGAATTGCTGGAGATGGCGCGCAGCTTCACCCGCAATCCGGTGAAGGTGTTCTGGCGCATCACGGTGCCGCTGCTGATGCCCTATGTCGTCGCGGCGCTCCGCATCGCCTACGGCGTGGGGTGGAAGATCGCGCTGGTCTCCGAGCTGTTCGGCGCCGAGAGCGGAATCGGGTTCCTGATGCTGCGCGCGCTCACTGCGTCCGACGCCGTCACGCTGTTCGCCGCATGCTTCGCCATCGTCCTGATCTTCATCGCCGGCGAAAAGCTGGTGATTGAACCGCTGTCGCGGCGATTCGCGGTCAAGTGAGCGGAGCGGGGACCGCCGAGCGATGCGATACGGGAACTGGACGCCGCTGCCGCACGCGGTGCGCGGCGACGACGCCATGGCGGAAGCGGTCGCCGACCTCCGGACAGCCGTCGTCGGCGACGCGGCAAAGAGCCTCGGCGCCGGGCTCGTCGGCATACCCCACCAAATCGTCGACCGTGTGCGCTATTTCGAGTCGATCGTCATCGAATGTCCGATAGTGCACTTCTACCCGATGAAGGAGGGGCTGGAGACCTTCGCGCCAGGGTGACGCCGCTGGTGGAAGGGCGTTGACGCCGAACGGGCGGGCGCGGCGCCACCTCTCACGGCAGGTGGATGCAGCTCACCTCATCGCGCGTCCGAGTGCAGGTGTCGATGATGGAATAGACCAGCTTGCGGCAGGTATGCGCGAGGTCGAGCGCGCAGGTAACCCCCATGCCGCCCAAGCCCTCCCGGAATTCGTCCGGCGTCGTTTCCGGCACGCTGACCCAACCGGTACGCGCAGTCGGAATGCCGAGATTGCGGATGGTCGAGATGTCGGTCTGGCCGCTGGTCGGACGCGGCGGCTCATGAGGTCGCTCTTCCACCGCTTCCCACGCAACGATCGCGGACCGGACGATCCAGCTTTCCGGGTCGGTGCTTGCCCCGGGGATTGCGGCGGTCATCTCCCAGTCGAGATCGAAATCGGGATGGTTCGCGCGGATGTCGTCGATCGCCGCACCGAATTGGGCAGCCACATCCGCGGGCGGCGTCCGAGGATTGCAGCGGATGTCGAGATAGATTTCGGTTGTTGCGGGAGGGAAGGCCACCCGGTCGGGCCAGCCGCCATGCACGGCCGCCACCCAGCCTTGCGGCATCACCTGACCCGAGCTGTTGCGCTCCGTATAGCCAGGCAGCCACGCCTCAAGCTCGGCGATGACGGCCGCCGCCGGCACGATCGAACTCCGGAAGCCCGGAACGCCTCGGGCGATACCGGCATAACCCATGGTCCCCCGAACCGAAACCTTGAACCAGCAAAGGCCGGGCTCCTCGTGATAGACCGCGTTACCGGGCTTCATCACCAGCGCAAAATCCGCGCAGACGCCTCGGGTGAGGAGGTGGAAGACTCCGTCGGACAGCCCTCGGTTTCCCGGCACCGCAAGATCCACCGGCATGCCGCCGCCGGCGAACCCGACGAGGAGATCTCCAGTGAGCGGGATACCGGCCTCGGAAACGACACGGGCGGCCTCCGTCTGAGTGGCGACCATAGCCTTGGGATTGGCTGCCCCGAGCCCGATGATCAGCCCGTCGCGTACCACCGGGTCGGGAACCATGTCCTGCCGGAGGCTCGTGCCCACCCACGGGATGTCGGTCTCCGGATCGGCCTCGAGATGGGTGTCGATCGGCGCGTAGAGCAGCAAGCTCGGCCCGCCGCCACTTCCCCGCAACCTTCCGGCCGCGTTGCCCGACGCCTCGCCCATCGGCTGGTACCAGGACTCAAGACCCGCCTCGGAGAGCCGCTCCACCATGAACTCGCTCGCCGCGCGCTCGCGTCCGGTCGGGCTGTGGATGCCGGTGAGATCGAATGCCAGACGGTGGATACGTTCCTCGTCGATCAAGGAGACGGCCCTGTCGAACCACGCCTGCCGTTCCGGCCCGAGCTGGGGGTGCGCCATATCTCCTCTCCTAGTCGGATCTGGTCGATCGATCCGAGGCAAAACTACCCTGCCGCCGGGACTAGTGCGAACAGTCACTGGCGATCCCGGGCTGGCGGGTTCAAGATGTTCCACGAAACAATCAATCCTGAAGGACCGAGCGGTGGCAGCGTCGGCGCCCGCGGATCGGATCATCGAAATCGTCGACGGGCAGAGGCAGGAGCTGGTCGACCTTTGCCTCGGTCTCGGCAATGCGCGCGATTACGCCGGGGACGAAATCGCGGTCGCTCAAGCGGTCGAAGCCTGGCTCGCCGAGGCGGGAATCGAGACCCGGTTGCAGCGGATCGACGAGGCCAGCGCCAACGCTGTCGGGATCCTGCGCGGCACGGGAGATCGGTCGAGCGGTGCCCGGTCGCTGATCCTCAACGCTCACATGGACACCCAGGGCGCGGCACCCGCCGCCGGGGCCGAAGAGGAGCAACGGCTGCGCGGTGCGCACGAGCAGGACGGGCTGCTGTTCGGCAACGGGCTCGCCAACGACAAGGCTCAGCTTGCCGCCCAGATGATCGCCGCGCGAGCCATTGTTCGGGCCGGAATCCGGCTGCGCGAGACCCTCTACGTCACCGGAGTCGCCCAGGAAACCGGCGCTCCGCCGGAGCGCGGCGAGGAGACCGAGACCTGGTCCGGGATCGGGCCGCGCATGAGCCAGGTACGGGAAGGCTACGGCGCGCGCTGGCTGGTCGAGCACGGCATCGTTGCCGACTACGCTCTTGTTGGCGAGATCACCGACTTCAAGCTCGGTCTGGGCCAGGCTGGATATTTGCGGCTCAGGATCGCCGTGCCCGGCCATTTGCGATACACGCCCCTCCTGATCCGCGGCGAAGCGCCCACCGATAATCCCAACCCCTTCGAGCGCGCCGCCCACGCAATCCGGGCGCTCGAGGCCTGGGCGACGGATTACGAGCGAACCGACGCGCTCGACTTCGGACGGGGAACGATCGTGCCCCGAGCCCAGGTTTGCGAGGTGGCGGCGGGCGGCCTCCCATTCACCGAAACTTCCGACAGCTGCAATTTGTTCTTCGACGTGCGCCTGGTGCCCGGCGCGCGCCCGGCGGAGATCGTCGACCGGGTGCGCCAAGCGCTTGGCGCGACGGGACTGGATTGCGAGATTTCGCCCTACGACTATCGGCGGGGCTATCTCGCCGAGGACGCGGACCCGTTGGGCGAGGCGCTGGGCCGCGCGCACCGGCGGGTCTTCGACGAGGAAATGGCGTTCGCCGAGTCCGGTCCGATCAGCACCTGGCGGGACACCAACGCGTTCAACGAGGCCGGAATCCCCGCCGTATGCTACGGCGCACCTGCGCGCTCGGCGCTTCTGGGCGGCGGGCTCGCCGGGGATCGGCGGCCGATGGCGGTCGACGATCTGATGGCCCTGTCGAAGGTTTACGCGCTGACCGCGCTCGATCTGTGCGGCGTAGTATCATAGGCGACCAGAGGAAGGAGAACGGCTCATGGCGCCACGCGGAGACCTGTCCGACAGCCAATTCGTGACCGCAGCCGGTGTGCGGGTGCATTACAAGGAGGTGGGCGAGGGCTATCCGGTCATCTGCCTGCACGGCGCGGGACCCGGCGCGAACAGCGAGAGCAACTTCCGGCGCAACGTCGGCGCGCTCTCCGGACGTTTTCGCGCGGTGCTGGTCGATATGCCGCAATTCGGCAAGAGCGAGAAGGTGCCGATCGATGAGGGCCGACTCGGCTTCAACGCCCGGGTGATGGACGCGTTCATGACGGAGACAGGCATCGAACGGGCGCATTACATCGGCAACTCGATGGGCGGGCAGGTGGCGTTGAAGCTCGCTATCGACAAGCCGGAGCGGGTGGACCGACTGGTGGTGCTCGGTCCCGGAGCGATCAACAATCCGATCTTCGTGCCGAGCCCGCTCGAGGGCATCAAGCTGATCGCCGATTACTACAAGGGCGAGGGGCCGACCCGGGAGAAGCTGCGTAAGCTCCTCGATACGTTGGTCTACGACTCCTCCTTCCTCACCGATGAGGTCGTCGAGGAACGATTCCAGACGACGATCGAGCCCGACAATCTCGAACTCTTCGCCAAGCGTCAGGGTCGGTACAAGAAGGAAGATCTGTACGCCGACCTCGGCAGGATCGAGTCCCCGACATTGATCGTCTGGGGCATGGACGACCGGTTCGGCGCGCTGGATGTGGGACTTCAGATGACCCGGCTGATGAAGCGGGCGCAGATGCACATCTTCGCTCGGTGCGGCCATTGGGCACAGGTCGAACACGCCGAAGCGTTCAATCGTCTGGTGATCGGCTTCCTGTCGGATTGAAGGGGGTACGCATGGCGGACAGCGAAACGGACGTGGCGACCGAGCCGGAAGCAGATTTCGACAACAAACCCTGGGCGCCCTATCTGAAGGCGGCGCTGGGCTTCCGCAATCACTGGTACCCCGCCTGCTTCTCGAAAGAGATCGCGGAAGGGGAATGCCTGGGGCTGGAGCTCCTCGCCGAACGGGTGCTGTTCAAGCGTATCGGCGGTCGAGTCTACGCGATTGAGGACCGTTGCGCCCATCGCGGGGTTCCGTTTTCGGCGCGGCCCGAATGCTACTCGGCCAACACGGTGACCTGCTGGTATCACGGCTTCACCTACGATCTCAGGGACGGCAGGCTGGTGGCGATCGTCACCGACCCCGAGAGTCCGCTGATCGGCAAGCTCGCGCTCAGGACCTATCATGTCGAGGAACGGCAGAACGTCGTCTTCGTCTTCATCGGCGACGGCGACCCGCCGCCGCTGGTCGAGGACGTACAACCCGGCTTTCTCGACGACGACCTCTATATCGCGCCCGACGGCGACCGGGGCGTGGTCGGGAGCAATTGGCGCCTCGCGGCGGAGAACGGGGTCGATGCGTCGCACATTTACATCCACCGCAACTCGCGGCTTCTGAGCGCGCTCGGCCGCGCCGTTCCGCTGGCGAGCTATTTCGTCACCCGCGAGGACATGGTGGTGGATACGCCCGGCGGTCCCAAGGGCGTCGTCAAGGGGGCGGGCCGCAAGATCTCGGTCTGGGAGACCGAGATCGAGGGCGAGAGAGTTGCCGCCCGGACCATGCCCGATGAAGACCGCGCGGGCTCCAGGATCACCGATACGTCGCTGTGGATGCCCTGCGGGTTGAAGGTTGATCCGTTCCCGGCCCGCGACATAACCCATTTCGAATGGTACGTTCCGATCGACGAGCACTCGCATTATTACATGGTCACCTGGGGCAAGCGGGTATCCGACCCGGTCGAGCAGGAACGCTTCGCTCACGAGGTCGACACGTATTGGCGCGAAATGGTGGTCGACCGCTTCAACGACGAGGACGTGTTCGCCCGCGAGGCGATGGAGCGGTTCTACAGCGAAGAGGACGGCTGGAATCGCGAGCGGCTTTACCGCCCGGACGTGGTGGTCACCGAATGGCGCAAGCTCGCCAGCAAGCACAATCGCGGCATCCAGGGCCGCGCGTCGGCCGGGGGGCGCGCTCCGTGACCGCGCCGCCGCCCGCTTCGGCGCGCTACTGGCTCAACCGCGCCCTGTTCGATCTCGGCGACCCGGCATGCAGGCGGGAATTCGGCGCGGACCGGGCCGCATGGCTCGACCGTTACCCGCTGGACGCGGGCGCGCGCGCCGCCCTCGAGGCACCCGGATGGCGGGTGCTGCTCGACCGCGGGGCCCTCCCCAACCTCGTCTTCAAGTACTTCATGCTGCGCGGACACCCGCCCGGGAAATTCGCCGCCATCGCCGGGGAGACGGACGAGCATGGCTGAGCTCTGTCTGGGGCTGGCGACCTCGCACCTCGCCCATATAGTCAACGCGCGGGATGCCGGCGACCCGGCCAAGGTCGCCGCGTTCGACGCCGGCTACGCCCGGCTTGCCGCGGCGCTCCGCGAGGCTGCTCCCGACGCCTGCCTCATCGTCTCCGCCGAGCACGTCAACAAGTTCTTCATCGACAACATGCCGGCCTTCTGCATGGGCCTGTTCGAGAGCTTCTCCGGTCCGGTCGAGAGCAAGGCGCGCGATGTCGGCTATCCCTGGCGCGAAGTGCCGAGCGACCCCGGGCTCGCCCGCTACCTCATCGAACGCGGCCTCGACGAGGGCGTGGACTGGGCGGTGTCGGAGTTCTGGGAGGTCGATCACGGGATGATGGTTCCGCTGCACAAGCTGGATCCGGAGGGCCGGGTGCCGATGATCCCGGTATTCGTCAATTGCGCCTCGGCGCCGATGCCCTCGGCTCGGCGCTGCTTCGCGGTCGGGCGCTGGCTCGCGGATGCGATCGCGGACTGGCCGGCATCCAAGCGGGTGGGGATCGTCGCGACCGGTGGGCTGTCCCATTCGGTCGGGACCCTGGACCAAGGCCGCATCGATGCCGGATTCGACGAATGGTTCCTAGACCGGCTGTGCGCCGGAGATGGAGCGGCGCTCGCCGGGCTGGGCGATGCCGAGATGGTGGAAGCCGGCAGTTCGACGGGCGAAGTCCGGTCGTGGATCGTCCTCGCGGGCGCCTTCGCCGGGCGCCGCGCGGAACGCGTGTTCTACGCGCCCATCGAGGGCTTCGATACCGGCTGCGCGCAGGCGGTCTACCGCTGAGGCGCCGCTCAGTCGGCGACCAGGGTACAGGCTTCGCTGCGGAGCTCGATGCCGACGGCATCGCCGGCGGCGAAGCGGCGTCCGCCCCGATCCGAACGCGCGCGAAGCAGGACGTCGCGCAGTCGGACGAAATAGACCACCGCATCGCCCAGGAACTGGGCCGAGTCGATCACACCGGACCAGGCATCGTCGATTCCGGTTTCGCCGCGTGATACCACCTGCACGCCTTCGGGCCGGAGCGCGGCCGAAACGCGGTCGCCCGGCTTGAACGGCACCCGGCCCACAGCATCGAAGCGGGCGCCCCAGACAGTCTCCGCACCGAACCGGTACAGGTCGGTCTCCCTGTTGTCGACTGAGCGCACCCGGGCCTCGATCAGGTTGGCGGCGCCGAGAAAAGAGGCGACGAACCGCGTGCGCGGATAGTCGTAAAGCTCCTCCGGCGTGCCGCGCTGCTCGATCGCGCCATCCCGCATGACTGCGAGCGAGGACGACATCGCAAGTGCTTCGGCCTGGTCGTGGGTGACATAGATCGAGGTCACGCCTAGTCGTTCCTGGATGCGGGTAAGCTCCACCCGCAGGTCTTCGCGTAACCGCGTGTCCAGGTTCGACAGCGGTTCGTCCAGGAGCAGAACCGGCGGTTCCATCACCAGTGCGCGGGCCACGGCGAGGCGCTGCTGTTGCCCGCCGGAAAGCAGCGTCGCCTTGCGTTTCGCAAGATGGGCGATCTGGATCACATCCAGCAGTTCGGCGACGCGGCGATCTATGTCCGCCCGGCCGTATGTTCCCCTTCGACCGCGTACCGTCAACGGGTAGGCGACGTTCTCGGAGACATCCATGTGCGGCCAGATCGCGTAGGACTGAAAGACCATGCCGAGGTCGCGCCGGTTGGGCGGAACGTTGATGCCCCGGGCGGACGAAAAGAGTATCCGTTCGCCCAGCCGGATCTCGCCGCCGT
Source organism: Defluviicoccus sp. (assembly GCA_022826125.1). GTDB lineage: Bacteria > Pseudomonadota > Alphaproteobacteria > MPNO01 > MPNO01 > MPNO01. The sequence goes on from JAJDVM010000091.1 coordinate 15,017, forward strand.
CGGGGATTTCGAGCCCCGCGATGCAACGGAGCAGGGTGGTCTTGCCGCAGCCCGACGGGCCGAGCAGGGTGAAGAACGCGCCGTCCTCGACGGCGAGGCTCACCCCGTCGAGCGCAGGCCTGTCGTCTTCGCCGCGCCGCCGCGCCAGGCGGTGGTAGTCCTTGCGCAGGTCTTCGACGACCAGCTTCATGCCCGCACTCATCGGATCACCGCCGCGCGGTCGCCGATCCAGGTGACGAGCAGCGCCATCGCCATGGCAATGACCACGGTGATCACGCCAACCACCGCGGCGACTTCTAACCGCCCGGACGTGGCGTATACGAACATCAGCAGCGGCAGGGTGAGGGTGTCGGGCGTCGACACCAGCACGGTCGCGCTGATGTCCTTGATCGCCGACATGAAGGACAGCACGAACACGGTCGCGACGACGGGGGCGACCAGCGGCGCGGTGATACGGAGGACGGTCTCCAGCCTTCCGGCCCCGCTCATCAGCGAGGACTCTTCGAGCTCGCGCGAGACCTGGCCGATCGAAGCCTCGAACAGATGGGTCGCGAAGGGCAGGCCCTGGACGATCAGCACCGTGACCAGGGCGACCGCCGTCCCGTAAAATATCGTCAGCCCCGGCGCGTTGAGAAAGATCACCAGGAACGCCGTTCCGAGCAGAACGCCCGGCAGCGCCCAAGGCATCCATATCGCGAGCGAGAGCGCGCCCTTTCCCGGAAACTCGTTGCGGGCGATGAACCAGGCGAGGCCGAGATAGATCGTCGTACCGGCGATGGCCACCGCCGCGCCGGTCATCAGCGACTGGTTGACCGCGCGTAGGAACTCATCTCCTTCCAGCACCGTCGCCCAGTGCCCGAAGGTCCACGGATCTGGCAGGTGGAAAAAGCCGAAAAGCCGGCTGAACGAACTCAGCAGCACCATCAGGAAGGGAAGCCCAATGGTCACCGCGACGGCCAGGAACAGGAAGCCCGAGACCGCGTAGGAGCCCCGCGTGCGCTGACGCGGCTGAAGCTTCGCGCCCCTGCCGGTCAGCGTCGCGGCCATGCTGGCCCGCTGCAACCATACCCGGTAAACCAGGACCAGCACGAACATGATCACGAGAAAGAAGGAGCTCAGCGCCATCGACTGCGGCGCGTCCGGCGGTATCACCCTCAGCAGATGGTAGATGCGCGTGGAATAGACCAGGATGTCGGCCGGCAGGCCGAGCAGCTGTTCGACCTCGAAGGCCTCGAGCGACCGGATCGTGCCGGCGATGAAGGCAGTCAGCAGGGTCGGCGCGATCAGCGGGACCGTCACCCGTCGAAGGGTCGTCAGCGTCCCGGCGCCAGACATGGTCGAGGCCTCCTCGAACGAGGCATCGATAAGCCGCTGGGCCGGCTCGATCAGGATTACCATGATCGGGATGGTGGACAGGGTGATGTGCACCCAGGTGATTCCGCCCAACGAGTAGATGTCGAACAGCGGCCCGTCCACGAAGGGGAGCCTTTTGAACCAAGCGTTAACCAGCCCGAAATTGGGATCGAGCAGCAAGATCCAGCCGAGGGTCGCCGGTAGGATCGGCAGGAAAAAGCCGACCCAGAGCGAGAACATGATGGCGCGCTTGCCGAAGACGTCGTTGCGGGCGAGGTACCAGGCAATGAAGAAGGCGAACAGCATCGCCGTCGGCACGCGCAGGCTGAGCACGAACGACGTCACGATGGAGTCGATCGTGTGCTTGCTCTCCAGGGCCCGCGCCCAGGGTTCCAGGGTCGGGTCGAACGCGTTGATCGGCTCGCCCTCGCTGAACCCGCCGAGGGCGATCAGTAGCACCGGCAGGATGCAGATTGCTGCCACCGCCGCCAGGCAGAGCCAGCCGAAGACGCGCAGCAGGGTCTCGGCGGCAGGGCCGGTCCAGGCCGCGCCAGGGTCGTTTTCGGATAAAGCCGTTCCGCGCAAAGCGGAGCCCGGCCCGGTCTTAAGCGTCACCGCTCAATTCCGCGCGCATCAGCACCGCGCAGTCGAGCTGGTGGCGCCTGGGAACGGGCCGGTCGGGCGAGGACGGCATGTCGCGGCTGGTGTCGGTCTTGCAAACCACGAGATGGGGACCAGCGACGTCCATCGCCGTGCCCATCCGATCTGCGAGCTCGTTGGGACCGACCGGGGTGTGGACGTGGTCCGCGTCCCAACCGCTGGCGAGCGCCAGCCCGGCGATGTCCGCACCGCTACCGGTCGCGGTCGGCTCGGTTCCTTCGCCTGTGCCCCAGACCTCGTTGTCGAGCACGACAACCGCGAGGTTCTCGGGACGCATACGCCAGATTGTCGACAGCACCGCCGCGCCCGCGAAGAACGACCCGTCGCCCTCGATGCAGAGCATTTTGCGGTCCGGCCGCGCCAGCGCGACGCCGAGCGCGATCGCCGTCGCATAGCCCATGTCCATGTTGTAGATGGTCGCCGGCGCGTCGGCCCTTGCGTAAAGAAGACCGGAGTTGACACCGGGGCCGGTGATTGCCGCTGCGTCGCCGCGCGCCGCGGCGACGATGTCCATCGCCTCGATGCGGTCCATCAGGACGCTCCCCGCACGACGTGGGGAGGAAGCAGAAGCCCGAAGCATGTGCGTTGGCCGCGCGCGGTCTGCACCGCCCGGAACATCCGGTCTTCCAACCCGTCGAAGTCGGTCGCGATCTCGAAGGGTATGCCGAGCCCCCTGAAGACGCCGTCGGACAGGAGTCTCGTGGCGCCGTGATAGTCCATCGGCTCGCCGCCGCCCGCGGTATGGCTCGCGAGGATCGTGACCGGCGTCCGCTGGACCTGGGCGCGGGCGAGGATCAGACCGCTGTATCCGAGGCCCGACGCCTCCATCAAGCACACCGCATTACGCCCCCCGAGATCGAGTCCGACGGCAATGGCGATGCCTTCGTCCTCGCGCGCGCAGGGCACCATCAGCACCTCCCCGCTGGCGCGGAAGGCCTGGATGGTGCCGAACAACACACTGTCCGGCAGATAGACACAGGTGTCCACGCCGGCACGCCGGGCACCCCGCAGCAAGGCACCCGGCGCGCCCTCTGCATCCCCCGTCACACGCCGTCCCTCGGGCGGACGGTCAACGCTTGCCGAGCGCGTCGGTGATCGCCTTCACCACCACGTGCCGGCCGAGGTAACGCTTCTCGCTATAAGCCTCGAAGTACTTCACGCCCGGCCGCGGGACCAAGTAGCTGGGGATGCCGGTCTTCACATCCTTGCGCCTGCTGGTCGCGAGCATGGTCTTCTCATAGACCTCCTGGCCGGGTCCGCTGACATACCAGTTGATGAAGACCTGGGCGGCGTTGGGATGGGGCACATTCTTCGCCTGCTTGAGGACGGAGAAGCCGCCAGTCACGTAGCCCGGTGCGTCCTCGGGCAGCACCACGGCAAGGTTCTTGATGCCTTCCCTGCGGAACTTCTCGACGAAAAACTGGATGGACGCGAAGGCGATGGGTCTGGTGCCGCGCACGACCTCCTCCACCACCCCCCGGTTGCTGGTGGTGAATTTCGCCTGCTGCCCGAGATAGAACTCCTTCACGAACTCGATGCCAAAGGCGTTGTAGAGCCAGTTGGTCGCGCCCTGGCCGGGGCCCGGGCTGCGCGGGTCGTGCGAGATCATCTTGCCGCGGAACTCCGGCTTGAGGATGTCCTTCCACATCTTGATCTTGCCCGGGTCGATCATGTCCTTGTTGACCAGCATCCAGCCGAATACCCATTCGGCGCCCTGCAACAGATATTGGTCGTCGTCGTCCATGAACTTGAGCTTGCCGTCGCGGAAGTTCTCCGGCCCGACGCCGGGAAGAATGAGCTGCGGCCGCACGGGGTTGAGATAGCCCCCGGGCTTCATCTTGACGAGCTCGCGCCCGCCGCCCAGCATGATGTCCAGCGTCATCTTGTCGGCCATGGCCTCGGCCTCGAAGCGCGAGGACAGGTCCGACGGACGGCCGCCGAAGAATTTGAGTTCGATACCGGTGTCGCGCTTGAACGCCGCAGGCATGGTGCGCGTCAGCGCCGGAAAGCCGGCGACGGTAACCTGGCCTTCCTTGCGTGCCTCGGCCAGGATGCGGCCCCACTCGTCCGGCGCCCCCGCCTGCCAGTCGGCCGACGCCGCGGCATGGCCCATGGGTGCCCGGGCCACGGATGCGGCACCCGTCGCCGCCGCGAGGACGGCCGAAGAACCGAGGCCGCTCAGAACGGTTCGCCGCGTGAAACGCGTGTTCATGCCACACCTCCCCTGCTTCAGTTTGGCGATCACTTTGTCGCCCCTATCACTTACCGGTTCGAGTATGAGTGTGACTCAGGGCCCGGTGCAAGGCGGGCCGGCGTCAGCCGGATTTGAGGGCCCGCAACACCCGCTCCGGCGTCATCGGTATCTCGCGCAGCCTTGTGCCGGTCGCATCCGCCACCGCGTTGGCAATCGCCGGTGCCACGCCGATCAGCCCGGGCTCCCCGATCGCCTTGGCGCCGAACGGGCCGGAGGGCTCCGGATGTTCGACGACGATCGGATTGATCGACAGGGGAACGTCCATCGCGGACGGGGCCTTGTAATCCATCATCGACGGGTTGGCGAGCGCGCCCCCTTCCCAGACCAGCTCCTCGGTCAGCGCGTAGCCGACGCCCTGGACGAAGCCGCCCTGGATCTGCCCCTCCACGCCGAGCGGGTTGATCGCGCGGCCCACATCGTGCGCCGACCACCCCTCGAGCAGGGCGATGCTGCCGGTGGCTTCGTCGACCTCGACCTCGACCGCCTGGGCGCCGAACACGTAGGTGCCGAGATTGGCGAAGGGAAAGCGTTTGACGATAGCCCGCTTCGGGTCGAACCGTTCGCCGTCATACATCAGCGCGTTCTGGCCCATGATCGGGCCGCCGACACTCCAATGGGCGCGGCGGGAGACCTCGGCGAAGCTGACCTCGCGGTCGGGGATGCCGGCGATCCCGACCCGCCCGCCCGGGCGGAGTTCGAGGTCCTCTGCGGCGCATTCCATCATTTCGGCCGCATGCTCGAAGATGCGCTCCTTCACCTCCTCCGATGCCGCCGCGACCGCACGCCCCACCATGTAAGTCGTCCGGCTGCCGGAGGTGCTCCAGTTGTAGGGCGAGGCGTCGGTGTCGGGGTTAACGTAGTTCACCGCCGAGATGTCGAGGCCGAGAGATCCGGCGCAAATCTGCGCGAGCGCGATGTCTGACCCCTGGCCGCAATCGACGGCCCCGGTGCCGAGGGTCACCGACCCGTCTTCCAGCAGGCGGACATTCGCGGCAGTCGAAAGCAACCCGCAGACATGGGCGAGGCAGGCGATGCCGAGCCCCCGCTTCTTGCCAGCGGCCGGTTTCGCTACTCGCGGCCGTCCCTCGGTCGCCGCGCGCAGCTTCGCGATGCACTCGATCAGACCGCAGGCCTCCACCGTCTGGCCGCCGAGCCACGTGTCGCCGGCTCGTATCGCGTTCTTGAGCCGAATGTCGAAGGGATCGAGACTGAGCGCCGTGGCGAGTTCGTCGATCTGCGATTCTCCAGCGAAAGTCGACTGCGGATTGCCGAAGCCACGGAAGCCGCCAGCGCGGAGCTTGTTCGTGTAGACCGCGCGCCCCGTCACTCGAACATTGGGGATTCTGTAGGGCCCTCTGGCCATCAGGAGCGCAAAGCCGAGCACGGCGGGGCTCTCGTTGCAGTAGGCGCCGCCTTCCAGTGTCACCTCCACCTCACGTGCGACCAGCGTACCGTCGGCTTTGGCACCGGTTTTGATGGAAATATTCGCGGGGTGCCGGCGGAGCATCGACATGAAGTCGGACGACCGCGGCAGGACCGCCTTCACCGGCCGCCCGGTTCTGCGCGCGAGCGCGACCGCGACAGGTTGGAGGTGTGCGCCGCCCTTGCCGCCGAACGTCCCCCCGATACGGGGCGACACGGCACGGATCTTCGACATCGGCATGTTGAGCAGTTGCGCGACCTCGGCCTGGACACGAAACACCGACTGGGTCGTCGACCACACGGTGACTTTGCCGGTTGAGTCGAACGAGGCTACCGCGCCGGTCGGTTCCAGCGCATGATGGTATTGCGCGCCTGTCACGAACGCGTTCTCGACGATCACGTCGCAGTCGGCCCATGCCGCGTCGACATCGCCTTCAACGATCTCCTGGCGGGACAGCACGTTGCCGCTGTGCTCGATCGGATGGGAGAGGTCGTAGGCGCCGATGTCGTCGTGGACCAGCGGCGCACCGGCTGCGAGCGCGTCCTCGATCGTGAGGACCGCGGGGAGCTCTTCGTATTCGACGTCGACGAGCAAGGCCGCAGCCTCGGCGATCGCCGGGGTCTCTGCTGCGACCGCAGCGACGGGTTCGCCCATGTAGCGCACTTTCCCGCAAGCGAGAAACGGCATGTCCTTGATCGCCCCTCCGCCGAGCCGTGGCAGATCCTCACCGGTCAGCACCCCATGTACCCCGGGATGGGCGCGTGCGGCCTCCGCGTCGACCGCGACGATCCGGGCGTGGGCGAGGGGGGACAGAGCGAACGCGGTATGGAGCATGCCGGGAAGCTGGATGTCGTCGAGATATTGCGCGGCGCCGATGGCTTTTTCCGCCGCATCTTCGCGCGGCAGGCGGGCGCCCACGGCGCGGAGGTCCCCGGTTGTCAACGACTCCACCATCTCACCCTCGCGTCGCCATTGCGATTGCCTCGACAATCTTCACGTAACCGGAGCACCGGCAGATATTGCCCGACACAGC
>JAJDVM010000314.1 GCA_022826125.1 Defluviicoccus sp.
GTCGCCGCGGATCTCCGCCTGACGGAACCCGAACCGCCCCTCGACCGGGCGCGCTGTAGTGCCGACCTTTGAGAGGTCAATCAAGGAAAATCAATGGGTTGGCATCCTCAAAACCCCCGAGTTGCGGAAGTCGGGTTAGCGCGGACGATGCTTCCACCACCGACGTAAACGAAGGGGGCGTGCTGACGCTCACCGGTACCGAAATGGCGGCCGCCGCCAATGACGGATTGCTCGATCCTTCGGACTTCCCGCAGCCGCCCGAACCCGGCAAGGCCACAAAAACGTACACGTACGCCCTTGATGAGGGCGATACATCGGGCACGAGTGGCCAGTTCTTCAAGAAGTTCACCGGAACCTTCCACGGTGCTACCGGCACGTATCAGTGCACGGAAGCTGCCGGTACCTCGTGCACAGTTTCGGTGACGGCGCCCAGCACTGTGCAAGGTGCGATCTATGCAGCGACGGGCGGATGGACGTTCACGCCGGACCTGAAGAACAACCCGCAGGTCATCGCGCAGGACGCCGACCACATGCGTTTCGGGTGGTGGCTGAACGATCCGGTGAAAGCGGCGGTCGGCGGCGAGTACCTGCATGACGCCCAGGTGTTCTCCGGCGGTAACCAGGCTTTCACCGTCGCCATGATCACCGGCCTCCATGGAAAGGTCTCCTATGAAGGCCCGGCGGCCGGTCTCTATGCGGTGACGGGGGACGATGCCGCGTATGGCGAGTTCATGGCGACTGCCAAGCTGACAGCGGACTTCGGCGCGGACGAAACGACCGGTGGTCACGGTTCGGTCAGCGGTTCGGTCGGCAGCTTCGTGCGCGACGACGGCGTCGCCAACGACTGGGCGCTGACTTTGTCCCAGGCGGATCTGGTAGACGGTGGTGGCACGGACGCAACTGGCACGACAGGCTCAGGCAACATTGTCGATGGCAACAAGAAGATCGGCGGCTGGGACTACGCGTTGTTCGGCCCCGGAGGAACGGGCAACGTGCCTCCCACCGGGATCGCGGGCACGTTCGACGCCCAGATCGACAAGAACACGGCCGTTGCCGGCGCGTTCGGCGCCAAGCGGTAGTAACGCGTAACCTTTTGCGGGGGGGCTTTCGTGGCCTCCTCGCCTCCGTTTCTCTCCCCCGGCGCCTCGATCCAAGCGTCGGGGGTTTTCTTTCTTCCCCCGTCCAAGGGGGCCGGGAACAGCGTCCATGAAGCCTGTATCGTTCCTCCGCGCGCTTGCCATTGCGGCGTGCGTCCTGTCCGCCGTGCCGGCCCTCGCCGCACAGGCGCCTCCCGCCGCTGGCATAACCGAGGCGCGGGCGGCGATCCGGGACGGACGGTTCGAGGACGCGCTGGGCATCCTCCGCCCGCTGGCCGGCGCGGCCCGCGGCAACGCGCGCTTCCTCCTCGGCATGGCGGCGGTCGGCGCGGCGGAGGCGCCGGGTATCGACGAGGACAGCCGGGACGCGCTGCTGGACGAGGCGATCGCCGCGTTCCGCGCGATGCTGGTGGCCGACCCCGGCCTGGTCCGGGTCCGCCTGGAGCTCGCCCGCGCGTTCTTCCTCAAGGGCGAGGACGGGCTCGCGCGGCGTCATTTCGAGCGCGTGCTGGCCGGCAAGCCGCCGTCCGGGGTGGCGCTCAACGTCAACCGCTTCCTCAACATCATCCGCGCCCGCAAGCGGTGGAGCGTGCGCGTCGGCGCGGCGATCGCGCCCGACAGCAACATCTCCGCGCAGACCCGCGAGGGCACCATCCTGATCGACACCCCGTTCGGGCGGCTGCCCTTCACATACCAGGGCGACGATCCGAAGTCCGGTATCGGCATCGCCGCATGGGCCGGCGGCGAATACCAGTATCCGCTATCGCCCCGTTGGCGGCTGCGCGCCGGCGGCGACATCCACCGCCGCGAGTATCGCGGCAGCCGGTTCGACCGGATGACGCTCTCGGGCCATCTCGGCCCGCGCTGGCTGATCGGCCGGGCCTCCGAGGCGAGCGTGCTGGCGAGCGCGCGGCAGAGCTGGCTCGCCGACGAGGAGGACTGGCGCGACCTCGGCCTCCGCGCCGAAGGCCATCACCGGCTCAACCGGCGGACTACGGCCTTCCTCAACGCTTCCCGCCACGAGCGCCGCTACGAGGGCCGCTCCTGGCTCCACGGCCCGCTCACCGACATATCCGCCGGCATCGGCTGGGTGGCCTCGCCCACCATGCGGATCGACGCAGGCCTCGGCTGGGGCCGCCAGAGAACGGAGCGGAAGCGCGAGCGCAACTCGTACCGCTCCGCGCGACTGGGGGCTACCTTCCTGCTGCCCGGGGGCTTCACCGTGGGCGGCACCGGAACGCTGCGCTGGGCGGACTACAAGGGCAACTGGGCACCGTTCGTGCTGGGCGGCGGATCGCGTCGCGACCTGATCCGCTCGATCCGGCTCAACGTCCACAACCGCGCCTTTACCGTGGGCGGGTTCAGCCCGCAGGTCTCGCTGGTGCAGGAGGAACGGACCTCCAACGCCCAGCTGCACGGCTACGACCGCCTGTCGGGCGAGCTGCGCTTCGTGCGGCTGTTCTGAGGCATGGGCGGGGCGCGTCCTTCGATACGCGGCTGCGCCGCTACTCAGGATGAGGGATGGGTTGCGGGCGGCAATACATCCCCCTCATCCCGAGTAGGCGCGAAGCGCCGTACCGAGGGACGCGGGGATGCAGCGGCCGGGACGCGTCCTTCGATACGCGGCTTCGCCGCTACTCAGGATGAGGGATTTGTCGTGAGCGGCCGGAACGCGTCCTTCGATACGCGGCCTGCGGCCGCTACTCAGGATGAGGGGTGGGGTGCGGGCGGCAACAAACCCTCCTCATCCCGAGTAGGCGCGAAGCGCCGTATCGAGGGACGCGGGGATGCAGTGGCCGAGGCGCGTCCTTCGATACGCGGCTTCGCCGCTACTCAGGATGAGGGATGGGTTGCGGGCGGCAATACATCCCTCTCATCCCGAGTAGGCGCGAAGCGCCGTATCGAGGGACGCGGGGATGCAGTGACCGGGACGCGTCCTTCGATATGCGGCTGCGCCGCTACTCAGGATGAGGGGTGGGTCGCGGGCGGCAATAAACCCTCCTCATCCCGAGTAGGCGCGCTCTAGGGATGCAGCGCCCGCCCGACCTCGCCGAACGCGTCGCCCGGATCGAGGAGCGGATGGCGACGCGCGACGACCTCGCCGAGCTCCGCGCGCTGGTCGAGCGCCGCCGCCGGCCCCTCCTCGGGTGGCTCGGCGGCACGCTGTCCACCGCCGCCATCGCCCTCGGCTTCCTCGCCCTGCTGCTCGTCTTCACCGGGTAGGGCGCGTCCCTCGATACGGCCCTTCGGGCCTACTCGGGATGAGGGGATTTTCTGTCTGCAAAGAGCACCCTCACCCTGAGTAGCGGCGAAGCCGCGTATCGAAGGGCGCGCCTCAGCCGGCCTCGCGGCGGGCGAGCCAGGTGGTGGCGGCGACGATCAGGAGGCCGCCGATCCAGACCCAGGCGTCGGGGATCTCGGCGAAGATCAGGAAGCCCAGCAGGGCGGCCCAGACGAGGCGGAAGAAGACCAGCGGCTCGACCAGCCCGACGTCGGCCAGCCGGTAGGCGTGGACCAGGCAGAGATGCCCGCAGCTGCCGAGCGCGCCGATGCCGAGGAGCATCAGGAGCTGCAAACCGGTCGGCGTCTGCCAGACGAAGGCGGCGGGGATTGCGGTCACCGGGATCATCAGGAGGGTGAGCCAGGCGACGATGGCGGTCGGGCTCTCGGTCCGCGTCAGCGTCTTGGCGATCAGCTTCGACGCGGTGACCAGGACCGCCGAAAGGAGGACCGCCGCCGCGCCCAGGCCGATCTCCTCGAAGCCGGGGCGGAGGATCGTCAGCATGCCCGCGACGCCGAGACCGAGGCCGAGCCAGCGGTGGCCCCGCACCGGCTCGCCGAGGAAGAGGATCGCGCCCGCCGTGGCGATCAGCGGGCTGGCGAGCGAGAGCGCGGTCGCCTCGGCGAGCGGGATCAGGCTGAGCCCGAGGAACCACATCAGCATCGAGCCCCCGTTGAGGACGCCCCGGACGAGGTGCAGCGGCAGCTTCCGGGTCGCGAAGGCGGCGAGGCCGATCCGCGCCAGCCACGGGATCAGCACGCAGAACCCGAAGACGTTGCGGAAGAAGGCGATCTCGAACGGGTGGAGGCCGGCGGAGACGAACCGGACCGAGCCGTGCATCGAGGCGAGCGCCAGGCTGGCCGCCAGCATCAGGAGCACCGCCGCGAGGCCCGGCCGCGCCTCGGCCCGCGCCGAGACGGCGGAGGTGAGCCGGCCCAGCGCGGTCAATCGACGAACCGCGCGATGACGGACGCCGGGATCTCGACCGCGCGCATGCCCTTGGGATGCCCGGGATCGGGCGCCACCAGGACGCGGCGCTCGAACCCCTCCAGCGCGACCGCGCCGCCGACATGGCGCACGACGTGGCGGACGAGGAAGGACCGTTTGCCCCAGTCGCCGACGCGGGTCTCGATCTCCACCTCGTCGCCCAGCCGGCACGGGTCGCGGTAGGTCGCGCCGGTCTCGATCAGCGGCATGCCGCTCAAGCCCAGCTCGCTCTCGAGCTCCGGATAGCCGAGCCGGTTGGCGCGGAACAGGTTCTCGGTCGCCTCGTCGAACCAGACATAGGCGTGCGGGTAGTAGACGATGCCCGCCGCGTCGCAGTGCGACCAGGCGACGAAGAAACGGGCGCGCCAGGTTCTCATGCGCGCTTCTCCCGTCCTTCGGGCGCGGCGTTGATCCGCCGCAGGAGGGCGAGCAGGGTCTCGGTCTCCTCGGCGCTGAGGCAGGCGGTCGCCGCGTCCTCGAAAGCCCGGACCTCGCGCTTCAGCCTCTTCAGCAGAGCCGCGCCCTTTTCGGTGAGCAGGATCGCGTTGGAGCGGCGGTCGCCCGCCCTGGCGCGCCGGTCGACCAGCCCGGCGGCCTCCAGCCGGTCGATCAGCCGCACCATCACCGAGCGGTCGGAGCCGAAGGCGCGGGCGAGCGCCGTCTGGGTCGCGCCCGGGTTGGCGCCGACCAGGACCAGCAGGCCGAACTGGGCCGCGGTGACGTTGTGCGGCGCGATCCGCTCGGCGAACCCGCCCACCACCTTGAGATTGGCGTGGCGCAGCTGGTAGCCCAGCAGGCCCGGCAGGATGCCGAGGCTGGGGGCGGCGTCCCTCGATACGGCGCTGGCGCGCCTACCCCGGAACGGGGTCCGGGGCATGCTCGGGATGAGGAGATCTTTGGATCCCCCCTCATCCTGAGTAGCCCCCGCAGGGGGCGTATCGAAGGACCGTTTTCGCCCGGCGAGGGTCCCTCGATACGGCGCTGGCGCGCCTACTCGGGATGAGGGGGAGGTTTGGGGCGCTCCCCGCACCTCGCGCGAAAAATCCTTGCGCGCCGCCTTCTTCAGCCCGTCCCAATCTCCCTCGATCAGCGCGATCTTCTTGCGCCGCGACCAGCCCTTGATCCGCCGTTCCATGGCGACCGCGTCGGCGGCCCGCTGAAACGCCTGGTGCCAGACCAGCTCGACCGGCCGCCGGGTCGCGGTGTACCCGGCGAGCGCGCCGGCGTTGTGCTCGCCGACGCGGGCCTCGAGAGACTTGCGGGTCGTGCCGCAATAGAGGCTCCCGTCGGCACAGCGCAGGATGTAGACGAATACGGGTTCCAACGGCGTCCCTCGATACGGCGCTTCGCGCCTACTCGGGATGAGGGGGCTTTTCAATGTCCCCCGCGACGGTCCCTCGATACGGCGCTGACGCGCCTGCTCGGGATGAGGGGGGTTGCGCACCCCCTCATCCTGAGTAGCCGCCCGAAGGGCGGCGTATCGAAGGACGCCGGTCAATATAGCTTGACATTGTTGCTTAGGTCAATGATTGTTGCGATCATACGATCCCAACTGCGGGAAAGGGGGAGGCATGAAGTCCGTTCTGTCGCTGACGCTCAACGGGCGGCGGCGCGACGATCTGGTCGCCGACAACATGCTGCTGGTGGACTATCTGCGCGAGGTCGCGGGGCTGACCGGCACCAAGATCGGCTGCGACGGCGGCGAGTGCGGCGCCTGCACGGTGCTGGTCGGCGACCGGCCGCGCCATTCCTGCCTGACGCTCGCCAACGCCTGCCAGGACGCGCATGTCGAGACCATCGAATCGCTCGCCGCCTCGGGGCGGCTGTCGGCGATCCAGCGCGGCTTCCACGAGAAGCTCGGCGCGCAGTGCGGCTTCTGCACGCCCGGCATGATCATGGCGGCGGAGGGGTTGCTGCGCGCCGATCCCGACCCCGACACGGACACCATCCGCGACGGGATGGCGGCCAACATCTGCCGCTGCACGGGCTACATCAAGATCATCGAGGCGGTCCGCGCGGCGGCGGACGAGATCGCCGGACGGGAGGCGGCGGCATGAGCGGCGCAACGGAAACCCGGCCCGCGCCGGTGCAATCGATCGGCGTGCCCATGCCGCTGGTCGACGGGCCGGAGAAGGTGTCGGGCAAGGCGCTCTACACCGCCGACTTCATCGGCCGGGAGGAGCTCACCGGGCGGATCCTGCGGAGCCCGGTGGCGCACGCGCGGATCGTCCGCGTCGATACCGCCGCCGCCGAGGCGCTGCCCGGCGTCCACGCGGTGGTCACCGGGCGGGACTGCGCCGATACGTTCGGCGTCCTCCCCATCGCGATGAACGAATACGCGCTCGCCCGCGACCGGGTGCGCTACCGCGGCGAGGCGGTCGCGGCGGTCGCCGCCGAGGACACCGCGACGGCGCAGCGCGCGCTGGACCTGATCGAAATCGAGTACGAGGAGCTGCCGGCCTACTTCACCGCCGAGGAGGCGCGCGGCTCCGACGCGGTCCAGCTGCACGAGGAACGGCCCGGCAATATCGAGCGCGAGGTCGATTTCGAGATCGGCGATGCGGACGCCGGGTTCGAGGCCGCCGACCTGGTGCGCGAGGAGACCTACCAGCTGGGCGAGGTCTGCCAGGTCCAGAGCGAGCCGCACGCCGCCCAGGCCGAGTACGACGCCGACCGGGGCAGGATCACGGTCCGCGCCTCGACCCAGGTGCCCTATTACGTCCACCTCATGCTGGCCCGCACGCTCGGCATGGAGCAGTCCGACATCCGGGTGATCAAGCCGCATGTCGGCGGCGGGTTCGGCTGCCGCACCGAGGCGCTGCATGTCGAGCTGGTCGCGGCGCTCTTGGCCCGCAAGGCGCGCGGCACGGTGCGCCTGGTGCTGAGCCGGGAGGAGACCTTCATCACCCACCGCGGCCGCCAGGAGACCGCGGTCAGGCTCAAGCTCGGCATGACGCGCGAGGGCAGGATCACCGCCGTCGAGTGCGAATCGGTCCACCGCGCCGGCGGCTATTCGGGCTACGGCATCGTCACCATCCTCTACAACGGCTCGATGCTGTTCGCGATCTACGATCTCGAGAACGTCAGGTACAAGGGCTTCCGGGTGCTGACCAACATGCCGCCGCCGGGCGCGTTCCGGGGCCACGGCACGGTCAATATCCGCTTCGCCTTCGAGAGCCTGATGGACGCGATGGCGGACGAGCTCGGGCTCGATCCGTTCGCGGTGCGGCGCGCCAACCTGATGACCGCGCCCTCCTTCACCGCCAACGATCTGATGGTGAACAGCTACGGTCTGCCGGAGTGCCTCGACATCGTCGAGGAGGCGTCCGGCTGGAAGGCGCGCAAGGGGAAGCTCGGGCCGGGCCGCGGGCTCGGCATGGCGTGCTCGCACTACATCTCGGGCGCGTCGAAGCCCAAGCACTGGACCGGCGAGCCGCACGCGACGATCCACCTCCGGGTCGACTGGGACGCCTCGGTGACGCTCCTGACCGGGGCCGCCGAGATCGGCCAGGGCTCGTCGACGGTGCTCGCGCAATGCGTGGCCGAGGTCCTCGGGATCGATATCTCGAGGATCGCCGTCGTCGCCTCGGACAGCGCGATCACGCCGAAGGACAACGGCTCCTACTCGTCGCGCGTCACCTACATGGTGGGGAACGCCGCGATCGACGCGGCCAACAACCTGAAATCGCTGCTGATCGAGGCGGCGGCCAGGAAGCTCGAGGTCCGGCCCGAGGACGTCGAGTGCCTGGGCGACGTCTACCGCGCCGGCACGCAGGACGAGGGGCTGAGCTGGAAGGAGGTCGTGATGGCCGCCCTCGAAGGCACCGGGACGCTCGCCGTCAAGGGCACTTTCGACACCATCCCGGACTCCTGGGGCGGGCGGAAATACCGCGGCGCGGCGATCGGCGGCACCATGGCGTTCGCCTATTCGGCGCTGGTCTGCGAGGTCGAGGTCGACCCCGAGACCTGCGAGATCCGGGTCGACAAGGTCTGGGTCGCGCACGATTGCGGCAAGGCGCTCAACCCGCTCTCGGTCGAGGGCCAGATCGAGGGCTCGGTCTGGATGGGGATGGGCCAGGCGCTCAGCGAAGAGACCCGCTACCATGACGGGCTCGGCATCACCGGCAACATGCTCGACTACCGGGTGCCGACCATCGTCGAGTCGCCGCCGATCGAGACCCATATCGTCGAGAGCGCCGACCCGCACGGGCCTTTCGGCGCCAAGGAGGCGGGCGAGACCTCGCTCGCCAACTTCCTGCCGGCGCTGGCGAGCGCGGTGGCCGACGCCATCGGGGTCCGCGCGACCGAGCTGCCGCTGACCCCCGACCGGCTGATGGCGCTCCTGGAAAAGCAGGAGACCGACCGCCGGGTCGCGGCGCGCGCAAGCGGGGGAGAGACCTGATGGAACTGATGCCCGCGATGACCCTGGAGCGGCCCGGCACGGTCGAGGACGCGGTCCGGCTGCGCGCGGAAGAGGGCGCGAAATACCTCGCCGGCGGGACCGACATGGTGGTCAATATCCGCCGCGGCATCGAGCGGCCCGCCGCGCTGGTCGATCTGACCGGGATCGAGGAGCTCGCGTCCATCGCCGCCGGGCCGGACGGGATCGACATCGGCGCCGCGGTGCCGCTGTCGGCCGTCGCCACGCACGAGGCGGTCAGGCGGGACTACCGCGCGGTCGCCGAGGCCGCGGCCGAGGTGGCGGGGCCGACCCACCGCAATTACGGCACGGTCGGCGGCAATCTCTGCCTCGACACGCGCTGCCTGTTCTACAACCAGAGCGAATGGTGGCGGAAGTCGAACGACTACTGCCTCAAGCACCGGGGCGAGATCTGCCACGTCGCGCCCGGCGGCAAGCGTTGCTTCGCGGCCTTCTCGGGCGACCTCGCGCCGGCGGCGCTGGTGCACGGCGCCGGGATCACGCTGGCCTCCGCCGAAGGGCGCCGCCGGGTATCGCTCGACGCGCTCTACCGCAACGACGGGATGGACCATCTCGCGCTCGAAGAGGGCGAGCTTCTGGTGGCGCTGCATCTTCCGAAGGCCAGCGCGGGCATCCCGTCGGGCTACCGCAAGTCGCGCATCCGGGGCTCGATCGACTTCCCGCTGGCGGGCGTCGCGGCGGCGCTGAGGATGGAGGGCGGCACGGTCGCCTCGCTCGACATCGCGCTCACCGCCGTCAACCCGTACCCGCACCGGATCGCGAGGACGGACTCGTTCGTCGGCGGCCCGCTGGGCGGGGACGAGCTCGACCGGCTGCGCGACACGGTGCGGACCCAGGCCAAGCCGATGCGGACCACCACGGTCCAGCCGTGGTACCGCCGCCGGGTGGTCGGCGCGATGGCGAGGACGCTGCTCGCCGGGCTCGCCGGGGAGAGCGCCTGATGCCGCGCATGACGGTCCGGGGCGTCGACCTCAACTACGATATCGTCGGCCGGGACGGTCCCTGGGTCGCGCTGATGCCGGGCGGGCGGCGCTCGATGGAGGTGGTGCGCTCGCTCGCCGGGCGGATGGCCGAGGCCGGCTACCGCGTGGTGATCCACGACCGGCGCAATTGCGGCGCCTCGGCGCTCGCGATCGACGGCGCCAACTCGGAATACGAGCAGTGGGCCGACGACCTCCACGCGCTGCTGGACGAGCTCGGCGCGCTGCCGGCGATCGTCGGCGGGTCGTCGTCGGGCTGCCGGACCTCGCTGCTGTTCTGCCTCAGGCATCCGGGCGCAGCCCGCGCGCTTCTGCTCTGGCGGGTGACCGGCGGCGGCTACGCGTCCGAACGGCTCGCCTTCAACTACTACACCCAGTTCATCGAGGCGACCCACGAGGGCGGCATGGACGCCGTCGCCGAAACCGAGCATTTCGCGGAGGTTATCGACGCCAACCCCGCCAACCGCGACCGGCTGATGGCGATGGGGGTGGACGAGTTCGTCGCGGCGATGACCCGCTGGCGGCGCTACTTCCTCGAAGGCGCGGATCTCCCGGTGATCGGCGCGACCGACGAGGATCTCGCCTCGATCGGGGTGCCGGCCATCGTCGTTCCCGGCTGCGACCTGATCCACCCGATGGAGACCGGACGCCGGGCGCAGCGCCTGCTCCCCGACGCCGAGCTGTTCGAGATGTTTCACGTGCAACACGACGTCGAGATGTACCCGCTGGAATTGTGGGACGCCCGCGAGGACGAGCTCGCCGCGGCTTTCCTGGGCTTCCTCGAACGGCGGTTGTGATGCCCCGCGCGGATGCCCGGACCGCCCCCGGACTCTCGCGACCGTGAAGGCATGCGCGGGGGCTGGGTCTACATCGTGACGAACCGGCCGAACGGCACCCTTTACGTCGGCGTGACGGCGGACATCGCGCGCCGCGCCTGGGAGCACCGCGAAGGCGCGGTCGAGGGGTTCACCAAACGCTACGGCCTCAAGCGCCTGGTCTACGCCGAACGCCACGAGGAGATTGCCGCCGCGATCCAGCGGGAGAAGACGATGAAGCACTGGCCGCGCGCGTGGAAGGTCAACCTCATCCTCGGACAGAACCCCGGCTGGGACGACCTCTGCGAGACGCTGGCGTGACCGGGCCGAGGGACGTGGATGCCCGGAACAAGTCCGGGCATGACGACAAAGGGGGCGGTGGCGGAGGACGTTCGCACTGCCCCGACCGTGCCCCCCGCTGTCACCCCCTGCCGTCATGGCCGGCCCCCGGAACGAGTCCGGGGGCGGTCCGGCCATCCACGTCGCGCGGCATCGCGGTGCGAGCCGGGAAGGAACGAGGCGGCGGCGCCGCGTGGATGCC
>JAJDVM010000296.1 GCA_022826125.1 Defluviicoccus sp.
TGAGTGGACAAGATTGGGGTGATGTGGTGAAGTTCATGGGCTATGGACAGTTGCCGAGTCGTCAGGTACGTTGACGGCCGAATTGATGAACCCAGCGAGGCCTCTTGGCGAGGCCTCTTCAAGCAGAGGAGAGCCTGGGGGTAGAAAAAAAGCTACACCCTCGATTTTCTCCCTAGATACAGTCACTTGTCTCCCGAATCGGCCCTCTCGGATTGACTCCGGAATTGCCCGGCGTCATCACTTCGGAAGCGAGTGAATTCCAAGCCCAGCGTAGCCCTTCGTAGCGACCCGTAGCGATCCGGGCCGAAACCCTGTACGAGCCCGCCGACGGCGCCCCCGAAACCGGAATCAAATCCCGCTCCAGATGGCGCGGCGCCGGCGCGCGGCGGTGCCGGTCGAGCCTCTGAACTGCTGCCGGGGCGCTCTGATGGGGAGCGTCCGCCGCCGGGCGGTTCGCGATCGGTGCGACCGCGACGGCCGCAACCGGCGGCCGCGCTGTCCGAGCGGTGATCGGCGAATAGCGGTCTCGAACCCGGACCGTCGCCTCGCATCTACGCTTGACGTACATCGTCAACGGGCTACCTTGTCCCCCGATGATCCTCGGCTACAGGGACAGCAAGACCGAGAGATTCGCCGGCGGCCGGATGGTCAGGGACTTTCAGGGCTTCGAGCAGCAAGCGGCCAGGCGGCTCTCGATCCTCAACGCCGCACCGTCCCTCGGCACGCTGCGGAACTTGCCGAGCAATCGGCTGGAGGCCCTCGGAGGAGATCGGAAAGGCCAGTTCTCCATTCGCATCAACAGGCAATGGCGTATCTGCTTCGAGTGGCCGGAGGGCCAACCGGGGCCGAGCAACGTCGAGATCGTGGACTACCATTCCTGAGGGGGAGTTGCCCGTGCTGAGACGCGCCGCCCATCCCGGTCGGATACTGAAGGAAGAGCTGGCGGAGATCGGCGTCACGCCGACGGAGTTCGCGCGCCAGATCAATGTGCCCGCGAACCGGGTGAGCCAGATCATCAACGGCAGGCGCTCGATCACCGGCGACACGGCGCTCCGCCTCGGTCACTGGTTCGGCGTCGAGCCGGAGTTCTGGCTCAACCTGCAGGCGCACTTCGATCTCGTCCGCGCCGACCGGGAGACGGGCGACACGATCCGGCTTCTGCCGAC
The DNA here is from genome assembly GCA_022826125.1 of Defluviicoccus sp. GTDB lineage: Bacteria > Pseudomonadota > Alphaproteobacteria > MPNO01 > MPNO01 > MPNO01. The sequence goes on from JAJDVM010000296.1 coordinate 1,167, forward strand.
GAGGGCCGGTCTCGCCTCTCGAACAGCGCTGTCCGACGCGGTATAGACCGGCGCTCGGAAAGCGCCGGCCCGAACGTGGTGGCCGCGCCGCCGCCGGCGAGCCCTGTTCATTCCGCGACATGGGAGCGAGACGCGTCTCCCTCGACCTGACGGAGTTCGATTTCGAGCCGCATACCGACCGCCGCCGCGGCGCGCTTCAGGGTGTGCAGCGTGACGCCGTCGTTGTCCGGATCAAGCGAGCGATCCAACTGGGAGCGGCTGGTGTCCATGCGCGCAGCCACGCCCGCCCGCGACAGCTTGTGGGCCAGAACAGACTTGACTGCCTGGTTCTTCGCGTCCTCGTAGCCGTCATCTTCGTGCAGCAAGCTCTCCAGGGTCGATCCGAGGGGGGAGCTTTCAGCCGTTTCGCTCATAGTCCCTCCTTCGCCTCTCCACCAGCCTCAACTCCTTCTCGGGCGTCGCCCGGCTCTTTTTGATATGGGCCTCAACGCCGCCGGCGCGCCGTGCGCCGCTACGAGCGAGAGGTCGGCCGGGACCGGGGCGGCGGGGGCGGCACTGCGGAGCGTGTCTCCGCCGTCGGCAGCCATCACCGGGGGAGACGGCATCATGCGGATCGGCCGGATGTTCCATCGCGACGCGCAGACCTATCTGGTGCACGTATTCGGGCGGGGCCTTGAAGGGGACCGCTACGTGATCGAGAAATACCGCTCGGACTCTGAGGGCCAGATCCATCCCGTCGAGCCCGAGCAGCCGGGAGCGCCGGGCCGTCGCAGGCGGAGGCGCATCGTCGCAGGCGTGGCTGCGGTCAAGAAGCTGCGGCCCGAGCGCGACGAGATCATCGTGTGCACGGCGCTGAACCTGAAGGCCTCGGGCATCCAGTACTGGGGGGCGTCCGCGACCGGCTTCCTGGCCACGCGCCATGCGCGCTGACCGGGGTGGCCTACCATGCCGCTCAAGGACCCGGTGAAGGAGGCGCGGGACCGCCGCCTCCGCCAGCGCCACGCCGCTCGCCTCGAGCAGCGTTTATGTACCCGTTGCGGCCGCGTTCCGCCCGAGCCCAGCCTGAAGGTGTGCGGCGGTTGCGCTGAGAAGCGCCGCGCCGCCGAGCGCGCCCGCCGTGCCAGAGCCCGGCAGCAGGGGGTGCCATACGGTGGCCGCGATCCGGAGTGCTGCCGTAGAGCAGACCGCGCCGGCGACAGGCGCCGCCGGCGGGCGCGGCAGGAGGCGGGACTCTGCACGTCCTGCGGCCGCCGCCGGCCGGAGGACAACCGCTCTGTCTGCGAACCGTGCCGCGAGGCCAGACGTGCCCTCGACCGACGGCGCTATGACGCGCGCAGAGCCGCCGGCCACTGCGCGCGCTGCACGCAGCCCACGGTCGGAGGCCTGTCGCGCTGCGGCCGCTGCCTCGCGCTGGAGAAAGAGCGCGTCTGTCCCGAGCAGAAGAGCGCAGCCGGGAAAAGACGCTATGTCGCGAGGCGCGCGCAGGGCGCGTGTGTGGATTGTGGAGTCCGCACCGGTGGCCCGGCCCGCTGTGAGCGCTGCGCATATCGGTCCAACGCCCGAGCGCCCGAGCGTCACCTGGCGGCGCTCTGGCCGCCGCAGATCACCGTGATCGAGGTGCAGACCTCGCGGGAGCTGGGTGTCTTCGAGACCGAAGCCGAGGCCGCCGCCTGCGTCGCCTTCGCCAAGCTGCGGCCCGACCAGGTCGAGTTCCTCTCCAACGCGCCGCTGATGGCCCTCCTGCCGCCGTGAACGCGGCCTTGCCGCAGACAGATGGCAGTGGGCCAGGTCGTTCGGCAACTTCCCGATCCAGGATCGGCGTCGGCACAACGGCGGCCACAGGCGGTGCGGTTCGCGGGGCCCTCGGGAAGCCGGCCACCGCCGGACCCGGCCGCAGGCGAGAGGAAGGGGAGCTTGAAGGAGGGTGAACGGAGGAGGTCGCGAGAGAGACCGATCCGTTCGCCCACCTTCGTCATCAACTCGGAAGAACAGGAGACAAGACCATGTCGTTCGGATTGAACCAAGCTCAGATCATCGGTCGGCTGGGTGCCGATGCGACCATCAGCAACCTCGCCTCCGGCGGGCGCGTCGCCAATATGAGCGTGGCGACCGATGAGTCGTATATCGAGAAAAATTCGGGGACACGCATCGACAAGACAGAGTGGCACAGGGTCGTCAGCTTCCAGAGCGGGCTGATCGACATGCTGGAGAAGCACGCGAAGAAGGGCCGCTTGGTCTACGTCGCGGGCAAGCTGCAGACCAGGAAGTGGCGCAAGGACGGCGAGGACAGCGACCGGTTCTCGACTGAGATCCTCCTCGTACCCGGTGGCCGCGTGCAGTTTCTTGATCGACCTGCCGGGGCCAACGGCAACGCCTCCCAGGCGTCGGACAGTGAGGCGGCGGAGGCCGCAACCGGCGCCGCCGAGACGGCAGACGGCTCGCCCCTGCCCTTCTGAGCACCAACCCCCGCGGCGGGCTCCCTCGGCCCGCCCGCCCCATGGCCGGACCCGCGTCCCTCCCGCGCGGGTCCGGCCATTTTCGTGCAGCCCGGTCCGAGCCCCTCACGGGCCGGACGGCGGGGCTCGCGCTTCGCGCGTCGCCTGCCGTCCCAGCGCCGGCGAGAGGCCGGTCGAGGCCGGGACCGGGGCGCGTCCCATGCTGCGTCCAGCGAGGTCTCTCATGCTCCCCATCACTGCCGACGGTCCCGGCTTCGCCGGTTCCCGCTTGATCCAGAAGTGTGCGCCATGAACGCGGCCGCCGTCGCCGCAGCGCTCGCCGAGCGCACCGAGGAGGTCTGTCGCCGATACCTGCCCTACGGCCGACGCCGGGGCCGGTACTGGGTCGCGGGCGACCTCGACGGCGGGCGCGGCCGATCCCTCTTCGTCCGCCTCGCGCCTCCGGGTGCACCCGGAAAATTCACCGATGCAGCCACGGCCGAGCATGGCGATCTGCTCGACATCATCCGCCACCGCATCAACGCGCCGACGCTTAGCGCGGCGCTCGACGAGGCCCGCGCCTTCCTCGCCCGGCCGGCTGCGCCGGCTGCGGGCTCGAGCGACGCCTACGACGCCACCGAGGCGGCGCGGCGCCTCTGGCACCGCTGCCGCGCCATCGACGGCACCCACGCGGAAGCCTACCTGCACGCCAGGGGGCTCGCGCGCTGCCGCTTCCCCGCGCTGCGCTACCACCCTGCGTTGCTCTACAGAGATGGCGGCAGCGTGCGCCGCCTGCCCGCCTTGGTCGCCGCCGTCACCGCTCACGACGGCGACGTCATCACCGGCGTCCATCGCACATGGTTGGACCCTGAGCGTCCCGCGAAGGCAAATCTCTCATCGCCGCGCAAGGCCCTCGGACGGATCTTCGGACATGCCGTCCGTTTCGGCCGCCCCGCCGACGGAGCTTCGCTCCTCGTCGGCGAGGGCATCGAGACGGTGCTGTCGCTGGTGACCGCCTCACCCGACATCACCGCCGCCGCCGCGCTGTCCGCCGGCAGCCTCGGCGCGTTCGCGCCGCCTGCGGGCGTCACACGGCTGGTGATCGCGCGCGACAACGACCCCGAGGGAGAGCGTGCCGCCGAGCGCCTCGCCCGGCGCTGCGCGCGGGCGGGCGTCGCCGCCACCGTCATCGTGCCTCGCGGTGCTGACTTCAACGAGGATTTGCTCACCTTCGGTCCCGCCGCGCTCTCCGCCTGGACGGCGGCCGCGCTCGCAGACCGGGAGCTCGAGTGAAGCGGGCAGGGGGCGAACCGCATGGAGAGCAGGGAGAGTCCTCTCCGCGCCGGCATCACGCTACGGGGAGAAGACCATGAGCAGCGACATCGGGTTCCGGCGGGTGGGCGAGAACGAAGCCCGCATCTATCAGCACGGCGACCACGTTGGTGACCTCTATCGCCATGACGACATCCTCAACCGCGGCGAGGTGTTCTACGTGGTGCATCTCAGCGAGGACCCCCGCGGCCCGGTGCGTGTGCACGACCGCTCGCGCATTCGCGAGGTGGCCGAGGAGCGCATCCGCTCACACCCACTCTGGTCGTCGTGATGCCGGCAAGGAAAAAGGAAGAGAAGGGGTCCGTCCGTCGTGATGTCCGAGGATGTCACGGTAGAGTCGAGGACTGGCGCGCCAGTTGTAGGGTCCGGTGGCTGTTCCGTCGCTTTCGCTCCGGGCCTCAGTCCGGCTCCCATGACCGCGTTTCCAGTCCCCGCTCGTCAAACCGGACGTGCGGTTTTCC
>JAJDVM010000065.1 GCA_022826125.1 Defluviicoccus sp.
AGGAGCGCAACTCGTCCTCGCCGACATCGATGAGGCTGGCGGCGCTGCGACGGCCAAACTAATCTCCGACGAAGGCGGCACAGCTCACTTCGTGCACACCGATTTGAGCCAGTCCGCAGACGTGCGCCGCTTGATGGACACCGTCGGCGAGCACTTCGGCCACCTCGACATCCTGATCAATCCAGCGGCCATCCTCGTCGATCCGGGGACGCGCATCGACGAGTATTCCGAAGAGTCATGGCGGCGAGTCATCGACGTCAACCTCACCGGCAGCTTTCTGCTGTTGAAGTACGCCGTTCCTCTGCTGCAGAAGGCGGGTGGAGGCGTGGTTTTGCTCGTCATATCCGGTGCTGGCGTGTTGGGTGGCAGTGCCTCCCTTCCGTACGGATCGAGCAAAGGAGGCGTCCGCGGGCTGGTCCTAGTGGCCCGTGAACAACTCCGCCCCCTGAACATCCGCATCCACGCCGTATCTCCGGGAGAGATGGCGACGAACATGAAGCTGGGCGCAATCCGCGAGATGGCCGAGAGAGCAGGCCGCTCCGCCGACGAAGCAGAGCGGGAATCGCGCCCCGGCCTGTCGCCACCCGAGGATTCGGCTGCCAAGCTCATCGATCTCGCCTCCGACGCAGGAGCAGCCGCCGGCGACGCTGTAACCATCTTCGACGGCGACTGGGATATCGAGACCCACTCCTTGCGGATTCCGTCCGACCGCAGGTTGCAGTAGGGATCGACGCCACACCGCACGAGGAAAACAGCATGAAATTCAGCGAGAAACAATTGGAGCAGTACCGCACTGAAGGCTACGTCATCGTCGCCTGCCCGTTCCCCGAAAGTCTCACCGAGGCGTGCAGGGCCGCGGTCGAAAAGGCGGTCCAAGCTCCATCAGAAGGGCCGGCAGACGGCAGCAAGAGGAATCACTTTTACCTGCGGCCTCAACTGGAAGACTCGTACTGGTGCGCCCTCGATCACTCTCTGCCGTTCATGCAGATCATCCTGCATCCCGAGATCATCGAACTCGCCCGCCAACTGGCCGAGGACCGCGATATCTATCTGCGCAACGGCGGCATCAATGAGCAGGCCCCGAACCGATCAGTCGGCTGGCACATCGACGGAGGTCCGGGATGGGCGGAGTTCATGCACTACTTCTCCGGGGCGTCGCGCGCAAACGGGTGTCTGCGCATCGTCCCAGGCAGTCACACCGGACCGCCCACCTCTCTCCAAGAGACGACCGCCCGGCTCAGACTGGTTGGAGCAGATGCCGTAGTATTGGAAGCACTCCTCCACAGACCACTCGTCCTCGCTCTGCGCCTTGAGTGCGTCCAATTCGTCGAAGACTTCTTGGCTTAATCCCAAATGCGCGTAGGCCATGCTCATCCCAGAGGGCTGCCAAAGCGCGAAGCGGCGGCGCGGTGGCCAGTCGGCGGGCACGAGTTGGCGAGCGCGGCGGTGACAGCGCACGCAGGCTTCCATATGGTCGCCGCGTCCGGTGTAATGGGCGTGGTAGTACACGGAGATGGCCATTTTGTACAACGGCACGCTGCGCCGCCAGTCGTCGAGGCGGTCGGAGGCCCTTTCGAGGCATTGGCCGCCTTCTTCGTGGCGGCCATAATGCGAGTAGAGCTGGCCGAGCGCGCGGGCGATCTCCGGGTCGTCGGCACCCAGTTCGCAAACCTTGTGCAAGGCGGCGAAGGTATTGTCGAGCAGGCGACCGTCGCTGAAGTGCCCGTCCTGTCGCAGAGCCTCGCGGGTTTCGCCGTCAAAGGCTAGGGCCAAACCTCGGTGGGCTTCGAGGTGGTCCGGCACGGCGGCGACGATGCGGTTAAAGGCTTTGCGGGCTTCGGGCCACTGGCGCTCCTGTAACAGATGCCGTCCCCGGGCCAGCGCCTCTTGTACTACTTCCTGCGTGAAGTCCTCGGGCAGACGGTGTTCTTGCAGATTTTCCTTGACCATGGTTGTCATCTCCTCTTTTAGGTTGAGGCGCGCCCGGTAGAGCCGCTGCTCGACGGTAGGGACCGCGACGTCGAGAAAGGCGGCGATCCGCTTGAGCGAGAGGCCCTCGAGATAAAAAAGGACCACGGCCTGTTGTTGCGGCCGGCTCAGTCGGGAAACAGCGGCCACAACCCGCTGCCGACGCTCGCGCGAAAGCACTTGATCCGCCGGCGACGGGGCGGGATCGACGACCGCCATTTCTTCGTCGATAGCAACCTGTCGGCGCTGGTACCGGAGCCACATGCGGCACTGATTGGCGGCGATGGTCCGCAGCCAAGGGCCGAATTTTTGCGGCTCGGGCAGGCTTTCCAGCTTCAGGTAGGCAGCGATCAGCGCCTCCTGCGCCGCGTCCTCGGCCGCGTCGAAATCCTTGACATAGCTCAGACACAGCCCGAAGACGGGGTAGCGATAACGATTGACCAGGAGCGCGTAGGCGCGGTGATCCCCCTCCAAGCACGCCTCTACCAGTTGGGCGTCGTTCACGGAAACTCCTTTTTTCGAGTGCACTCGCCCTATAAATGCCCGAGACCAAAAAAAATAACGCATCGCCGCGATATATCCGCTGCACACGACGATCTGTGCGCCGCAGGACCGCCCGGTTCGGGTATGATCCTGCTTGACACCAAAGGTTGCCCTTTGTCACTTTCAAAGGGTGCGCTGGACGGCTGGCGAAGGACTGGAGACAGATATGACCGAATCGTTCACAAAATGGGATGTCACGGAGCATCTGCGCACCCAAGAAGATGTGCGCCTTTACTTAGAAGCATGCGCCGAGGAAGATCCGAGCGACGGGAGTCTTATTTGCGCCGCCCTGAACGACATCGTCCGGGCGGGCGGGGAACATGATTTTCTATAATTGGAGGTGAAGAACATGGCCAGCATGACAATCCGCAACCTCGACGATGACATAAAGCAGCGCCTGCGCGTCCAAGCGGCCGAGCACGGTCGCTCGATGGAGGAGGAAGCGCTGGCAATTCTGCGGATGGCACTTACCGAACCTGCGCCCCCCGCCAATTTAGCCCGCGCCATACGCGCTCGCTTCGCGCCCTTGGGCGGTGTGGAACTGGACATACCACCGCGCGAGCCGATGCGCGAGCCATCTCGGTTCGGTTAAGGTTCGGAAAAGAATGTGACCCGACTCTTGCAGGATCGACTACCCGCCGAGCGATGCCCGCAGGACGATACAGGCCTTACCCAAGTCTTGGCCGACATAGTTTCCGCGATGGGGAACGATTTCGGTAAAACCCAGTCGAGTCCAGAACTGCAAGGCCGGAACATTGGCCAGATAGACGCGCGCCAAGGCGAAACGGAAATCCTCGGCGGCCAGCACCCTCTTGAGGCTTTTGATGAGTGTCGTGCCAACGCCGCTGCGCCGGAATCGCGGCCGGATCGCTAGGATCGAGAGCCAAGCGGCCCCTGCGTTGGGCACATCCTCCATTAGGTGAAAGTATCCAGCCAGCTCTTCATCTGGTCCGACGTGAATGCTCCTCATGCGGAAGCCGCGTTCCTGAGATTCGTCCGTTACCGACTGCTCCACCAACTCACCGACCTCGCTTTCGGGCACCTCGGCAAAAGTGGGATCGAGCGCGACGATATCCACGCATTCCGTAACCGCGGCATGCAGCACCGGAGTCTGAGCTACCTCGACCGCCCGTACGACAATCTGCCCCTCCGACCACGTGCTCGGTAACATGTCCCTATCACTCTCTGAACCGCGTAAAACGCTATTTCTTCGCTTTCCTCAGCGCCCCCTTAAACGCCTTCTCGATCTCACCACGCGCGACGATGGCGTCCTTCCACACATCGGGGAAACAGTCGAGCGCATAGCCCGAACCCTTCGGCCCCAGCTCGACGACAGCCCATAGCTCAGTGGCGCCGCGCTGTCCCTTGACCCAGTTGTAGAGCAAGTGCTTGAGGAAGTTGTCGCGCCAAGTGATAAAATCCGCGTCCAGCACCCCGCGCCCATTGGTGACCGGCGTCTGGCAATGGCTGCCCGTAAAGGTGCGGAAGTGAATCAACTCGCTCATTTTGAGCAAGTCGGGACGGTACTCGGATATACGCTCCCAGAAGTTGGTGGGCCGTAGCTGTTTGATGATCGCCGGATGCGAGTGGTCGAAATTCGTGCGCAGCTTCTCCTTGTAGCGCTTCTCGTACTGCTCGGCCAGTGCCAGTCCCTTCTCCGGGGTCTCAGTACACGTGTCGCGGTGCCACTCAATCGCCGGTTTGAGCTTGAGCTTCTTGCCCGCTTTCATCACCGCCCGCGCCACCGTCACCGCCTTGCGGATCTCGGTATCGTGGTCGCAAAGCTGGACGTTTATGTGCTCGGCACCAGCTTCCTTAAAAGCCGCCAGTTTCGGCCCGGCTTCTTCTACCGTAGCTATATCGACCCCGCCGACGAGCTGTAGCCCGTGCTTGGCGCACGCCTCGGCGATCTCGGGATCGGCCCCGGCGCTGAAGCCATCAAAGCCAGCGTCCTTGGCCGCGCGGACTTTGCGGTCCATCGACCACTGCTTGGCTTCGGACGGGTAATTGGTCAACGTCCATGCCGCGGCGCAGAGTTTGAGCTGCGGTCTTCTAGCCTGCTTTTTCTTAGCCATGATCCCTCTCCTTTAGATGGAAAAATTAAACGACGATGTTGATGCGTCCCCTCAAGCATATTCAAACACATCGACTTCTTCAGAGCGCACCGGTTTGGCCTCCCCGTTCAACATGCGACGTACCTGCTCAGTGGTCTGACGGCTGAAAGTCGGTTCCCCACAGCGCAAGCACACGCTAGCCGGAATGTCCTCGACTAAAATCCGCCTCCCTTGCACCACAAATACTTCACTCACTCTTTCCT
>JAJDVM010000076.1 GCA_022826125.1 Defluviicoccus sp.
ATCTGCACCGGCGCGGCGAGCGCGGAAACGCGGGCGCGGGCCGCCGGGCCACCCGCCGCGGAGGCCGCCGCGTCGTCGTCCGCGGTCGAGGAGGCCCTGGCCGTCGCCGACCGCCTGATCGCGGCGGGAGAGCCGCTGGCCGCCTTCGCGGTGCTCCTGGAAACCGCCGAGACCCTGCCCGCGGGCGCGGACGACGCGCCGCTGCGCTTCGGCATCGCCCAGGCCCTGCTGGCGGGCGGGCGCCTCCCCCAGGCGGAACGGGTGCTGGCCCGGCTGGCGCGGGAGTGGCCGGACAACCTGCGCCTCCGGCTCGACCGCGCGGCGGTCCTCTTCGCCATGGGCCGCGACGACGAGGCGGACGGCCTCTTCCGCGCGGCCCGCCGCGCGCCGGACCTGCCGCCGGAGGCGCGCCGCAAGGCGGAGGAGTTCCTCGGCCGCATCCTCGCCCGGCGGCGCCTGCGCGTCGATCTCGACCTGGGGCTCGGGCGCGACAGCAACGTGAACAACGCCGCCGATGTCGGGACGGTGGCGATCCCCGCCTTCGGCAACCTGGCGTTCGACCTGAACGAGCGCCCGGTCGCGGCCTGGGTGGCGCGTACCGGCGCGAGGCTGCGCTGGCGGCGGCCCGTGACGGAGGACGGGAGCGTGAGCGTGGAGACGAACGCCTCGCTGGCGCGCACCACCTTCATGGGCGAGAGCCGATACGACCGGACCTGGATCGCCTTGTCGGCGGGACCGCGCATCGACTACGCGGCGGCGCTCGCCGGCCGTCTCCGGCCGGGTCGGGCCGGCGCCGACGTCGGGGCGGGGCGCCGCTGGCAGGGCGGGGACGGATGGGTCACGAACCTGTGGGGCGGGTTACGGCTGGACCAGGTCCTGGACGCGGACTGGCGCATGGGCGTTTCCCCCCGGGTCTGGGTCACGCGCCATGACGGCCGGCCCGGCGAGGCCGATCGCTCGGGACGGTCCCTGCAGCTGTCGGTCTCGCGCCGGGCGGGCCCCGGCTGGCTGACCCTCGACGGGACGCTGGCGCGGGAGACCGCCGAGCGGAGCAGTCTGGACTGGCGTTCCCGGGGGGTCCGCCTGGAGTATGCGGCGGATGCCGGGAACGACTGGAGCGGATCTGTCTGGCTGGGCCTGACAGGGGCGCGGTTCGACGAAGCGGATGCGACGTTTCTCAGGCGGCGCAGGGACCGGACGCGGAGCGCCGGCCTGACCCTCTCGCACCGCGGACTCTCCTGGGAGGGCTACCGGCCGGTCTTCATCCTGGACCGGTCGCGGACGGATTCGACGATCCCGCTGTACCGGCGGAAGCGGGTCTCGCTCCGGGTCGAGCTGCGCAGGCTGTTTTGACCCGTCCGCTGGCCAGGGCCGCGCGAGCGCCTCTCGATGGGGCCGGCTGGAGGCGGGGTTCGACGTCGAGCGCCATCTGGCCGGCAGAAGTTTCCAGGTCCGGCTGGACGACGGCAGCTGGGTCGAGCTGGATGCGACGCGGTTCGCGCCGTTTGCCGAGGCCTTTCTGGAAGCCCAGGGGATGCTGGACTTTCACCGCGCCGATGCGGGCCGGCCGTTCGCGCTGGCCGAGGCGCTTTCGGAGAGCGGCTTCGGCGGGGTGCTGGCCGACGACATGGGACTCGGCAAGACCGTGCAGACCCTCGCCCTGCTGGCGCACCGGCATCTGGATGAGAAGTCGGAGCGGCCGAGCCTGCTGGTGCCGACGAGCCTGGCCGACAACCGGCGGCGCGAGGCCGCGCGCTTCGTGCCCGGACTTGTTCCGGGCATGACGATGGGGAAAGCGGGGCGGTGGCGGCGACGGCGACGGGCGATGCCGGCATCACGGAGGAAATGTCGCGGGATTCCCTCCCGCCGGGTTATCCATATAAGCGTCCCTTGCAAAATTCTTATACCTTGCAGAGTATAATCGCAAATATACTCTGAACCGGATATTGATGTTCATACCCTGTAGAGTATATTCAACGATACGCCATACCGTGTACGCCAATCCGGGGACATTGTCCGATGGAGCAGATCGCCCGCACCCCAAAGCAGATCGGGGCCGCGCTTCGCCGCCGGCGCCGCGGCATGAACCTGCGTCAGGGCGACGTCGGATCCAGGACCGGTCTGCGCCAGGCGACGATCTCCGCCCTGGAGAACGGCGAGGCCCGCACGCAGCTTCGCACCCTGATCCGCGTCCTGGCGGCCCTGGATCTCGAACTGGTGGTTCGCGAACGCTCGAGCGCCGGCGCGGAGATCGAGGACCTGTTCTGATGGCCCGCCGGCGCGCCCGCGCGCCCCTCGACGTGTTCCTGAACGCGCGCCGGGTCGGGCGGTTGCGCAGGCTGGGCGGCGGCGCCGTCGACTTTCGATACGATCCCGGCTGGCTCGGCTGGGAGCACGCCCTGCCGATTTCGAACTCTCTGCCGCTCCGCGAGGACCGCTATCTCGGCGATCCGGTGATCGCGGTGTTCGACAACCTGCTGCCCGACCCGGAGCCGGTGCGCCGCCGGATCGCCGAGCGGATCGGCGCCGAAGGCCACGATGCGTACGGTCTGCTCGCCAGGCTCGGAAGAGATTGCGTGGGCGCGCTCCAGATCCTCCCCGAAGGGCAGGACCCCGGCCCGGCGGGGACGGTCGACGGACGCCCGGCGGACGACGGCGAGATCGCGGAGAAACTCCGGAACCTCGCCATCGCGCCGCTGGGGCTCGACGACGACGCGGAGTTCCGCATCTCGATCGCCGGCGCGCAGGAGAAGACCGCCCTCCTACGCTGGAAGAACCAATGGCACGTCCCGCGCGGCACCACGGCGACGACGCACATCGTGAAACCGCGGATCGGCATGCTGCCGAACGGCATCGACCTGAGTCGAAGCGTGGAGAACGAGCATTTGTGCCTCGGGCTCGCCGCGGCGCTCGGCCTTCCCAGCGCGGCGACCGAGATCGCGGACTTCGACGGCGAGCGCGTCCTGGTCGTCGAACGGTTCGACCGCCTCTGGACCGGAGACGGGCGTCTTCTGCGTCTGCCGCAGGAAGATTGCTGCCAGGCCCTGTCGGTGCCGCCGTCCCTCAAATACGACGCCGACGGCGGTCCCGGCATGACCGATATTCTCGATCTGCTGCGGGGAAGCGACGACCCGGAAGCGGACCGGCGTCTGTTCGTCAAGGCCCAGATCGTCTTCTGGCTGCTCGGCGCGACGGACGGCCACGCCAAGAATTTCAGCATCTTCCTGAAACCGGGCGGACGCTTCAGGATGACGCCGCTCTACGACGTCATGTCGGCGCAACCCTCCGTGGACGCCGGCCGTTTGAGGGAAAACGGGTTCAGGCTGGCCCTCGCCGTCGGCGACAACCGCCACTACGCGATCGACACGATCCTGCCGCGGCACTTCGCGCAGACCGCCGCGAGGGAGGGCGTCCCCGCTCATGCGATCGACGAGATATGCGGGGAGCTGGCGGAAGGGGCGGAACCGGCGATGGAAACGGTCCTCGCGTCGCTCCC
>JAJDVM010000146.1 GCA_022826125.1 Defluviicoccus sp.
GAAGGCCGACCATCCACGAGTTTTTAAGTTGCTGGAAACAAAAAACAAAGCGTGGATGGTCGGCCTTCGCCGACCATGACGGCGAGGAGGCAAGACTAACGACGCTTCTGTCCGAAACGGACAGACCCTATAACCCCGCCATCTCCCGGTCGATGCGTTCCATGAACCGTTCGATCCGCGCCGGCGACGGTTTGTGCAGGTTGTAGAGCGCGAGGTAGCGGACGCGCGCGCGCCGGGCGAGGAACCATGGCATGTAGCGGGTGAACGTCTTGCGCGGCGGGTCGCCGAACCACCAGAGGATGGGGCGGCCGCGTCCGTAGGTCACGATGGCGGTGAGCGAGCGTATGTGTTGCAGGTTGGGGTGGAGCCGGCCCTGCTCGTCGAGGCGGAACGAGACCCCGGGCACCATCACCCGGTCGAAGAAGCCCTTGAGGATCGCCGGCGGGCCCAGCGTCCAGGTCGGGAACACGAAGACCAACCCCTCGGCCGCGAACAGGCGCCCGACATAGCCCGCGTTCCGCGCGCGGTTCGCTTCGGTATCGAAATAGGCCGTGCGTTCCTCCGCCGTCAGCACGGGGTCGAACCCTTCAGCGTAAAGGTCGCAGAGATCGACGTCGTGGCCCGCCGTCTCCAGCGCCGCGACGGCGCGGTCTCGGATCGCGGCGTTCAGGCTGTCCGCGCCGGGATGGGCGAAGACGAGGAGGATTTTCACGCGTCGACGAAGTCCGGCGGCCGGAATGCGGTGATTTCCGGAGGCGTCCCCTCGAACCGCTCGACCTCGACCAGCGCGGTCTGGGCCGCGCAGCACTGGGTGAGCGTCGAGGTCGGCTTGTCGACGGTCAGCACGTTGGGATTTCCGTGCTTCTCCAGGCTCCCCGGGGTCGCCGGATCGACCGGATCGAACCACGCGCCGGTCGCCAGCTCGATCACGCCCCTCCGGATCGCATCGCTGACGACGACGCCCGTGAGGCAGGCGCCGCGGTCGTTGAACACGCGGGCCACGTCGCCGTCGGCAATGCCGCGGGCGGCCGCGTCGTCCGGGTTCATCCGCATCGCCTCGCGCCCCGCCACCTTGGCGCCCCGGCTCACCGAACCGCAATCGAGCTGGCTGTGGAGCCGCGCCCGCGGCTGGTTCGAGACCATGTGGAGCGGGAACCGCTCCGCCTTGTCGCCGCCGAGCCATTCCACCGGTTCCATCCAGGTGGGGTGGCCCGGAACGTCGTCGTAGCCGAACCTGGCGATGGTCTCGGAATAGATCTCGATCCTGCCGGACGGGGTCCTGAGCGCCGCGCCCTCCGGGTCCTCGCGGAAATCGGCGAAGGGGATCGGCGGGGTCTCGGGCCGGGGAAGCTCGAAATGGCCGTCCTCCCAGAAGGCGTCGAAGCCCGGCATCTCGATCCCGTCCTTCGCGACGCGCTGGCGGTAGACGTCGTAGAGATGGCGCAGCCAGCCCATCTCGCTCCGTCCCTCGGTGAACGCCTCGGCGAACCCGAGCCGGTCCGCAAGATCGGTGTAGATGTCGTATTCGCTGCGCGCCTCGCCGACCGGGTCTATGGCCCGCTGGTTGGCGATGACGAAGCGGTCGAAATTGGACGCCGCGATGTCGTTGCGCTCCAGCGTCGTGGTGCAGGGCAGCACGATGTCGGCCCGCTTGGCGGCCGGCGTCCACCACGGCTCGTGGATAATTATCGTCTCCGGCTTCGCCCAGCCCTTGAGCAGGTTGTTGAGATCCTGCTGCTTGTGGAACGGGTTCCCGCCGCACCAGTAGATCAGCCTGATGTCCGGGTAGGTCCGGTCTTCGCCGTTGAAGCTGTAGGGCGCGCCCGGGTTGAGCAGCATGTCGGCCAGCCGTGCGACGGGGATCCAGCGATCGACCGCGTTCCTGCCGATCGGGATCTTGGGCGGCGCGACCTGCCGGGTGGCCGCGCCGATCCCGTGCATGGCGCCGTAGCCGAACCCGAAACCGCCGCCGGGAAGGCCGATCTGGCCCAGCATGGCGGCGAGCGCGATCGTCATCCAGTAGGGCTGCTCCCCATGGTCGGCCCGCTGCACCGACCAGCTGACGCCGATCAGCGTGCGCGACGAGGCCATCCGGCGGGCGAGACGGCGGATGGATTCGGCGGGCATTTCGGAAATGCCCGCGGCCCATTCGGCGTCCTTGGCGATCCCGTCGCTCTCGCCGAGGAGATAGGCGGCGAGTCGGTCGAACCCCGTGCAGCAGCGGGCGAGGAATTCCGCGTCGTGCAGCCCTTCCGCGAGCAGGGTGTGCGCGAGCCCGAGCATTACCGCGAGATCGGTGTTGGGCCGGATCGAATGCCACTCGGCCGCGATCTCCTCCCCGGCGTCGTCGCGGATCGGTCCGACGCAGACGAACTCGGTCCCCGCTTCGACGGCGCGGCGGTGCCAGTCCGCCCCCTCGTGCACGCCGAGGCCGCCTTGGTTGACGTTCTGGTTCTTGGGCGGCATGCCCCCGAAGGCGACCATCAGGTCGGTATGCTCCACGATGACCGGCCAGCTGTTTACCGGTCCCACGACGGGGCTCATGGAGCCCACGATACGCGGCACGATGACGCTCGCCGCGCCGAAGCTGTAATTGGTGACCTGATCGACGAAGCCGCCATTGAGGTTGAGGAATCGGCTGAGCTGGCCGCGCGCGTCGTGAAACCCGCCGGCGCTGCCCCAGCCCGAGCTGCCGTAGATCGCCTCGTTCCCGTATTCCGCCCTGACCCTCTCGAGCTCGCCCGCGACGAGATCGAGCGCTCGGTCCCAGCTCACCTCGACGAAGGGCTCGGCGCCGCGCA
>JAJDVM010000163.1 GCA_022826125.1 Defluviicoccus sp.
GACCGCACAGTATCTCCTGCGCCGGACCTACCGGGTCGAAGCGGGCGACACGATCCTGGTGCACGCGGCGGCCGGCGGCATGGGACAGATCCTGTGCCAGTGGGGCAAGCATCTCGGCGCCACCGTCATCGGAACCGTCAGCACGGAGGAAAAGGCCGAGCGGGCCCGCGCCGCCGGCTGCGACCACGCGATCGTCCACGGCGAGGGCGATTTCGTCGCGACCGTCAGGGAGGTCACCGACGGCGAAGGCTGCGCGGTGATCTACGAGTCGATCGGCAAGGACACCTTCCGCCGCTCGATGGACTGTCTGCGTCCGCTCGGCATGATGGCGAGCTACGGCCATGCCTCCGGTGCGCCCGACCCGGTCGACGTGATCGAGCTCGGCGCGCGCGGCTCGCTGTTCCTGACCCGCCCGGCGATCATGCACTACATGGCGAAGCGGGAGGATCTGGTCGCCGGGGCCGGGGAGCTGTTCGAGGCTGTCCGGAACGGCGCGGTCGAGCCCGCCGTCAACCACCTCTACCCGCTCAGCGAGGCGGCCGAGGCGCACCGCGCGATCGAGGCGCGGCAAACGACGGGAGCCACTGTCCTCCTGCCCTTTGAGTAGGCCGAACCGAATCCACTCCCGTCATATAGACCGGAGCCGCGCGGAGGCTCGCCCTCCTCAGACCGCGTTCGGGACCGGCTCCGCGTCGATCAGGATGAAGGCGATGCGGCACGGTGCGGTGCCGCGGTTGACCCAGGCGTGGTTGGTGCCCTTCTGGATGATCACGTCGCCCGCCCTGACATGCACCTCCGTGTCGTCCAGCAGCATGTCGATCTCGCCCGACAGCACGATCGCGTAATCGACCGAGTTGGTGCGGTGCATGAAGGGGTGCTTGTTGACGATGTCGCCGGCCGGGATCGCGCCGAGCGCCGCGGCCACCGCGCTGTGCTCCAGCGCCTCGACCTCCGGCGTCACCGGCGGGAACTCGGTGATGCGAAACACCGTGCCGCCGGGCGGCGGCGGAGTCTTGATCTCGCCCGTCGCGGGATCCTCGTCGCCGCTGTTGTCGGCCGGGGTCGCGAACGTCCGCCAGAGCTGGGTCGCCACTAGGTCGCCGACCGCCCGGGTGCGGACGTTGGGCGCGGCGCCGTCCATGACGACGACCGCCTTGCCGTTCTCGTCGTGGCCGGTGACCACGCGCCGGATGTCGTGCATCGCTTTCCCCTCCCGATTGCGACGAGCGACTATTGCCTCTCTCCGTTCCACTGGCAAATCCGGGCGATCCGGCCTGCGTCGTCGACCGACTCGAGGTCCCGGACCGTGTCGATCAGCGCTTCGGCGGAGTCCGGAGGAAAACCCGCGAAATCCGTGCATTGCCGGAACTTGCCGCACGCCTCCTCGAAGCTCATCGGCGACTGCGTCGAGCCCTGCGCCCAGTCGCAACGCCTGTGGAGGGCGGTCCCGTCGGTCAGCCGCACGTCGAGCAGCGTGGTCATGTTGGTGTAGTCGGGTTCCGGCTCGTCATAGGCGGCGAACCGGACCCGCTCCATCGCCGCGCGGATATCGGGCCGCGCGAGCGTCGCCTCGGTGAACTCCGCGAGACTGGCGCGGCCTTCCAGGGCGATCAGGGCGAGCGCGAACTGCATCGAGAAACGGGCTTCCCCGATACTCCCGGGATCGTGATGGATCAGGGTTTCGAGGACGCGCCGGTTGGTCTTCACCGATATGGACGCAATATCCCTGCCGCCGAACCCGCGTTCGTCCTTCAGCGCGAGCAGACCCGTCATCGCGGGATGGGTCAGCGCGCCGTTGGGGAACGGCTTGATCCACATCCCGGGGTCGATGGTGGCCCAGGGATCGCCCAGACGCTCGAGCCAACCGGCATCGAACCCGCCGCCCGCGGCCTCGAAATACCCCACCCTGCCGCCGAGCGCGTCGGCGGCGCCGACCAGCCCCCGCCCGGCCAGGTCGGCGGCGACGATCCCCGCCTCCGCCGCGAGGCCGGGGTGAAGGACCTCGACCATGGACCCGAAATTCTGCCGAACGCTGCCCGCCGCGCTCGCGGCGAAGGCGAGCGCGTGCCCCATCCGGTCCCTGTCGAGACCCCGGAGCATCGCTGCGGCGGCCGCGGCGCCGAAGGTCGACAGCGTCCCCGTCGCGTGAAACCCGCCCTGGTAATGCCGCGCGTCGATCGCGTGGTTGATCCTGCACGCGATCTCGATCCCGGCATGCAGAGCGGTCGAGAGCGCGCGCCCGTTGGCGCCCCGCTCCTCGGCGACAGCGAGGGCGGCGGCGAGCACCGGTGCGGTCGCATGGATGCCGCCGTTGCGTTCGGCGGCCGCCTGCGGGTTGGTGTCGTCGAAATTGTCCGCGTGCATCGCGGCCGCGTTGAGGAAGGCGGCGAAGCGGGGCGCGGTCCGGCGCGGCGTCCCGAGGACCGAAGCGGCGTCGTCCGAAATGCCCAGCGCGTCCACATGGTCCCGCGCGATCCGGGCGGCGTCCGTACGGGCGCCCGCGATGGCGAGGCCCAGGCAGTCGAGAACGTGGACCCTGCCGCGTTCCAGGACCGGGCCCGGAAGGTCGCCGAAGGCGAGGCCCGCGGCGAACTCCGCGATCCGCCGGGTCGCGCCGGGGCTCAGCCGATCGCCTCCGCGAAGTTGAGCACCGCTTCTTCCACGTCGCGCGCTCCGTTCCAGCGGGCTGCGACCGCGGTGTGCGGCGTGATCACCACGTTGGGAAAGCGGGTGAGGGGATCGTCCGGAGCGGCGGGCTCCTCCCAGAAAACGTCGAGTCCCGCGCCGCCGAGACGGCCGCTTTCGAGCGCATCGATCAGCGCGGCGCGGTCCAGTATTTCGGCTCGCGAGACGTTGATCAGCACCGCTCCCGGCTTCATCCGGCCGAACGCGGCCGCATCGATCATGTTTCTCGTTTCCGCGTTCGACGGAAGCTGGACCGACACATAGTCCGAGCGTTCCAGCAACTCCTCGAAGCCGCAATAGCGCGCCCCGTGCGCGCGCTCGACCTCGGGCGGGAGCCGGCGTCGCTGGTAATAGAGCACCTCCATCCCGAAAGCCGAGGCGCGTTTCGCGAGTTCGCGGCCGATCTCGCCCAGCCCGATGGCCCCGAGCGCGGCGCCTTCGAGCGTCCCGAGCCCGCCGATCCGGCCCCAGTTGGACCGCCCGCAATGCCGGCTGTCATAGAGCTTCGGCGTGTAGCCGATCTCTTCGAGACTGTCGGGGTCGATCCGCCCGTCGATCTCGCAGATCTTCTTGGCGAGCGCCAGCATCAGGGCGAAGACGTGCTCGGCGACCGCGCCGTTGACCCGCCGTCTGAGCGGTTTGACCTGTACGCCGTGGGCTGCGCAGGCCTCCAGATCGATATTGCGGAGATCGGCCCCGAATTTCTGGACGATCCGGAGACCGGGCGCGCAATCGAGTTCCTCCGCGCCGAAAGCCATGCCCTCGACGATCGCACCCTCGGCGTCGGGCAGCGCCGCCCGGAACGCGTCGGTATCGTCGGCCATGCGGAACTCGGCCGGGAAGACCGAGGGCACCCGGGCGCGCAGCTCCTCCCGCCAGGCGTCGAAATCCGGCAGGTCGACCGAGAAATAGTCGGCGATCGCATCCTGCCGGTCGGACGGCGTGTTGGGGTCGAGCACGACCTGGATGTTACGAATGATCGGATCGTTCTCGGCGACGATGACCGGCAAGTGGGTTCTCCTCAGCGCTCGGCGGATCGTCCCTCGATACGGCGCTTCGCGCCTACTCGGGATGAGGGAGATTTCCTGGTCGATTCCATCTTCCCCTCACCCTGAGTAGGTGCGAAGCGCCGTATCGAAGGGCGCGCCTCCGGTGAGACGGGCGGACAGCTTCCATCCGAAACCGGCACTAAGCCGCCGCGGCCGACGCGCCGGCGATGCGGCCGAACACCGATCCCGAGGTCAGCCCGCTGCCGCCCGGGTAGTTGAAATAGAAGATGCCGCCGACCAGCTCGCCCGCCGCGTACAGCCCGGGGATCGGTTCCGACTCGGTATCGAGCACCTGCCCCTCGGTGTCGATGCGCAGGCCCCCGAAGGTGAACGTGATGCCGCAGGTGACCGCGTAGGCCTCGAACGGCGGCTCGTCGATCGTGTTGGCCCAGTTCGACTTGGGGATCGCGAGCCCCTCCGTGCGGCGCCCGTCCTTGACGTTGGGATCGAAGGGAATGTCGGTGCGGACGGCGGCGTTGTATGCCGCGATCTCGTCGAGGAAGGCGTCCGGATCGACCCCGTCGAGCTGCGGGGCCAGCTCTTCCAGCGTGTTCGCGCTCGCCTTGGTGATCTGGCGGATATTGTATTCGTCGCGCTTCAGGTGGAGGACCTTGGCGTCGAAGATCTGCCAGGCGAACTGCCCCGGCTGCTCGAGGATCACCCTGCCGTACTTGGCGTAGGTGTAGTTGCGGAAGTCCGCGCCCTCGTCGACGAAGCGCCGCCCGGTCGCGTTGACCATGACGGCGAACGGGTAGCTGTGCTTCTGGAACTGGTCCCCCACCGCGAGGTCGCCGAACTCGGGCGCGTTGCGTTCCCATCCGACCGCGTGGCAGCCCGACCAGTTGCCGTAGGGCATCGCGCCGATGTCGAGCGCCATGCGGATGCCGTCGCCCGTGTTGAAGCGCGTGCCGCGCACCTTGGCGAGCTCCCAGCCCGGGCCGAGATAGCGCGTGCGCCACTCGTAGTTGCCCTGGAAGCCGCCGGCGGCGAGCACCACCGCCTTCGCCGGAATCTCCTCGATCCGGCCTCCGGTCTTCACCCTGACCCCGCTCACCGTAACGCCGTCGAAGATCAGCTCGGTGGCGCGGTGGCCGTAACGGATCTCGATGCCGCGCTTCGCCGCGATCTCGTGCAGCGAATCGACCAGCCCGGGGCCGCCGCCCCAGGCTTCCACCGTGAGCCCGCCCCAGAACTTGAACTTGCCGTCGACCTTGAAGGCCTGGCGGCCCCAGATCGGCGCGAAGCGCACCCCCTTCTCGCGCATCCAGAGGAGGGTTTCTCGCGAGCGCGTGACCAGCAGTTCCACCATGTCCGGATCGGCGCGGTACTGGGTGACCCGCGCCATGTCGTCGTAGAACTGATCCTGGGTGTAGGTGCCGAAATCGGTGTTGGCGATCTCCTCGTTGGTGAGGTCGGGCATCAATGCCTTGAGGTCGTCGACCCCGTCATAGACGACGCGCATCGCGCCCGCGGTGAAGCGCGAGTTGCCGCCGGACTCGTCCTCGTTGGCGCGTTCCAGCACCAGCACCTTCGCGCCGTTCTCCTCCGCCGCCAGCGCGGCGCACAGCGCCGCGTTGCCGGCGCCCACGACGACGACATCGAACTCCGGGTCGCTCATTCAACAGTCTCCAAGGGGCGCGCGCCGGCCCGGCCGGCCGGCGGCCTCGATGTCGCCGAAGATGGCGTGCGCGCCGCCGTTTCTATTCGGCGGCCTGGGCGACCGTCGCCTGTTCCCCCTCGATCATCCGGTCGATGGCGATGCGGGCGAGCGCCAGCGCGCCGTCGGCGTTGATCGGCACCAGGCTGCGGTCGGGATCGAGGTCGAGGCGCTCCTGCTGCGCCTCCATGATCGTCTTGTCTTCGATGAAGGTCGGGTAGATCTCGTCGTACATTTCCTGGGTCGCCTGCGGCTCGTCCTGGCGGTAGCCGTTGGCGGTCGACCAGAAATAATGAAACGTGGTGTTCGTCTCGGGCGTCGCGCCGTGCAGCAGGCGCAGATGGAAGCCCTTCTGGTCGCGGTTCTCTCTCGCGCCGCGCCCGACGTCGAGACCGCCCGACCATTGCAGCACGATGCCCGGCGCGACGTACTCGAACTCCTGCCACCGGTCGATCCGGCCCTCGAACTTGCCGCCCTTCTGATAGGTCGGCGGCGGCTGGCAATCCGGCAGCCAGCGGATGAAATAGGCGCCGTTCTCGGTCGGCCGGGTCTCCATGTCGGCGGTGACATGGGTATTGGGGTCGCCTCCGATGGTCCGGTTGTGGACATAGCCCAGATGCGTGAGGTCCATCAGGTTGTCGATCATCAGCATGTAATTGGCCTTGATCTGGAACATCGCCTTGCGATGCGGCCACTTCTCGGGCTGGTCGTGATAGGGGTAGTCGACGACCTGGCTCTCGTCGGCGCGCGCCGGATCGCCCATCCAGATCCAGACGATCTGGTTGCGCTCCACCACCGGGTAGCTGACGACCCTCGCGTTCGCCGGGATCTTGTCCTGGCCGGGGACGGTCACGCAGGCGCCGGTGGTGTCGTAAACCAGCCCGTGATAGCCGCACTGGAGCCCGGTCTCGATCACCGTGCCGTGGGTCAGCGGCGCGCCGCGGTGGCAGCAGCGGTCCTCCAACGCACCCACCTTGCCGTCCGCGTCGCGGAAGAAGACCAGCGGCTGGTTCATGATCGTGCGGCCCAGCATGCCGTCCGCGAGTTCCTCCGACCACGCGCCGATATACCAGGCGTTTCTCACGAAGGGCAGGTTGGTGGTATCCGCAGCCATGACTTCCGCTCCAGAAGGTTGAGTCCCCATACAGGCCGATCCCGGCACTTGCGGCGGAGACTAGCCCCAGTCCATTTTGATGGCAACCGCGCGCCGACCGGAAACCGGGTGGAAAGCATGGACAGAACCGAAGCGAACGCGCTCGCTTTCGCGCGATTGAACGAAGCCGAGCCGGTGTTGACCGACATCCGGCCGGCGATCGACGCGTTGCCCGGAATGACGCCCGATACCGTCCTCACCTCGGGCCCGCCGATGCCTTGGGAGGACTATGCCGGCGGGCAGCGCGACGCGGTGATCGGTGGCGCCCTGTTCGAGGGCCTCGCCTCCGATGCGGAGGACGCGGCGCGAAAGCTCGCGCGGGGCGAGATCGCGGTCGACGGCTGCCACGACTATGGCGCGGTCGGCTCTCTCGCCGGCATCTACACCGCCTCGATGCCGGTGTTCGTCGTCGAGAACCGGGCCGAAGGCAATACCGGCTTCTGCAACATGTACGAGGGGACCAACCCCCGCCGCCTCAACTACGGCGTCTATGACGAGGGGGTGAGGGAGCGGCTGCTGTTCGTCCAGGACACCGTCGCCCCGGTCCTCGCCGAGGCGGTCCGCGCCGCCGCCGGCATTCCTCTCAAGCCCCTCATGCGGCGCGCGCTGCACATGGGGGACGAGCTGCACAGCCGCAACACCGCGGCCTCGCTCCTGTTCACCCGCGAGCTGTTCCCCCATCTCCTCGGCCTCGATCCTGCTATACGCGGCGCCGTCGAACGCACCGTGGCCGCGCTCACCGAGGACCACTACTTCTTCCTCCGCCTGTCGATGGCGGCGGCCAAGTGCACCGCCGACGCCGCGGCCGGGATCGAGGGCTCCAGCGTCGTCAGCGCGATGGCGTTCAACT
This sequence comes from Defluviicoccus sp., assembly GCA_022826125.1. GTDB lineage: Bacteria > Pseudomonadota > Alphaproteobacteria > MPNO01 > MPNO01 > MPNO01. Next base: position 7,395 of record JAJDVM010000163.1, read on the forward strand.
GCAACAACTTCGCGATCCGCGTCAGCGGGCTGGGAGACCGCTGGTTCCCCGGCCCCCACGCTTCGGTCGACGCCAAGCTGTTCGAGGGGCACACAGAAGACGAGATCGCCTGGATGGGCGGCGAAAGCATCATCGCCGAGACGATCGGCCTCGGGGGCTTCGCGCAGGCCGCGGCGTTTCCCCTGCAGCAGTACCAGGGCGGCTCGGCCGCAGCGATGGTCGAGCGCAACCTCCAGCTCTACGCGATCGCGGTCGGCGAGAACGCCGACTACAGGATCCCCTATCTCGGCTATCGCGGCACGCCGACCGGCATCGACATCCACCGCGTCGTCGAGACCGGCGTGCTGCCGGTGATGGACATCGGGATCGCCGGGCGCGACGGCGGGCAGATCGGCGCCGGAATCGTGCGCGCGCCCATCGAGTGCTTGGAGGCCGCCGTAGCCGCCTACGAAGAGCGCTACGGCGCGCCGTGAGAGGTGGCGGAAAAGAGTGGGAGTCGAACCCACCAGGGACGTCTCACGCCCCTCACCGGTTTTGAAGACCGGGCGCGCCACCGGGCCGCGTTTCTTTTCCGTGCTCGCGAGAGTGCTGCGCCGGCGGCGACCGCGTCAACCGCGAATCGCGGAGGAGGGCCCTCAGCCTTCTGACCCCGCGCCCCCGCCGAAAACCTCGTCCGCCGGACGGAGGATCCTGCGCTCGTTGCCGGCGCGCCGGGTGAAGCGGATTTTGTCGAAATATTCCAGCACCTCGATGGCGAGGTTGCGACCGATCCCCGCCTTGTCCCGAAAAGACGCCGCGGTGACATTGCCGTCGGCGGATTCCCCCGCCGCTTCCTCGAAACTGTCGGCGAGGCCGCGCAGCGCGGCGGGCAGGTAGTAACGGTTCTTCGTCGCGCCGACCACGAGGCCGAGCTTCGCCGCGCGGCCCAGAAAGGTCGAAATTCTCCGGGAATCTAACCCCGTCGCGTCCGCGATCTCACCGACCGGTGGCGGTCGGGTTCCGCCGTCCTCCAGCAGCGCCTCCAGCCTGCGCCACAGCGCTTCGTCGGCGGCGGTCATCTTGGGCTTGTGATCGGGAAGCCGGACGCGCGCGCCCTCGCGGACCAGCACGCCCTCCCGTTCCAGCTCCGGGACGGCGAGCCTCAGGAGGTCGACGGCGATACGAGGCTCCATCGCGGAGCGCAGATTGGCCTCGGTCGGTCCGACCGCGTCCTCGTTGTCCGCGTGCCATCGCGCGAGCGCCGTCCCGACGGTCGATTTCAACTCATTCCAGCGCTGCCGCGAGAACGCGACGTCGCGCTCGCCGTCCCCCAGCCGCACCATGTCGGTCGCCGAGCAGACGTCTTCCCTCGCCGCCTCGGTCAGGTTCCTGGCTCGCGCGAATTTCACCAGGTCGACCGCGTCCGCGGCCGCATCCACCGCGGCTTGCAGCGCGGCCCCCGCCTCCGGTCGTCGTACCGCCTTCAGATAGGCGAGCCGGGCCGGGCGGGCGCGTCCGCGCGCCGGCGGCAGCACGTCGACTACCGTTCCGCCGCCGACGGTGCGCGTCGCCGACTGGTCCCGCAGGACGAAGCGGTCGCCGTGCATCGCGCCGATCGGCCGGTCGAGCACGAGCTGGGCGAGGCCGGACTCGCCGGGTGCCAGCGAGCGGGCTTCGAGCAGGGCGAGCCTTCCAGTGACGTCGGCGGCGGCAAGATGCACGTGCACCGGTGTCCAGTGCGCGACCGGGCGGGTCTCGTCGGAGAGGATGCGGACCGTCGCGTCTATCCTCCGGGCGGGCAAATGCGCGGCTTCTTCCACCACCCAGTCGCCGCGCGCGACGTCGTCCCTGCCGAGCGACTGGCCGACGATGTTGAGCGCCAGCCGTTCCCCGGCGCGGCCGCGTTCCGCCTTGCGGTCCTGGGCGTGGATGCCCCGCACGCGCACCGGTATCCGTGCCGGAGAGAGCAGGAGCCGGTCGTCCACCGACACGCTCCCGGAGAACGCCGTTCCGGTGACGACGAGCCCGGCGCCGACGACGGTGAAGGCCCGGTCCACGGCAAGGCGGAAATGCCCGCCCGCCGGGCGGCGCCGGACGGTGTGCGCCACCGACTCGAGATGCGCTTTCAACGCGTCCATGCCGCTGCCGTCCACCGAGGAGACCGGGAAGCAGGCCGCGCCGGCGAGCCGGGTCTCGTCGAGATAGAGCTCGACCTCTTCCGCCACCTCGTCGACCCGGCCGGGATCGACCCGGTCGGTCTTGGTGATCGCCACCGCGCCCGCTTCGACGCCGAGCAGGTCGAGGATCGCCAGATGCTCTTCCGTCTGGGGCATCACCCCGTCGTCGGCGGCCACCACCAGCAGCGCGTAGTCGACCGCCGCTACCCCGCACAGCATGTTGCGGATGAAGCGCTCGTGGCCGGGCACGTCGACGAATCCCAACACCCCGCCGTCCTCCAGCGGGACGTACGCGAAGCCGAGGTCGATCGTCAGATTGCGCTGCTTCTCTTCCGGCAGCCGGTCGGTGTCGATCCCGGTCAGCGCGCGCACCAGCGACGTCTTGCCGTGGTCGACATGGCCCGCCGTGGCGACGATCATCTTGCGGGCGTGTCCCCGATAGCGAGTTCGGCGAGCTGGGCGCGAAACCCTTCGGCGTCGTCGAGGCAGCGGAGGTCCATCGTCAGCGCGCCGTCGGCGATGCGCCCGATGATCGGCACCGGGAGCGCTGCGAACGCCGCGGCCAGCCCCTCGATCGCTCCACCTCCGCCGCGCGCGGTCTTCGGCCCGATCGCGATGGCGTGACTCGGGATGTTCGCCACCGGAAGAGCGCCGCTGCCGATCTGGCTGAGACACGGCACGGTCGCGACCTCGAAGTCTGGACCGATGCTGTCGCGTACCGCCGGCGCGAGCTCCGCGCAGAGCGCCGCGATGTCCTCCGCCGGCCGGGTCAGGTGGCGCAGCGTGGGCAGGCGCGTCGCGATGCGGTCGGGATCGAGATAGAGCGCGAGCGTGGCCGCGAGCGCCGCGAGGGTCATCTTGTCGAGCCTGAGCGCGCGTTTGAGCGGGTTTCGCTTGATCTCGGCGATCAGGTCGCTCCGGCCGACGATCAGCCCCGCCTGCGGCCCGCCGAGCAGCTTGTCGCCGCTGAAGGTGACGAGGTCGGCCCCGGCGGCGAGGGTCTCCTTGACGGTCGTCTCGTGGGCGAGCCCGTAGCGCTCAAGCTCCACCAGTGCGCCACTGCCGAGGTCGACCGCGAACGGGACGCCGCGCTCCCGGCAGAGCGCCGCAAGCTCGCCTTCCGGCACCTCGGCGGTGAAACCCTGGATGGCATAGTTGCTCGCGTGGACCTTCATCACCAGCGCGGTGTCCTCGCCGATCGCGGCCGAGAAGTCCCGCAGGTGGGTGCGGTTGGTCGTGCCGACCTCGCGCAGGACGCAGCCCGCTTCCGCCATCACGTCGGGCATCCGGAAAGCGCCGCCGATTTCCACCAGCTCCCCGCGCGAGACCGGCACCTCCCGCCCCCTGGCGAGAGCGGACAGGACGATGAGCACCGCGGCGGCGTTGTTGTTCACGACGGTCGCCGCTTCGGCGCCCGTCAGCCGGCGGAGCAGCCCTTCGACATGGCTGTCGCGGTCGCCGCGCGCCGCCCTGCCGACATCGTATTCCAGCGTGGAGGGTCGCACCGCCGCCTCGACGACCGCGTCGACCGCCTCCCGCGCGAGGCCCGCCCGGCCGAGATTGGTGTGGAGCACGGTCCCCGTCAGGTTGAAGACGGGCCTGAGCGAGGGCGACGCTATCGCGCCCGCGCGCGCCGCGATCCTGGCGGCCAGGGCCGACGGCTCGACCGCGCCGGGATCGGTCTCGGCGCCGGTTCCGATGGAGCGCCTGACCTCGCCCAGAACCTCCCGCGCCGCCTCGACGACCAGCCTCCGGCCGTGACGTTCCGCCGCCTCCCGCAGCGCCGGCGCATCCAGCAGCCGGTCGAGCGACGGGATGGCGGACCGCGATATCGACCTGTCCTTCGGCATGGTGCGCGAGATTAGCATGTTCCGTTTCCTCCCGCCGGTCCGCCGGTCGGCGATCTCCCGCCTGGCCATGGCGTCGAGATGGGAGGCGATCAGATCGTCCATCCACGTCTCCAGCACCTGCTTCAGCGCACCCTTGGCGGCGGTGCGATAGTCCTCGCCCCATTCAACCCCTCGGGCATCCATCGCCTTCATCATCCGAAAGGTGGCAGGTAAACTCTCGATCGTCGCAGACTGCGGCGTGGGGATGCTCCTCATCGTGGATCTCAGCAACCCACGGACTACCCCCCTCCCCCCGCACGACATAAACTCCGATGCGTCACCCACCCAGCCCCGGCGGTTGACGCCGTCTTGCGGATACGGTTGGTTCTCGGCAGCGGCGGAGCGCCCATCCGGGCCCGTTCCGAGGCGGAATCGATCGTCCGGGAAGGAGGCGAGGTAGGGAATGGCCGAAGTTCATCCGACGGCGATCGTCGAACCCGGGGCGGATCTGGGGAAAGGCGTGGTGGTCGGCCCGTGGTGCACGGTCGGCCCCGACGTGGCGCTCGGCGACGGCGTTCGGCTGATCTCTCATGTGACCGTTGCCGGACGCACCACGATCGGGCCGGACACGGTCGTCTACCCGTTCGCCTCGGTCGGGATGCCTCCGCAGGATCTCAAGTACAGGGGCGAGGCCTCGCGGCTGGAGATCGGCTCCGGCAACACGATCCGCGAGCATGTGACGATGAACCCGGGGACCGAGGGCGGTGGCATGGTGACACGGGTGGGCGACAACGGTCTGTTCATGATCGGCGCCCATGTCGCGCATGACTGCACGGTGGGCGATCGCGTCGTCTTTGCCAACAACGCCTCGATCGCCGGTCACGTGACGGTGGGCGATTTCGCGATCATCGGCGGATTGTCCACGGTTCACCAGTTCTGCCGCATCGGCGTCCACGCCATGATCGGCCTCAACACGGCGGTAGTGGGCGACGTGATACCGTTCGGTTCGGTGGCGGGCGACCGGGCTCGGATGGTGGGGCTCAACGTGGTGGGCCTGCGGCGCCGGGGGTTCGCGCGGTCCGACATCCAGGCGCTGAGGACTGCCTACCGTCTGCTGTTCGCCCAGGAGGGCACGCTTGCCGAGCGGCTGGAGGACGTGGCCCGGATGTACGCCGACAACGCTGCGGTGATGGATATCGTGGCCTTCGTCCGCGCCGATTCCTCGCGCCCGGTCTGTCAACCCGGGCAAGGCCATGCCGCCTAGGATCGGCATCGTCGCCGGCGCGGGCGAGATGCCGGAGCGGGTGATCGCGGCGTGCCGGGCGGGGTTGCGCGACCCCTTCGTCATCGGGCTTCGGGATCAGGCGGATCCGGCGTCGTTCTCGCGGCCTCCGGACGCATGGATCCGGGTTGGCGAGGCGGGCGAGGGAATCCGGCTTCTCAAGTCCGCCGGCGCGGAGGAAGTGGTGTTGGTCGGCGGGGTCTCCCGGCCATCGCTCCGGGCGCTTCGCCCGGACGCGTGGACGGCGCGGTTCCTCGCGCGCATCGGACCCGCCTGGTTTCGCGACGGCTCGATCCTGGACGCCGTCGCGCGTGCGCTGGAGGGCGAGGGCCTGCGCGTCGTCGCGCCGGAAACCTTCGCTTCCTCGCTCGCGGCAAGGGCGCGCGTCTACGGGCAGCGCGTTCCGAGCGGGGAGGACAGGGCCGATATCGCGCGGGGGTTCGAGGTCGCCCGCGCGCTCGGCGCGCTCGACGTCGGCCAGGGGACGGTCGTCCAGCGAGGCCGGGTGATCGGGGTCGAAGCCGCCGAGGGCACGGACGCCCTTATCGATCGCTGCGGTCCGCTCCTGTCGTCCGGCGCGGGAGGGGTGCTGGTGAAAGCCAGCAGGCCTGGGCAGGACCTTCGCATCGATCTTCCGGCGATCGGCCCGCGCACCGTCGCCAATGCTGCACGGATCGGGCTTGCCGGCATCGCCGTCGAGGCCGGACGGGCGCTGATCCTCGATGCGGAGGCGGTGGCCCGCGATGCCGATTCCGCCGGACTGTTCGTCATCGGCGTCGACCGCCCGGGGTGAGGAACTCTTGGCGCGAGACCGGGCCGACGCATCGCCGTCGATCTTCCTCGTCGCCGGGGAACCGTCCGGTGACGAGATCGGCGGGCGGCTGATCGCGGCGCTGCGCGAGGCGGCGGGCGACCGGATCGGGCTGGCGGGCGTGGGCGGCGAGGCGATGGCCACGCAGGGTTTCGAGAGCCTGTTCCCCATCGAGGAGCTCTCGGTCATGGGGCTCGTCGAGGTGCTGCCGCGGGCGATCGGCATCATGCGGCGAATGTCCGAAACCGCCGCGGCCATCCGCCGCCTGTCGCCCGACGCGGTCGTGACCATCGATGCGCCCGAGTTCGCCAACGGCGTCTGGCGGCGTCTCGACGGCGTCGATACCGCGCTTGTCCACTATGTCGCGCCGACGGTCTGGGCCTGGCGGGCGGGGCGGGCTCGCAAGCTGGCGCGCAGGATCGACCGTCTTCTCGCCCTGTTTCCGTTCGAGCCGCCTTATTTCGAGGCCGAGGGTCTCGACTGCACCTTCGTCGGACACCCTGCGCTGGAGACCGCGATCGAACGGGATGCCGGCGCCGCTTTCCGCGCCCACCACGGCATCTCCGGCGGCCCGGTGATCGGCCTGCTTCCGGGCAGCCGCCGGGCCGAGATATCCCGGCTGATGCCGGTCTTCGCCGACGCGGTGGGACGCATCGCGGCGGCCGAACCGGCGGCACGGGTCGTCATCCCTGCTGTCCCGGCTCAGGTCGGCCCCATCCGGAAAGCCGCCGCCGATCTGCCCGTCCCCGCGACCGTCGCCGCCCGCCGCGAGGAGCGCCATGCGGCGATGGCCGCGTGCGACGTCGCCATCGCGGCGTCCGGGACCGTCGCTCTCGACCTTGCGCTCGCCGGCGTGCCGATGGTCATCGCCTACCGGGTCAACCCGGTCACGGCGGCGATCATGCGCCGCATGCTCCGGGTGCCGTATGTCACGATCGTCAACGTGCTCCTCGACCGTCCCGCGATCCCCGAGCTTCTTCAGGAGAACTGCACCGGCGCGCGTCTTGCCGAGGCGGCTCTGGGCCTGCTGCGCGATGGGTGCGCGCGCGAGGAGCAGCGCACCGCCGTTGCCGGCGCGCTTGCGCGACTCCGTCCCGCGGGCATGAATCCGAGCGCACGGGCGGCGGAGGCGATTCTGGATGTCGTGCGCCGCCGCGCCACTGGCCGCAGCCCGCACGAGACCATCGCCTGAGCACCTGCCACGACCGCGCCGCTCCATGACGCGGATCGAAATCTCCGGCGAAACCGGACCGCCACGCCTTCAATCGGAATGGTAACCGGACGTCGGTGTCGTCCAGAATTCCTGGGATTTTTCGCCGGGCCCGATTCGCGGCGGGCCGATACCCCTCCATTTACCGCAGCCGGATCAGCCTTTCGATGCCGATGTCTCTCGCGTGGGTATCCAGCAGCATGTCGCGGAACGGGTCGTGGTGCCGGGCGATGAAGTCCTCGCGGCCGCCGAGGCGCTCCGCGTAGCGGGCGGCGATCCCGGTCGCTTCGGCGAGGATCGCGTCTTCGTCGACGGTCAGCAACTCGCCGTCGCGCACCACCTGCCTTCCGTCGATCCAGACATGCTCGGTGCCGGCGCCCTGCTCGTAGAACAGCACGTGCCGCCACGGATCGCCCATCGGCATGTGCCAGTGGTTGCGCGTGTCGATGACGAGGATGTCCGCCCTGGCCCCGGGCGCGAGCGTGCCGATCCGCCCCGGCTCGCCCATCGCGCGCGCGCCGCCTTCCATCGAAAGCGCGAGCATGCCCGGGGCGTCGATCCACCTGTCCGGATCGGGCTCGGTGAGGCGCGAGAGATAGGCGGCGACCCGGATTGTCTCCAAGAGCGCGGCCGGGCTGCAATTCGTGCCGTCCGAGCCGAAGGCGACCGGGATGCCCGTCTCGACGAGGCGCAGCATCGGACAGACTCCGGAGCCCAGCATCATGTTGGAGGGTGCCGGGTGGATGACGGTCAGCCCGGCCTCGCGCGCCGCCGCGATGTCGTCGTCGGCCGACCAGACGAAATGGGCGAACGAGCTCTTCCCGTCGACGATGCCGAGCCGCGCCAGCCTCGCCACGAAACCTTCGGCGGGATCGCGCATCGCCGCCTGGGTCTTCGCCTCCAGCATGTGGGTGTGGAGGCCGAGTCCGGTGCGCCGCTTGGCGTCGGCGGTCATCTCGATCAGCGCGTCGCTGCATCGCTGCGGCCCGTCGACCCCGAGCAGCAGCCCGATCCGGCCGGAGCCGGTGTTTAGATCGTTTAGCGCCCGATCTATCGTATCGAAATAGGCGCGGGCGTCGGGCGGGCTCATGCGCTCATAGAAGTCCCGCAGGTCGTCGGGCAGCCGGTTCGCGTCGATCGGCACCGTGTCCAGATAAGGGAGGTCGGCGAACATCGGCGCGATTCGCGCTCGCAGCCCGGCCTCGCGGTATCCCGCCGCCACCGCCTCCAGCCCCTCGGCGGTGGTTTGCGGGCGTTCGGAGTAGTGGTCGATCACCGAGGTGACGCCCGATTTCAGCAGCGTGATGCAATCGACCTGGGCGGAAACGAAGACTTCGCGCGGCGTCCGGTCGCTGCCGCCCGCGATGGCGCGGATCATGTAGAGATCGAGCGGCACCGCATCCACTGTGCCCTTGAGCAGCGCGGTGTAGGAATGGGAATGGGCGTTGATCAACCCCGGCATGACGATACGCCCGTCGGCCTCGATGACGGTTGAATCTCCGCCCGTCGGCGCGTCGAACCCGCCCGCCCCGCAGACCGCCAGGATTTCGCCGCCCTCGAACCAGACCTCCCCGTTCTCGACGACCCGGTCGCTCCCGTCGAAGGGGAGCACCGTTGCGCCGCGGATGACGGTGATGTTGCCGTTGGGTGTCGCTTGGGGCATGTAGGGCCTCTTTCGCCGGAGTCCGGCTCATTTCAATCGGTCGTGCCATGCAACGCAAACGGATAACCGACGCCGTCAAGACGATACTGGGCGACCTGATCGCCATCCCCTCCACCGATCCGCCCGGCGACACGACGGCGATCTGCGCCTACGCGGCGGACCGGCTTGCGGCCGCCGGCTATGCGACGGAAACGCTGTCGCGCGCGGAAGGCGTCGCCAACGCCGTCGGACGGATGGGAGAGGGCAGGCCGTCGCTGGTCTTCAACGCCCATGCCGACACGGTCGATGTCGGCGAGCGGGCGAACTGGCGTACCGATCCGTTCGCCGCCACCGAAGTCGACGGCAGGCTGCACGGGCTCGGCGCCGGCAACTGCAAGGCGTCGATGGCGGTCCAGCTCTGGCTCGCGGAGCGGATCGCCGAAGCCGGCGGGCCGCGTGACGGCGAGGTCGTGTTCACCTTCGTAGGCGACGAGGAGCGGCTGGGGCCGAACGGGCTTGCCTTCCTGCGCGAGGAGGGGGTCGTCCGGCCCGATTACCTCGTCCTCGGCGCGCAGACCGAGTGCCAGGCGATCGCCGCCGAAAGGGGCGTGTTCTGGACCCGGCTGACGGCTCGCGGCCGCGCCGCCCATGCCGGCGATCCCGAGGCCGGCGACAGCGCGATCCTCCGCATGATGCGTCTGATCGAGACCCTGCGGCGCGAGCTCGACCCGAGGCTGACGGTGCGCCGGCGCGGCGGCCATAAATCGACCATGAACATCGGCACCATCCGTGGCGGGCACAACACCAACGCGGTGCCGAGCGAATGCATGATCGAGATCGACCGGCGTACCCTGTCCGACGAGAAGGTGGACGCCGCCTTCGCCGAGATGCGGGCGGCGCTCGCCACGTCCGGCGAGGCGGAGGAGAGCTACTCGTTCGAGTTCCTGACCGGGACCAACGGCTTCGCATCGGCCGCGGACGCGCCCTGCATCGCCGCGTTCCATCGCGCGATCGAACAGACGACCGGCGCGCCGCCGCGCGAGCTCATTGCCGTCGGGGCGAGCGACGGGCGCTATTTCGCCGACGACGGGATCGAGATCCTGACCTTCGGCCCCGGCGCGGCGCATGAGGGCCACGCGGCGAACGAATCGGTGCCGCTCGCCGATCTGGCCCCCGCGGCGGAAATCCAGCTCGCGGTGGTGGAGGAGCTGCTGGGGCTGGGGTAGGGCTATTCATCGCGCTCCCTTCGATACGGCGCTGACGCGCCTGCTCAGGGTGAGGAAATCGTTGATTTCAAGGAAAGAAATCCCTCATCCCGAGTGGGCGCGCCAGCGCCGTATCGAGGGACGGCTCCAACCCCTAATCCGGCCGGTAGGCGGTGATCGCCTCGGTCGTCTTGTCGACATTCCGCGGCGCGGGCACCGCCATGTCCTGTACCACCGGGCGGCCCCAGCCGGCGGTGTCGGCGAGCGCCCCGTCGCGGACCACGATCCTGCCGCGCACCAGCGTGTGGACCACCCGCCCCCTGGTCTCGAAGCCGTGCCACGGCGTCATGTGGCTGCGGGAGTGGAGTTCGTTGCGCGATATCCTGCCCTCGGCCCCTAGGTCGACGATGGCGATGTCCGCGTCCGAACCGGGCGCGATAAGCCCCTTGCGCGGATAGCAGCCCCAGGCGCGCGCCGGCGCCGCCGCCGACCATTCGACATACTGGTTGAGGGTGAGCCGGCCCTCCGCCACCTGGGTCAGCATGATCGGCATCTGGGTCTCGACGCCGGGGAAGCCGCATTCGCACTCCCAGATGCTGTTGGACGCCTTTTCCTCCGGCAGATGCGGCGCGTGGTCGGTGGCGATCATGTCGATCGTGCCGTCATGGAGCGCCGCCCACAGCGCCTCGGCATGGCCCTTCTCGCGGATCGGCGGGTTGACGCGGAGCTGGCCGCCGAGCGCATCCATGTCGTCGACCGAGAAGATCAGATATTGCGGGCAGGTCTCGACCGTGACGTCGACGCCGCGCGACTTGGCGCGGCGCACCAGATCGAGCCCGTCGGCCGACGATTTGTGCGCGATATGGAGACGCGCGCCGGTCCACTCGGCGAACGCGGTCGCGCGGCCGACCGCCTCGACGGCGCAGATCTCCGGGCGTGCGGCGAGATGGGCGCGGGCGTCGTTGCGCCCGGCCTCTCTCATCTTCGTCTCGCGCCGCGCCATGATCGATGCGTTCTCGGCATGGACGGTGCAGCGCATGCCGAGCCTCGCCAGGATCTCGAACCCCTCCAGCATCGCCCCGTCCGACGGCGCCGGCAGATCGCCGAACGTGTTGCCCATGAAGCATTTGAAGCCGCTGACCCCGGCCTGGGTGAGCTCCTCCAGCCGGTCGATATTGTTCTCGTCGAGGAGGCCGTAAATGCCGTAATCGACATGGGCCTGCCGCTTGGCGCGCGCCTGCTTGTCGCGCAGCGCCTCCAGCGTTCCGGTCGGCGGATGGGTGTTCGGCATCTCGAAGACCGTTGTCGTGCCGCCGCAGGCCGCCGCCGCGGTGCCGGTCTCCCAGTTCTCCTTGTAGTCGTATCCGGGCTCGCGGAAATGGACGTGGCTGTCGACCGCACCCGGAAGGACGTGGAGGCCGCTGGCATCGACGGTCTCGCGCGCCGGCGGGGACATCTCGCCCGCCGCGATGCCGACGATCCGCTCGCCGTCGATGGCGATGTCCGCCTCGATGGTCGCGGTCGGCGAGACCACCGCCCCGCCCTTGATCAGAAGATCGACCGTTTTCATCGGAATGCCCCCTATATCACCCAGCCGCCGTCGACGGCGAGGTCCTGGCCGGTGATGTTACGGGCCCGGTCGCTCGCGAAAAAGAGCACTGCTTCGGCGACATCCGAATCGGTCGAGATCCGCTTGAGCGCGTACTCGTCCTCGTGCTGCCGGCGCGCCTCGTCCACCGTGATGCCGAGGCGCTCGGCGCGCTCGGCGCAGACCTTGCGGAAGCGCGGCCCGTCGACCATGCCGGGGCAGACGCAGTTGACGTTGATGTTGTGCGGCCCGACCTCCAGCGCGGTCGACTTGGTGATCCCCCGCAAGCCCCACTTGGAGGCGGAGTAGGCCATCCTTCCTTGGCGTCCGCGCAGCCCGAACGTGCCGCCGACATTGACGATCTTGCCGTAGCGCCGTTCGATCATGTGCGGGATCGCCGCGCGCATGGTGAGCCACGCCCCCTTCATGTTCAGTTCGACGATCCGGTCGAAATCGTCCGGCTCGATCTTCCAGGACGACGCGCCCAGCGGCCCGGTGCCGCCGGCGACGTTGACCAGCACGTCGATCTTTCCATAGGCGTCGAGCCCCGCCCGGACCGCGGCTTCGACCGCCTCCGCGTCGGTCACGTCGCAAGGCGCGACGATGGCGCCGCGTCCCATCGCCTTCGCCTCCCCGGCGACCGGGGCGATGGCGTCGGTATCCCGCCCGGCGAGCACGAGGTCCGCCCCTTCCTCCGCGAAACGCCGCGTGATCTGCGCCCCCATGCCCTTGGCCGGGCCGGTGATGAGCACCGCACGGTCGTCGAAATCGGCCACTGTCCCGTTCTCCCCCGGATGGATTCCCTTTCCCGCGAAAATGCTCTAGTCAATTGGGGGGCGAGCCGCAATGATCGGGCCGCTTACGGGAGAGACGACATGACTTGGTCAGAAAGCGAGATCGCCGCCCTGGTCGAACCGGACCGGGTGCATCGGAAGGCCTATGTCGATCCGGAAATCTTCGACCTGGAGATGGAACGGATTTTCGAGAGGCTGTGGATCTATATCGGCCACGAGAGCCAGGTGAAGAACCCGGGCGATTACTACCTCGCCCGCGTCGGCCGCCAGCCGATGATGATGACCCGCGACTGGAACGGCGAGATCAACGTCCTCTACAACCGCTGCCCGCATCGCGGCGCGCAGATCTGCTCGGCGCGCAAGGGCAACGCGGGCAAACTGTTCCGCTGCTCCTACCACGCCTGGATGTTCGAGCTCGACGGCAGGCTGGAGAGCGTGCCTGGCGCCAAGGGCTACGAGGGGACGCGGTTCGACATCTCGAGCCCGGACTTCCACATCCGGAAGGCGCCCCGGGCCGACAACTATCGCGGCTTCTGGTTCGCCTCGCTGGCCGAGGACGGGCCCGATCTCAAGACCCATCTGGGGCGCGCCGGGCTGGCGCTGGACCAGCTCATCGACCGCTCGCCCGACGGCGAGATCGAGGTGGTGGGCGACTGCTTCCACATGATCCAGCAGTCCAACTGGAAGCTCTTTCTGGAGAACCAGATCGACGCCTCGCATCCCGGCGCGACCCACGAATCGACCGGCGCGGCGGCGCGCAGCGTCGAGAACGAGATGAAGCGGGACGGCGAGGATCCGCCGATGTCCTACGGCTTCCTGTCGGACTTCGTGCGCCACGGAATCGACGGCTGGGACAAGTTCGGCACCACCGGCCTCCCGCAGGGCCACTGCACGCTGGAAGGCTATATGGGGCTCCGCCCGGACGATCCCGACACCAACGAATACGTCGAGCGCATGTATGCGTCCTACGGCGAGGAAAAGGCCGAGGAGATCCTCGGCGTCGACCTCCATCACGTGCTGCTCTACCCGTGCAACTCGGTCCAGCCGCCTTTGCAGCAGCTCCGGACCATCCGCCCGCTCGGCCCCGACCGGACGCTGAGCGAAATCTGGCATTTCCGCCTCAAGGGCGCGCCGGAGGCGATCTACCAGCGCTCGCTCGCCTATTACTACCTGGTGAACTCACCCTCGACGATGGTCAACGCCGACGATCTGTTCAACTGGTGGAAATGCCAGCACGGGCTGGAGAGCAACGCCACCGAGTGGGTGAGCTTCCACCGCAACGCCGGCCAGGACACCGAGGAGGGCGGGATCATGTATTCGGCCCCGTCCTCGATGAGCGAGCTGCCCATGCGCTCGATGATGCAGGCCTGGCGCGGCTACATGACCGCCAACGGCGCGGGAGCCTGAGGCGATGGGCGAGGCAGCGGAAAAGCTTGCGGCGGGCGACAGCTCTTCGTCCGCCCCGGTGAGCGTCGAAACCCAGCTCGCGGTGGAAAGGTTCCTCTACCGCCAGGCGGAAATCCTCGACGAGAAGCGGTGGGACGAATGGCTCGCGCTGTTCGCCGAGGACGGGCATTACTGGATGCCGGTTACGGAGGATCAGGAGGACGGCGAGGGGGTTCCCAACATCTTCTGGGAAAAC
>JAJDVM010000186.1 GCA_022826125.1 Defluviicoccus sp.
GTCCCGTTGCCGTCCGGCGTCCGACCGTCTATCAGTCGCGCCATGACGGATACGAACCGAGTCATCGTGGTCGGCGCCGGCCCGGTCGGCATGGTCACCGGGCTCGCGCTCGCGGGCGAAGGGGTGCCGGTCACGGTGCTCGACCGGCTGGCGGACATTCCGACCGACCACCGCGCGTCGACGCTCCACCCCTCGACGCTCGCGATGCTGGCCCCGCTCGGCATGACCGACGAGGCGCTCGAACGCGGGCTGCATTCGCCGCATTTCCAGTTCCGCGACCGCGCGTCCGGCGAGATCGTGGCGGAGTTCGACTACGCCCTTCTGGCCGACGAGACGCCGTACCCGCTCGCGCTCCAGCTCGAGCAGCACAAGACGATCGGGATCGCGGAGACGCGCGCCCGCGCCTTCGACCGCTTCGACCTGCGGCGCGAGCACGAGGTCACGGGCATGCGTCAGACCGCGGACCGGGTCGAGGTCGACGTCAGGACGCCCAACGGTGCGACGGAGCGGCTCGCCGGGCGCTATCTGATCGGCTGCGACGGCGGGCGCAGCGCGGTGCGCAGGGCGGCCGGGATCGACTTCCCGGGCTTCACCTGGGAGGAGCGGTTCATCATCGTCTCGACCCGGTTCGATTTCGGCGCGGCCGACGGGTTCCGCTACCGCAACTACATCGCCCATCCCGAGCAGTGGTCCGCGATCATCAAGGTGCCGGGCGAGGACGGCCGGGGCGTGTGGCGCGCGCTCTTCCCCGCCTTCACCGACCAGCCGGACGAGGAGGTGCTGGCGGACGAGTGGATCCAGGCGCGGTTCGCCGAGTGCCTGCCCTACGACCCGCCCTACGAGATCGAGCACCGCAACCTCTACGCCATCCACCAGCGGGTGGCGGCGTCCTTCCGGCGCGGAAGGGCGATGCTGGCCGGCGATGCCGCGCACGTGAACAACCCGGTCGGCGGGATGGGCATGAACAGCGGCATCCATGACGGGCTGAACCTGGCGGCGAAGCTCGCCGCGATCTGGCGCGGCGAGGGAGACGAGGACCTGCTCGACCTGTACGATCGGCAGCGCCGCCCGATGGCGGAGAAATACGTCCAGGCGCAGTCGATCCGGAACAAGGAGATGCTGGGCGAGCGCGACCCGGAGATTCGCAGACAACGGTTCGACGAGCTGCGCCGCACCGCCGACGACCCGGACGCGGCGCGCGCCTATCTCAGGCGGTCCTCGCTGATCGCCATGGTCGAGGAAGCCAACGCCATCGCCTGACGGGAGAGCCACGATGAGCAACCGACCGAAGCCGCCCTTCCGCGCCGATCATATCGGCAGCCTGCTGCGCCCGGCGAGCGTCGCCGAGGCACGCCGCAAATGCCTCGACGAGAAGACCATGCCGGCCGATGAGCTGCGCGCGATCGAGGACGAAGCGATCGAGGACGCCATCCGCATGCAGGAAGACGTCGGCCTCAAGGCGGTGACCGACGGCGAATACCGCCGCCTGTTCTGGCATTACGACTTCATGGGGATGCTGACCGGCTTCGAGTTCGAACGCCGCGCGGAAGGGGTGCAGTTCGCCGGCGCGCGCATCCCGCCGCTCTACCCGACGATCACGGGCAGACTCGACTTCCCCGACGACCACCCGATGCTGGACCATTTCAGGTACGTCGCCGCCAACGCGACCGTAATACCGAAGATCTCGATCCCGGGCCCGAGCTGCTGCCACTTCCGCACGGCACCGGACGACATCCGCGTGCCGGAATATGCCGATGTCGACATTCTGTTTGCCGACATCGCGTCGACATATCGGAAAGCCCTGCGCGCGTTCTACGACGCGGGATGCCGATACATCCAGCTGGACGACATTTTCTTTGCCTATCTCTGCGACCCGAAGCACCGCGCGGAGAAGGAGGCGGCGGGGCTCGACCCGGACTGGCTGATCGACCGCTACGCCTGGATGATGAACGAGGCGATCGAGGGCCGCCCGGACGACATGACGGTCGCCATGCATCTCTGCCGCGGCAACTTCCAGTCGACATACGCCGCGGAAGGCGCCTACGACCCGGCGGCGGACGCGGTGTTCAACAAGACCGGAGTCGACATTTTCTTCATGGAATACGACACCGAGCGCGCCGGCGGGCTGGAACCGCTCGGACTGCTGGCCAAGGGCGACCAGCGCGTCCTGCCGGGCTTCATCACCACCAAGACGCCGGAACTGGAAAGCGTCGACGACCTCAAACGCAAGTTCGACGAGGCCTCGCAATACGCCGATCTCGACCAGCTCGGCATCGCGCCGCAATGCGGCTTCGCCTCGACCGAGCACGGCAACAAGATCGGCTACGACGACCAGCGGCGGAAGCTCGACCTGGTGGTGACGCTGGCCGAGGAGATCTGGGGCGAAGTGTGACCCTCGCTATTCCGGTCGTATTGCCGGACATCGAACGGCCGGCATCCGATGCATTTATGTATTCATTTGGAGAATAAATTTATTTTATGCGTTTCGGCGCTTTAGAATTCTCCTTGGCCGCCGGTCACGAAGCGACGGAGGAGAGTCATGTCGGACGACATGCTGCACGTCATGGAATGGCACAACGGCGAGAAGGAGTTCTCCCCGTTCTCCGACGCTGAAATGCAGCGGCGCCAGGACTCCATCCGCCCCTGGATGGAGGACAACGACGTCGATGCCGTGCTGTTCACCTCCTTCCACTGCATCAACTACTATTCCGGTTGGCTCTACTGCTATTTCGGCCGCAAGTTCGGACTCGTCATCGACCGCGAGAACGCGACCACGATCTCCGCCGGAATCGACGGCGGACAGCCATGGCGCCGCACCTTCGGCGGCAACATCACCTATACCGACTGGCGCCGGGACAACTTCTTCCGCGCCGTCCGGCAGCTCACCGGCGGGGTCAAACGCCTCGGCATCGAGTTCGACCACGTCCATCTCGACTACCGGCGGCAGCTGGAAGAGGCGCTCCCCGGCGTCGAGTTCGTCGATGCCGGCGCGCAGTCCATGTGGATGCGGACCATCAAATCGGACGAGGAGATCGCGCTGATCAAGGAGGGCGCGAGGATCTGCGACGTGGGCGGCCGGGCCTGCGCCGAGACCGTCAAGGCCGGCGTGCCCGAGCACGAGGTGGCGATCGCCTCCACCAACGCCATGATTCGCGAAATCGCGAAGAGCTTCCCCTTCGTCGAGCTGATGGATACCTGGACCTGGTTCCAGTCGGGCATCAACACCGACGGGGCGCATAACCCGGTCACCAACCGGGTCGTCCGGTCCGGGGACATCTTGAGCCTCAACTGCTTCCCGATGATCTTCGGCTACTACACGGCCCTGGAGCGCACGCTGTTCTGCGACCATGCCTCGGACGAGCATCTGCGGTTGTGGGAGATCAACTGCGACGTCCACCGCGCCGGGCTCGAGCTCATAAAACCGGGTGCGCGCTGCGGCGACATCGCGAAGGAGCTCAACGAGATCTACCGCAGCCGCGACCTGCTCAAATACCGCTCGTTCGGCTACGGCCACTCCTTCGGCGTGCTCTGCCATTACTACGGCCGCGAAGCCGGGGTGGAGCTGCGCGAGGATGTGGAGACGGAGCTCAAGCCCGGCATGGTGGTGTCGATGGAGCCGATGATCATGGTTCCGGAAGGCGAGCCCGGCGCCGGCGGCTACCGCGAGCACGATATCCTGGTCGTGACCGAGGACGGCGCCGAAGACATCACCGGCTTCCCCTTCGGCCCGGAACACAACATCGTCGGGAGCTGAGTTCCCCGGTTCCTGCCCTGCCTCAGGCCGCGGAGACGCTGGTTCCCGGGTCGAGGGCGAACTCCGCGGTCAGGGCGTTGACGATGCCGCGGGTGCAGACCTCGAGCAATATGTCGCCCTTTTCCTTGCTCGCGTTCCTGGGCGAGGAAAGCGTTCCGCTGACCGGGATCCAGTCCGGGTCGACGGGGTAGACGTCATAGGGCGGAAAGCTTGCCGGCGGGTGATCGACCATCCGGTCCATGTGGACGAGATCCGGATAGAGCGTCAGCATCAGCGAAGTCTCCAGGACGCCGCCATGCTCCAGATCCCAGCCGGTGAAGCCGTCGGGGTAGAGTTTCTCGATCGTGGCATCGGTGACGAAGTCCCAGTACGACAGGACCACGATCTTCACGTCCTCGATCCCGTCCCAGCGCAGCTCGCGCAGCGCGACGTCCACGCCTTCGACGATGAACCAGGAATTCTCGTAGTGGCCGTTCATGATCGCCAGCTTTCGGACTCCATGGCGCACGAACTCCTTGATCACGTCCTTCAAGGCGTTGACCAGCGTGGCGCCGTCGAGGCTGGTGGTGCCCGGCAGATGATTGCCGCCGCCGGATTTGGGATGGGACTTGTAGCCGTAGGCGAAGGGCTGGGCGACCAGCGCTCCGACCTGCTCGGCGATACGCCGCGAGAACTCGCTCGGCAGCAGCACGTCCACGTGCATGGGCAGATGGTGGCCGTGCTGTTCGAACGCGCCCACGGGGATCAACATGGGCGTGTCTCCGTCGCGCACGAGACGATCGTATACGGGCCACGTCAACTCGTAGGCGAATACGCTTTGCCGTGACATCGACCGTCCCCGTGCATCGACTTCCCGACACCGGCGACGATAGGCTTGAGAAGTCGATCACTAAAATTTATAGTTCTTATAAAGACATTAGCGTTCCATATCATGCGGGGAGGCGGTCCTGGGCAATCCCAACCTGCCGACCGAATTGCTCCGGACCTTCGTCACGGTCATCGACCTCGGCGGTTTCACCAAGGCCGGCGCGGTCCTGGGGCGGACGCAGCCCGCGATCAGCCTGCAAATGCGCCGCCTCGAGCAAATGGTCGACGCCAAGCTCATCTATCTGGTCGGGCGCGATCTGCGGCTGACCGAGCAGGGGGAAATGCTGGCCGCCTATGCGCGCCAGATCCTGTGCCTGAACGACGAGGCGGTCGCCCGGTTCAGAAGCCGTAACGCCGCGGGAACGCTCCGGGTGGGGCTGCCGACCGACTATGCGGTCGCGTTTCTTCAGACCATGATGACCGAGTATGCGGCAAGCCATCCGGAAGTCCGGCTGGAGATCCGCTGCGAGTTGAGCCGCGAACTTCTCGATGACCTCAGGAAGGACGAGCTCGACATCGTCATCGCCATGACGGGCGAGGGGGTCGCCGAGCACCTGGCGAGGGCGTGGGTCGAACGGCCGATCTGGGTGACCGCCGCCGGCAGCACCGTGCACAAGGAGGAACCGCTTCCGATCGTCGTGCACCCGGAGGGCTGCGAGTACCGCAACCGTATCCTGCAGGCGATGAATTCGGCCCAGCGCGACTGGTGGATCGCCTATTGCAGCCCCGGCATATCCGGTCTGCAGAACGCCGTACTCGCCGGGCTCGGCGTGAGCGCGCTTACCAAGAGGACCTTTCTCGACGGGATGAGGATTCTCTCCAAGCGGGACGGTTTCCCCGCTCTCGCCGACATCCGGGTCGGCCTCTACTACAAGCACCCGCGGCAGACCGAGGCCGGCGTTCGCCTGGTCAACCACATCGTCTCCAGCCTGGACGACGCCGGAGAGGCGGATTTCAGACGGCCCGGGCGCCGTTAGAACCGCTTCGAAACCGTCCGGGTCCCGCCCCCGGGGATTCCCGATGAGCGAATGCCCCGGGCGCGCCTTACATAAAAACCGTCAATGCCGACATTAGGACAATAAATTATAGGAATGTCAGGGTCGCCCATATCCTGCGAATTGGGAGGTTCCGCCGTCGCCACCTTTCGTACCGGGCCGTATCGGAGCCTCGAACGAATCAGACAGGAGATGGCGATATGTCAGAGCGAGATCCAGGATCGGGAACCCGCGTTACCCGCCGACGGTTTCTGCATGGAACCGCGGCCGCGGTCGGCGGTGCGCTGGCGGCGCCGTACGTCGTTCG
Organism: Defluviicoccus sp.; assembly: GCA_022826125.1. GTDB lineage: Bacteria > Pseudomonadota > Alphaproteobacteria > MPNO01 > MPNO01 > MPNO01. Next base: position 5,924 of record JAJDVM010000186.1, read on the forward strand.
CCGGGCTTCGGCGGCGGCGACCGAGATCAACATGCTCGCGTGGTACGGCCATGGCGAGCCCGACATCGTGGGCGCGTTCGAGGAAGCCAACAACGTAAAGTTCAAGCCCAAATACTACGCGGGCGGCGACAACATGCTGGCGCTGATCGCCCAGTCGCCCCCGGGCACCTACGACGTCATCCTCTCGGACGCCGAGTTCGTGCAGCAGCTCAACGCGGCCGGCTATATCGAGCCCCTGGACGCGAACGACTACCCGTTCGACGACATGCTGCACGGGGACTTCACGAAATTCCCCGGGCACTGGGACGGCGACAAGCTGTTCTCGATGATGGTGCGGTTCGGCCACCTGGGCGTCAGCTACAACAGGACCGCGATCTCGGACGAAGAAGCGATGAGCTACAAGTGCTTCTGGAAACCCGAGGTGAAGGGCAAGGTCGGACACTTCGACTGGCACCTGCCGTCGCTGGGGATGATGAGCCTCTATAACGGCAACGGCGCGGGACTCTGGGATCTCGACGACGCGCAATGGAAGGCGGTGCAGAAGACGACGATGAGCCTGCGTCCGCAGGTCGGCGGTTTCTTCGACTATGGCGGCACCTTCAACAGCCTGAAGAACGGCGAGATGCTGGCCATGTGCGGGATCGGCGACTGGATCACCGGCGTCCTGCAAAAGGACGGCGCGCCGGTGGCCTCGGTCATTCCGAAGGAGGGCGGCATCCAGTGGACCGAGAGCTACTGCATCGGCAAGGGCTCGTCCAAGGCGGACATCGTCAAGAAGTTCATCCAGTACATGCTGAGCCCCGAGGGGCAGGTGAAATCGGCCCAGATGGCCGCCTATCCCGCCAACTGCATCACCAAGGGCGGACGCGCGGCGCTGATTGCCGCGGACCGGGCCGAGGCCGAGCGCAGCAACCAGGTGGACGGGAACCCGATGGACCCGATCACCCTGATCAAGGAAGGCCGCATCCACTATCGCGACATCCCGGTCAAGCAGACGCTCGAGGACTGGAACGACTTCTGGTCCGAATACAAGAACGCCTGATTTCCGGGCGAAGACGTCCGGGACCTCTCGGCAGGTCCCGGACATCGCCATCCGGGGGCTTTCCGCCGAGGTCGCCGGTTGGCGGTCCGGCAATTCCGTGACAGCTTGGAGCCGGCGCCTCTTCAACCGCACGTCCAAGCGCACTCCATGAACCGCTTCGCGCTCTCCTTCCGGCTACCGATCATCGTCTGGCAGGGGCTGTTCTTCCTCGGCCCGCTGTTCTTCATGATCGCGATGAGCTTCTTCCTGGTGAAGAACTATCGGATGGAGGAGGCGTTCGAGCTCAAGAACTGGGCGCGGATGCTGACGAGGGGCTATGTCTGGGACAGCTACTGGTACACGCTGGGCCTGGCGGCCTCGGTCACCGTCGTGGCGACGCTGGTCGCCTTCCCCGCCGCCTTCGCCCTGGCATTCCGGGTGTCGGAGGCGGCGCGGCGCTGGGCGATCTTCCTCCTGATCATTCCGTTCTTCACGTCTTACCTGGTGCGCACCTTCTCCTGGTACGTGATCCTGGCGGAATCGGGGGTGATCAACGCCGGGCTCGGCACGGTCGGGCTCGGCCCGTACACGATGCTCAACACGCCGGTCGGCACCATCGTCGGCTATCTGACCCTGCTGTTGCCGCTGGTCGTGATCCTGCAGACCATCGCGCTCGCGAACATCGACCGGAACCTGGTGCAGGCCGCGCGCAACCTGGGCTGCCCGCCCGCGCGCACGCTGTTCGCCGTGATCGTGCCGCTCGCGAAGACCGGGCTCATCGTCGCGGCGCTGTTCTGCTTCATCCTGTCGTTCGGGGATTTCGTCGCGCCCTATTACCTTGGCGGGTCCAAACCCCCGACGCTTCCGATACTGATCATCGACACCACGAAATCCGGTCAGCAATGGCCGCGCGCGGCCGTCGTCGCGGTCATGATGATGCTCACGCTCTTCGCCATCGCCGCCACCGCCATCTGGCTGGCCTATCGCAGGAGGTCGCGGGCATGAGCGCGCGGGTCTCGACCGCCCTTCTGCTCGGCTGGCTGCTGCTGGTATTCGTCTTCATCTTCGCGCCGATCGCGGCGTCGGTAATCTTCTCGTTCAACTCGGACCGGTTCCCCACCATCCCGCTGGGTTCGTTCACCACCCATTGGTACGACAGGATCTTCGCCGACCCGGAAATCGGCGAGGCGGCGCGCAACTCGATCGTGGTCTCGCTCTCGACGTCGGTAATCGCGACGACGCTGGGCTTCGCGACCGCCTACACCGACTATCGCTACAACTTCCGGTTCAAGGGGCCGTATCTGGCGCTGATCCTGCTGCCGCCGACGATCCCGCTGATCATCATGGCGCTTGCCATGCTGGCCTGGCTCGCCTGGATCGGCGCGTCGGGCCAGCTCTGGTCGATCGTGATCGCGCACTCCGTGCTGACCGCGCCCTTCGCGATGGCGATAATCCGCCTGCGCTTGAACCAGATCGACCCGAACCTCGAGGCCGCCGCCTGGAATCTGGGCTCTTCGGAGTGGAAGGCGCTGCGGTCGGTTATCCTGCCGTTCTGCCGGCCGGCGATTATCTCCGCCGCCTGCCTGACCGCCGCCGTTTCCTTCGACGAGTTCGTGGTCGCGTGGTTCGTGAGCGGTCTGAACAAAACGGTGCCGGTGGTCATCCTGGAGATCGTTCAGGGCAACATCGACCCGCAGGTGAATGCGATCGGCTCGCTGGTGTTCCTGACGTCCATTACCCTGGTGGTCATGGCCCAGATCTTCTTCATCGCCCGGATCGGCCGCGCATGACGGATCCGCTGGTCATCCTCTCGGGCGTGGTCAAGCGGTTCGGCGACTTCACGGCCGTGCACCGTCTGGACCTGGAAATCGCGGCGGGCGAATTCACCGCGATCATGGGCCCGTCGGGCTGCGGCAAGACGACGACGCTCCGCATGATCGCCGGGCTGGAGACGCCGACCGAGGGCGAGGTTCGCATCGGCGGACGGCCGATGAACTCGGTGCCGGTTCACGAGCGCGATACGCCCATGGTCTGGCAGTCGCTGGCCCTGTTTCCCTTCCTCAACGCGCGGGAAAACGTCGAGTTCGGGCTCAGGATGCGCGGGATCGGCGCGGTCGAGCGGCGCCGGCGCGCGGCCCGGTGGCTGGAACGGCTGGAGATCGGCGAGCTCGCGGAGCGCGATGTCGAGACGCTGTCGGGCGGTCAGCGCCAGCGCGTGGCGCTCGCGCGCGCGCTGGTGACGGAGCCGCAGATCCTGTTGCTGGACGAGCCGTTGTCGGCGCTGGACGCCCACCTCATCGTTCGCATGCAGGGCGTGCTGACCCGCCTGCAGCGCGAGCTCGGCATCACCTTCGTCTACGTCACGCACTCGCAATCCGAGGCCTTCGCGCTGGCCGACCGGATCGTGATCATGTCCCAGGGCCGCATCGTCCAGGTCGGCCGGCCGCGCGAGATTTACCGGACGCCCGCGAACCGCTTCGTGGCCGAGTTCGTGGGCCGGAACAACATACTGAGCGGAACCAGCCGCGGCGATACGATCGAGACGGCGCTCGGCACCTTCCCCGCCGCCGGCCTGCCGGCGGCGGGCGAACCCGCGAGCCTGGTGGTCGCCGCCGACCTGGTCCGGATCGACCGCGCGCCGTTCGAGGGCGCGATCCCGTGCACGCTGATTTCCGAGGAATTCGTCGGGGCGACGGTGACCCTGTTCCTCGAGGCGGCCGACGGGACCGAGCTGAAGGTCCAGCTGCCCGAACGCGCGCTGGGCGATTTGAACCCGAACGCCGACGGCCGATTTTATCTCGGCTGGCCGGCCGATGTCGGCCACGTCCTGGCCGAAGGCTGACCGGAGACGCCGATGAGCCTGACCGACACCGACCGCAGGATGCTGCGCATCGCCTACGAGGAAGCCAGGGCGGGGTTCGACGAAGGCGGCTGTCCCATCGGCTCCGTCCTCGCACGCGGCGGCAGGGCGATCGCGCGCGGCCGGAACCGGCGCGTGCAGGACGGCGATCCCATCGCGCACGGCGAGATGGACGCGCTGCGCAAGGCGGGCCGCCAGCGGACCTACCGCGACACGACCCTCTACACCTCGCTCTCCCCCTGCATGATGTGCGCGGGCACCATCGTCCAGTTCGGCATTCCCCGGGTCGTCATCGCCGAGAACGCGACCTTCGGGGGCAACGAGGAATTCCTGCGCGAACGCGGCGTCGAGGTGATCGTCGCCGACGACCCGGACTGCATCGCGCTGATGACCCGGTTCATCGAGGAACGGCCCGAACTCTGGGCGGAAGACATCGCCGAGGACTGACGGCCGGGCGGTGGCGGGGGCCTCCCCGCCGGTCAGTGGTAGAACAGCCTGGGCAGGAAGAGCGACAGGGAGGGGATCGCGACGAGCAGGGCGAGGCGCACGATGTCGGCGCACCAGAAGGGCGTGACGCCCTTGAACACGGTGCTGGTCTTGACGTCCTTCAACACGCCCGAGAGCACGAAGACGTTGAGCCCGACCGGCGGGGTGATCAGGCTGATCTCGGTCACCACCACCGCGATGATGCCGAACCAGACCAGGATCGCCTCCTCCCCCAGCCCGGCATAGCCGAGCCCCTGCACCACGGGGAAGAAGATCGGAATGGTGAGGAGCAGCATCGACAGGCTCTCGAACACGCAGCCGAGCACGAGATAGATCGCGAGGATGATGACGATCACCATCAGCGGCGACAGCTCGTAGCCGGTCACCAGCGAGAGCAGCCCCGACGGCAGCCCGCCCCGGTTGACGAAGTTGGAGAAGATCAGCGCCCCGATCAGC
>JAJDVM010000066.1 GCA_022826125.1 Defluviicoccus sp.
GATTCGTACATGTGGGTGAGTACCGGGAGGTCGTGCCGCTCCGAAAGCTCGGCGATGCCGGCGAGCAGTTCGGGCGAGGACATGATCGCGCTGGTCGGGCCGAGCGCCCACGAGAAGCGCTCGCGCTCGAGGCCGACCCGGTCGATCTGCCGGGCCACCGTGTCGAGCGGGCTCTCGCTTCCCACCACGCCGATCGGCGAGCCGAGATAGGAGTGGTATTCCTCCGGCACGAGCTCGCGCCAGTGCGGGATCCGTTCGACCGCGCGCCGGTCGCCGATCTGCAGCGAGAACACGGTGCGGATGCCGATCTCGTCATAGGCCTCCAGCACCGCGTCGAGCAGCGTATCGTCGAACGGGTAGAGGGTCAGCATGTCCTGCACGGTGGTGATCCCGGCGAGCAGGCATTCGGCGGCGCCCAGCAGCGTCCGCGCGCGCACCTCCTCGGCGCTCCGGATCGGATATTGCGGCGGCAGCGCGTTGACGAACCACATCTGCAGCGGCATCGGGTCGAACACGCCCTTCAGCAGCACGTCGTGCGAGTGGTAGTGCGCGTTGACGAAACCGGGCACGACCAGCCGGCGGCTCGCGTCGATTACCCGGCCGGGCGCCTCTCCGTCCGCGAGGGCGGCCCGGAGGCCGGGGCCGACGCGGGCGATCCGCGCGCCCTCGACCAGAATATCGAGCCGCGCCGGGCGGTCGCAATCGCCGTCGTGGGCGTAGACCAGCCCGCCTTCGACGAGAACCCGCGTCTCCGCCATCCGCTCAGCCGCGGACGATGTAGTCGCGCAGCGCGTCCGCCTCGGCCATCACCCCGTCGATGCGGCTCTTGACCACGTCGCCGATGCTGACGATGCCGATCAGCCCGCCGTTCTCGATCACCGGCAGATGCCGGAACCGCCGGTCGGTCATCAGCGCGAGGATCTCCCGGTCGGTGTCGCCGGGCGCGCAGGTCTCGACCGGGCTCGCCATGCAGGTCTCGATGCGGCAGTCGAGAAACGCCGCGCCCTGTTCGGCGAGACCGCGCACGACGTCGCGCTCCGAGACGATCCCGACCAGCGCGCCGTTCTCGTCGGTCACCACGAGCGCGCCGATCATGCGCTCGGTGAGCATCGCCACCGCGGCGGCGATGGTCGTGTCGGGCGGCACGGTGGCGACCTCACCGCCCTTCGCCTTGAGGATCGCGCGGACATCCATGACCGGGTTCCCGAGAAGTCGGTTTGCGAGCCGTGACAATATCGGTTTCCCCGCATGGCGAGTCCAGCCAGCGGCCGCGTGACACGGCTTGGGCGTTGGCGTTGAATGGCCCACCTCCATGCATCCGACGAGGAAGCCTTGGCCGACCGCATTACCCTGACCGCCGCAGACGGGCACGTATTCGACGCCTGGCGCGCCGCCCCGGACCGCCCGATAGGCGGGATCGCGGTGCTGCACGCGATCTACGGGATGACTTCCCATATGGCCGACGTCTGCGACCTCTACGCCGAGGCCGGGATCGCGGCGATCGCGCCGTCCCTCTACGACCGGTCGGGACGGGGCATCGTCTTCGGCTACGACGCGGACGGGCGCGCGGGCGGCATGGCCCGGCGCGAGGGGCTCGGCGAGACGACCGTGCTGGCGGATGTCGCGGCCGCGCTCGATGCGCTTCGCCCGGCCGGGCCGGTCGCCGTGCAGGGGTTCTGCACCGGCGGCAGCTGGGCCTGGATCGCCGCCGCCCGCCTCGCCCTCGACGCGGCGGTCATCTATTACGGCAGCGACGTCTACGAGCACCGCGCGCTTGTCCCCTCGTGCCCGGCGATCCTGCATTACGGCGACCGCGACGCCGTGGTCCCGTTCGACGAGGTGGAAGCGATCCGCGACGCCCACCCGGCGCTCGACTTCCACGTCTATCCCGGAGCCGACCACGCGTTCTTCAACCCCGAGCAGGAAAGCCACGACGCGGAAGCGGCCGAGCTCGCCCACCGCCGCACCCTCGCCTTCCTCGAGGCCCGTTTTGGCGATGCCGGACGGTGACCGGGGCGGCGCTCCCCTGATCCCGCGATGAGCGAGACCGGCGAGGCGGCGCGGGCGGGCTGGCTCGACCTCCTGCGCGGCGGGCGGAGCGTCTTCACGATCCTCCTCAACCTCGCGGTGATCCTGCACGGGGTGAACACCTTCGTGCTGTCCACCGTGATGCCGTCGGTGATCGCCGATATCGGCGGCGCGGCGTATTACGCCTGGCCGGCGATGATGTACCTGATCGGCACCATCGTGGGCGCGGCGAGCGGGACGCCGGTGCGCGCCGCGCTCGGGCGGCGCCACGGCTACGTCGCCTCCGGCCTCGTCTTCGTCGCCGGCAGCGCGGTGGCCGCGCTCGCCCCCTCGATGGCCTTCCTGCTCGGCGGGCAGCTGCTCCAGGGGTTCGGCGGCGGACTGCTGCTGTCGCAATCGATGGCGCTGGTGCGCGAGATCTACGAGGGCCCGCTGCGCGGGCGCATCCTCGCCCTGATCAACGCGACCTGGGTCGCGGCGGCGATGATCGGCCCGGCGGAGGCCGGCTTCTTCGCGGCCGTGGACTGGTGGCGGGGCGCCTTCTGGGTGGCGATCCCCGTCGCGCTGCTGGTCTGCGCGCTCGGCTGGCGCTACGTGCCGCCGTCGGGCGATCCGGCGAAGCGGTCGGCGTTTCCGGTCCGCAGGCTCGCCCTCATCGCGGCCGGCGTGCTCTGCGTCGCCGCCGCCGGGCAGATCGACTCGATCGCCGCCGGCATCGCGCTGGTGATCGCCGCCTGCGCGCTGCTGCGGTTCACGCTGAGGCTGGACGAGGGCTCCGACAACGCGCTCTTCCCGCGCCGCGCGCTGTCGCCGCTGACCGACGTGGGCGCCGCCTACTGGATGTTCATGACGCTCGCCTTCACGCAGATCGCGCCGTCGGTGTTCCTGCCGCTGCTGCTGGGGGCGCTGCACGACGTGCCGGCGCTCTGGGTCGGCTACTACAACATGCTGATGTCGATCGCCTGGTCGGTGGGATCCTTCGCGGTGGCGCACGTCACCCGGCGGGAAACGACGCGGCGGGCGATCGCGCTCGGCTTCGTCGTCTCCACCGTCGGGCTCGCCGGAATGGCGGTCGGCGTCGAGACCCATCCGCTGTGGCTGCTGGCGGTCTGGTCGGTCGTCATCGGGCTCGGGATCGGCATATCCAACGTGCTCGCGATCACCTGGACGATGTCGATCGCGGCCGAGGGCGAGGAGAGCCTGACCGCCTCGGCGATCCCGGCGATCCGCTCGCTCGGCCTCGCCTTCGGCGCGGCGGCGATCGGGCTGGTCGCCAACGCCTCGGGGCTGGGCGACGCGACCGACCCGGCCAGGGTCGGACGCGCGCTCACCGCCGTCTTCGCGGTCTGCGCCCTCGCCCCGGTAGCGGGGTTCGCGATGACCTTCCTGTCCTTCGCGGCCAACGCGCGGCGGCGGCGGGGGCGCGGAGGCTGACAGATTTCTCCGCTCGCTGCGCTCGGTCGAAATGACGGGTGGCGCGCGCCCTACCGGACGAGCGTTCCGCCCCTTCGCTCCTCGCGCCAGGTATTGTACCAGGCGGCGCCGAAGATGATCGCGGCACCGATCAGGATCGGCATGTCGAACGCCTCGCCGAACAGGACGATGCCGAGCCCGACCGAGAGCGGCAGGCGCAGGAAGTCGAACGGGACGACGAAGCTCGCATCCGCCGCCGCCATCGCCCGCGTGACGCAGTAATGAACCGCGTAGCCGGCGAAGCCCAGGCCGACGATCGCCGGCAGGTCGGCGAGGTCGGGCGTCCGCCAGACGAACGCCGCCGGGATCGCCGAGAACACCAGCACGAAGACGCTCATGTAGAAGACGACGACATTGCCGGACTCGCTCGACGCCAGCCGCTTGGTGGCGATGAAGGCCGAGGCGTAGAAGAACGCCGCCGCCAGCACCACGATCGGCCCGATGCCGAACCCGAGCTCGGCCGGGCGAACGATGATCAGCGTGCCGACGAACCCCGCGGCGACGACCCCGATCCGCGGCAGGTCGACGCGCTCGCCCAGCACCGCGACCGCCATGATCACGACGAAGATCGGCATGGTGAACTGCAGCGCGGAGAGCTCCGCCAGCGTCACCATGGTGACGCCGAAGAACCACGCCACGTTGCCGGTATAGAGAAGCCCGTTCCGGAACCCGTGCAGGACCAGCCGGTCGGTCCTCGCCGCCGACAGCCCGGCGCGCAGCATCCAGGGCGCCATCAGGCAAAGATTGACGACGCTCCTGAGAAAGATCAGCTCAAGCACGTGGTATTGCGGGGTGAGGAAGCGGATCAGCAGCGCCATCGCCACCAGCGAGGACGCCGCCCCGATCATGAACAGCGCGCCTTCGACCTGTCTGGAGACTATCGCCAAGGCCCGACCGCGCCCCTCGATACGGCGCTGGCGCGCCTACTCGGGGTGAGGGAATCTCCTGGCCACCCCTATTCCACCCTCACCCTGAGTAGCCGCGAAGCGGCGTATCGAAGGGCGGCCGCCGGGGCCTACGCCGTCCGAGGTTCCAGAACCCTGACCGCGTTCTTCGCCGGGTCGTAGCGATAGCGCAGCGTGCGGTCGAGGTCGCAGCCGCACACCCGCACCAGCCGGGTCTCGAGCGGCCGGTCGAGCGAGTGGATGACGCCCTCGTTGTAAACATGCGCCTCGCCCTCGTTCAGCACGTATTTGCGGTCGACGACGAGCTCCGCATGGCCCTCGCGCGCGCCGTCGTCGACGCGCCGCCACTCGGTCATCTCGACATGGTTCATCGCCATGCCGTAGACCACCCAGGACGGGCCGTGGCAGTGCGGGGTGTTGTTCGACGGCCCCCGGTTGGTATGCGCCATCACGCGGAAACCGTGGGTCTCGTCGACATGGACGGTCTCCGCGCCCGACGGCTTGTCGGGGCCGAGATGGGCGGCGACGAAATCCGGATCGACGAGCAGCTTCTCCAGGTGCCGGGCGACGCGATCGCGCCCCTCGGGGCCGGAATCCCGGTCCAGCGCGGCGCGCGCATCGGCGCAGAAATCTTCCAGCGTGTAGGCCATCGGCCGTCCTCCCCCCGGCGCGCGGTCAGTTCACCCGCGCGCTCTCGGCGACCCCCCATTTGAGCCCCATGCCCTTGAGCCAGCGGCGATAGGCGACGGAGAACTTGTCGGCGCGGATGTGGAGCTCGTCCTTGAGGTCGAGCGGGATCTCGGCCGGGCGCTGGCTCTCGACGATCCACTTGTCCTGGCTGAACACCTTGTCCTGGCGGTCGACGATCTGCTGCTCGGTCACCTGGTCGCCGAAATTGATCGCGACCAGCAGCCACACGAGGCAGTCGTCGGTCGCCAGCGGGGTGACCGTCAGCATCATGCAGAACATGTTGTCGTCGCCGGTCTCCTTGGCGAAATAGGCCGTGGTCGGGCGGAAGCAGCGATAGGAGTAATGGGTCATCGCCGGCACCCCGCGGTGGTCGGCGAAGGGCTGCCAGATCGGCACCCGTCCGGTGCCGATTCCCTGCTCGTCCTCGAACACCTCGTAGTCCTCGACGAGGTCGGGCCTCGACGGATCGCCGTTGATCATCGGGTGGACGAACGGGAAGTGCGGGATGTCGATGAAGTTCTCGACGGTGCGGAACGGGTTGGCGTGGAAATTGTACGGCCCGACGATCTGCTTGCGGTAGGCGTCGTCGGTCCATTCCGGGAACGGCGGCACGTCGCGCTCGGGCTCGCCCATCGACACCCAGAGGAAGCCGTAGGCCTCCTTCGCGCGGTAGGCCTCGACCCGGGCGCCCTCCGGCGGCTTCAGCTTGGGCATCGCCGGGATGAAGGTGCAACGGCCTTCCTTGTTGTAGTGCCAGGCGTGGTAGGGGCAGGTGAGCTGGCCGTCCTTGACCGTGCCGAGCGAGAGCCTGGTGCCGCGATGGGCGCAGTGGTCCTTCCACGCCATCACCTCGCCGCCCGAGCGCCACAGCACGAGGTCGGTCCCGAACAGGCTCGCCGCCATCACCGACCCCTCGTCGAGGTCGGCCGCCCGGCCCACCACCTGCCAGTCGTTCTTCAGCACCGGATCGTCGATCATCGCGCCATTCTGCCGCCGCGCGGCGCGCGCGTCCACGGGGGTCTTGCGGGTAAGGCGTCCGCTGCTGGCGGAGCTTGTCTTGTGGTATAACCATTGTCATACTAGTCGCATGAAGACGGCGATTTCCATTCCGGACGCTATCTTCGTCGCCGCCGAACGCGCCGCCGAAGACATGGGCCTGTCCCGGTCCGCGCTCTACGCGAGAGCCATCGCGGACTTCGTCGCCCGGCACGACGATGCGCGGGTAACGGAGAGGCTGGATGCGGTTTACGCCGGGCCGCCCCCCGAAGCGGCGGTCGACGAGACGCTGGCAACGCTCCAGGTCCTGTCCCTGCCCGCCGAGGAGTGGTGAGGCGCGGCGAGATCTGGTGGGCCTCGCTGCCCTCGCCCCGGGGATCGGGCCCGGGCGGCCGCCGGCCGGTACTGGTGATCCAGTCCAACGCCTTCAACCGAAGCCGGATCGCGACCGCGCTCATCGCGGCGATCACCGGCAATCTCGCTCTCGCGGACGCGCCGGGGAATGTCGAGCTGCCACGGCGCGGCACCGGACTGCCGAGAAAATCGGTCGTCAACGTCTCGCAGGTCCTCACCGTGGACAGGCGCTTCCTCACCGCCCCCGCCGGGCGCGTCTCGCCAACCCTGATGACCCGCGTCGACGAAGGCCTTCGCCTCGTCCTCGGCCTGTAGCCCCGGGGCGGCCGTCCCTCGATACGGCACTGGCGCGCCTACTCGGGATGAGGGGATTTTGTGGGCTGCCTCCACCCCACCTCATCCTGAGTAGCGGCGCAGCCGCGTATCGAAGGGCGCCCCCCTGACGCCGCCTGCCGGCTGCGTCATCATGGGGGGCATGGAGGTTTCCTTTCTCGGCGTGCCGGGCGTCGATGCCTGGGTGTTCGGCGGGCTGACCGCGTTCGCGTTCGTGACCGCGTTCATCATGTCCACCATCGGCACCGCGGGGGGCCTGATCCTGCTCGCCGCGATGGCGATCTTCTTCGCGCCGGCCGTGCTGATCCCGGTGCACACGGTGGTCATGCTGGGCTCGTCGTCGAGCCTCGCCGCGATGCGCTGGCGCTATGTCATGCGGGGAACGCTTCTGCCCTTCGCGCTGGGCGCGGCGCTGGGCGCGCTGGCGGGCGCGCAGATCTTCGTCACGCTGTCGAGCGTCGTCCTCCAGGGCATCCTCGGAGCGTCCATCCTGGTGCTGGCCTGGATGCCGAGCTTCACCCGGTTCGGGCCGGAGCGCGGCCGCTTCGCGGTGCTCGGCTTCGTCATGACCTTCCTCGGCATCTTCATCAGCGCGACGGGGACCCTGCTCGCCCCCTTCGTCGCCGGCGCGACCGAGGACCGCCGCTACATGCCGCCGACGCTGTCTTTCCTGATGTCCATCGTCCATGTCGCGAAGCTGGCCGCGTTCGGCGCGCTCGGCATCGGCGTCGGCGCCTACCTGCCGCTGATCGGGGCGATGATCGCGGTCTCGATGATCGGCAACTATGTCGGCAGTCGGACCCTCGACCGCGTGCCGGAGCGCATCTTCCGGATCGTCTTCCGGATCGTCGTGACCGCGCTCGGCATCCGCCTCCTGTGGGTGACGGCGGTCGAGGCGGGGCTGGTGTGAGCGAAGGAGACCGTCCACCGTATTTCACGCAAGGGAATCGCACGACCATGAATTCGACGATATCCAAACGGGGCTTTCTTCAGGCGGTCGGCGCGGCGGCGGGGGTCGGCGCGGTCTATCGGACCATGGAGGCGCTCGGCCTCGCCGGACCGGGGACCGCCCGCGCGGCGGCGCCCGATCTTCGGCGCGGCTCGGGCAAGGGGAGGAGCGTCGCGATCCTCGGCGCCGGCATCGCCGGCATGACCGCCGCCTGGGAGCTGTCGAAGGCGGGGTACCGGTGCACGGTCCTCGAGGCGACCGGCCGCGCCGGGGGGCGCAACCTGACGGCGCGCGCCGGCGACGCGATCGGGGAGGCCGACAGCCGCCAGCGCGTCGCGTTCGACGCGGGCGGGCATCTCTACGCCAATCTCGGCCCGGCCCGGATCCCCCACCACCACCGCGCGATCCTCGGCTATTGCAAGGAATTCGGCGTCCCGCTCGAGGTCTTCACCAACGACAACCGCGCGGCGCTGCTGCACAATCTCGAACGCTTCGGCGGACAACCCGTGACCGCCCGGCGGGCGATGGCCGATATCCGCGGATACATCGCCGAACTGCTCGCCAAGGCGGTCGGGGCGAACGCGCTCGACGACGCGCTGACCGCCGAGGACAAGGAGCGCGTCCTCGACATGCTCGCGCGGTACGGCGACCTGAACGAGGACCGCCTCTACAGGGGGACCAAACGCGGCGGCTACCGCGGCGAACGGGTGAACGCCGGGCTGAAGGCGGGCGCGTTCGACGACCCGCTCGATTTCGGCGAGCTGCTCGAATCGGATTTCTGGCGCTACAAGCTCCATTTCGACGATTTCCTCGACCAGAGCCCGACATTGCTGCAACCCGTCGGCGGGATGGACGCGATCGTCGCGACCTTCGAGAAACGCGTCGGCCGTCTCGTCCGCCGTCGCCGCGTCGTCGAGGAGATCCGCCGCACCCCGCAAGGCGTCCGCATCGTCCACCGGCCGGGCGCCGGCGGCGCGGCCGCCGCCCTGGACGCCGATTTCGCGATCTGCACCATCCCCGCGCCGGTGCTCAAGGACATTCCGAGCGACTTCTCGCCGGAGACCAGGGCGGCGATCGGGTCGGTGGCGTTCGTTCCCGCCGTCAAGATCGCGTTCCAGACCCGGCGCCGCTTCTGGGAGGACGACCACGCGATCTATGGCGGCATTTCCTGGACCGACCAGGACATCACCCAGATCTGGTACCCGCCCTACGGCTACCACCGCGGCGAGGGGGTGATCGTGGGCGCCTATATCTGGGACGAGAAGCCCGGGCTGCGCTTCCAGGGGATGACTCCCGAGGACCGCCTCAGGGCGGCGGCCGCCGAGGGCGAGCGGGTCCATCCCGGCTACGCGGCCGAGATCGTCTCGGGGATCAGCCGGGCCTGGGGCAAGGTGCCGTTCCAGAAGGGCGCATGGCCGGTGCCGGACGAGCCGCCGGAGGCGCTGCGGCGGCCGGACGGCGCGGTCTATTTCGCCGGCGACCAGGTGAGCGCGCTGCCCGGCTGGCAGGAGGGCGCGGCGCTCTCGGCCCACGCGGCGGTGGAGGCGATCGGCCGGCGGGCGATGCGGAAGTAGCGCGGGGGAAGGCGGCGACCCGGGCGGACCGGGAAATGCTGTAGACTCGCCGCCACCGCCCGCAACCGCGAGGACGCCGCCATGCCGCGACTGAAACCGCTCTCCCGCGACGAGGCCCCGGAAGACTCCCACCGGTCGATGGACGCCGCCGCCCGCGCGCTGGGCGCGCCGACGACGACCGCCGGGATCCAGGCGCGCTGTCCGCCGATCCTCGACGCCGGGCAGGTCCTCGGCGCGGCGCCCGCGAGGAGCGGCACGCTGCCGGCGGAGCTCCGCTTCCTGGTCTGCATCCGGGTGGCGCAGATCGTCCGGTGCCCGTTCTGAATGGACACCAACGCTGCCGGGAGCAGCGCCGAAGGAAGCACCGACGAGAAGATCGCCGCGGTCGGCGCGTGGTCCGACAGCCCGCTCTTCAGCGACGCGGAGAAGGCCGCCTTCGCGTTCGCCGAGGGGATGACGGCGACGCCGGCGGACGTGACCGACGAGGTCTACCAAGAGGCCGCGAAGCACTTCTCCGAAGCCCAGCTCGTCGAGCTCGCCGCGACGGCGGCGATGGAGAACTACCGCGCCCGCCTCAACCGCGCCTTCCTCGTCGAGGCGCAGGGGTTCTACAAACCGGGGGCGGGGCCGGCCTAATGCCCTCTATTCGTGTCATGGTATGACACGAATAATGCGTACGCTCCCGGCGGGGAGTCGCGCGGCGGCCGTGTCTCGCCCGAGTCCCGTCCCCCGGGGACGCGGGACCGGCCGTCTCGCGAAACGATGTTGCGCGCAAGCCCGAATTTTGCGACTTACGGCATGTTCTTGAGACGTTGGATAAGTCAACAGGGCTGACCTTTGTTTCACGTGAAACATTAGGCGCAGCGGACCGGCAGGGACTGGAGGCCGCGCAGGACGATGGATTTGCGGAAGCGCGGGCCGTCGCCGGCGAGCTCGATCGAGGAGAAACGCTCGAGCAGCATCTCGAACACGATCCGTCCCTCGAGGCGCGCGAGCGGGGCGCCGAGGCAGTGGTGGATGCCGCGCCCGAAGGAGAGATGCGCGGTATCGCTGCGGCCGAGGTCGAGCCGGTCGGGGTCTTCGAACGCGTCGGGGTCCCGGTTGGCGGAGCCGACGAGGACGACGAGATTGTCCCGCTTGCGCAGCTCGAACCCGTTCACCTCGCAGTCCGCGAGCGCGCGGCGGAACGTCGCCTGCACCGGGGAATCGAAACGCAGCAGCTCCTCGACCGCCGACGGGATCAGGCCCGGGTCCTCGCGGAGGCGCCGGAGCTGGTCGGGGTGGCGCAACAGCGCCAGCATCCCGTTTCCGATCAGGTTGGTGGTGGTCTCGTTGCCGGCGATCAGCAGCAGGCGCAGCATGTTGAGGGTCTCGCGCTCGTTGAGCCGCTCGCCCTCGTCCTCGGCCTCGACCAGCGCGCTCAATATGTCGTCCTCGGGCGCGGCGCGGCGCTTCTCGATGATCGCCCGGAAGAAGGCGTCGAACTCGACGGTGGCGACCTCGGCCGCCGCCCGCTCGCGGTAGCTGATGGTGGGCTCCAGCAGGCGGGCGCGCTGCGCCGACCAGACCGCGAACCGGGCCCGGTCCTCGTGCGGCACGCCGAGCATCTCGGCGATCACGATCACCGGCAGGGGATGGGCCACCGCCCGCATGAGGTCGAAGCCGCTGGGGTCGTCGATGTCGTCGAGCAGGGCGGCGAGGGTCTCGCGGATGCGGGGCTCCAGCGCCTCGACCGCCCTGGGCGTGAACGCCTTGTTGACCAGCGCCCGCAGCCGGCGGTGGTCGGGCGGGTCGAGCAGCAGCATCGTCAGCTCGTCCGGCGCCGGCAGCATCGCCTCCTGGCGCGCGGTGAGCGTCCCCTTGCGCGGATCGCTGCCGAAGGTCCGGTGGTCGCGCAGGATCGCGTCGACGTCGGCGTGGCGGGCGAACATCCAGGCGTTCATCAGCCGGCTGCGGTGCACCGGGTCGCGCTCGCGCAGGGCGGCGTAGACGGGGTAGGGGTCCTGGGCGGTGCGGTCGGACAGCGGGTTGTAGGCCACCCCGGTCCGCCAGCGCTCGCCCAGCACCGCCGCGCCGGCGAAAGCCGACCTGAGCGAGTCGCGGATCGCCTCCATCGCCGTCTCCCCGCGGGCTAATGTTTCACGTGAAACATCAGAGCCCGAGCAGCCGATGCGCCGCCGCGACCGTCGGGTGGCCCGCCTCGGCGAGCGTGTCGAGCACGGTGAAATGGTCGGTGCCGGGGACGATCAGCACCTCGGCCTCCACGCCCTGCCGGCCCCACTCGGCCGCGAAGTCCCGGGCCTGGCGGCGGAACTCGTCCGATTCGTCGCCGCCCGCGACCACCGCCATCGGCGCCGCCGTGGCGGGCCGGAGGAAGATCGGGCTCAGCGTCCTCGCCTCCGCCTCGTCCATCCGGACCGCGTCGTTGAGGGGCGTGTGGCGCAGCGGCTCGATGTCGTAGACGCCGCTGACCGGCAGACCCGCCGCCACGACGTTCGCGGGCAGGTCGGCGCCGAAGGCCGGCCAGTCGGTCGCCATCGTCATCGCCGTCAGGTGCCCGCCCGCCGAATGGCCGGAGACCACGATCCGGTCGCGGTCGTAACCGAAGCGCTTGGCTTCGCGCCAGAGATACGCCACCGCGCGGCGGATCTGGTCGGTCAGCTCGGTCAGCGTCACCGTGGGGCAGAGCGCGTATTCGATGTTGGCGAAGGCGGCGCCCGCCGGCACCAGCTCCCCGGCAAGGAAGGCGAAGGGCTCCTTGTCGTTCCACTGCCAGTAGCCGCCGTGGATGAAGGCGAACAGCGGCGCGCCGTCCGCCTCGGGCAGGAACAGGTCGAGCCGCTCGCGCGGGTGCGACCCGTAGGCGAGGTCGAGCGCGGACCGTCCGGCGCCCGCGCGCACCGCGTCCGACCGCTCGGCCTGGCGCGCCTTGATCGCGTCCAGCGCCTCGGCCGCGATCATGCCGCGGTTGTCGTACTGCGCGTAGAGCGAGTCCCTGTCGGGATAGTCGCGATAGATCGCCTGTGCCATGGCCTGCCCTCCCTGTCCGGCGCGCATTTTGCGGACGGCGCGGGCGCGGGACAAGCTTGTCCGCGCCGCCGATCCGCGCCAGAATTTCCGCCGGGCAGAGGGAGGAACGCGGTGAAGGGAACCAGCTGGATACGCGAGCAGGGGATGCAGGACGCGCTGCTCTGCGCCGCGCTGCGCGACCGGGGGATGGACGACGTGCCGCTCTGGCAGCACCCGTTCCCGAAACGCGACGCGGCGATGACGCACTGTAACGACCTGGTGCCGCGGCGCGACGGCCCGGTCGCTCCGGAGCGCGTGGAGGTCGTCGACGAGGCCGCGATGGCGGAAGAGATCAAGCGCCGCGCCCGGGCGCTCGGCGCGGCGGATGTCGGCATGACCGCGCTCAAGCCCGAGTTCGTCGAGCTCGGCGTCGAGCTGCCGCACAGGAACGTCATCGCGGCGATCTGCTACGAGGATTACCGCAAGTCGGTCGAGAGCCCGCAGGCGGTCGACCTCGAGGCGATGAGCACCTATGCGAAATGCGCCGACGTCGCGACCGAGCTCGCGCGCCAGATCCGCGAGGAGTTCGGCTACCCGGCGCTGGCGCATCACAACGGGTCGTTCCAGATCCAGGCGATCCCGGTGTTCTACGAGGTGGGGTTCGGCGAGCTCGGCCGCCACGGCAGCCTGATCCACCCCGAGCTCGGCGCCAATTTCCGCCCCGGCTTCGTGACCACCGACCTGCCGGTCGCCTATGACGAGCCCTACGAGTTCGGCGTGCAGGACTACTGCATGTCGTGCAATCTCTGCCGCAACAACTGCCCGGGCGACGCGATCCCGGACGGCTACATCGTCACCGACGGCATCAAGCGCTGGCTGACCGACATCGACAAGTGCTATCCGATCTCGCGCTTCCGCGAGGCCTACTGCCATATCTGCGTCGACGTCTGCCCCTATATCTACAAGGAGAACGGCGACGCCGAGAAGCGCGACATCTTCCGCCAGTACATGAAGATCCGGAAGGAGGAGGGCTATAAGACTCCCAAGGGCGAGCGCTAGCGCCCATTCCCACCGCCAGATCGACGCCGAGGGCACGTCGACCCCGACCGCGCCGGTGCTGACGGCGCTCGCCGGAGCGGCGCTCGCGGTGCTGGCGCGCGAGGGCGAACCGGACGAGGCGGGCTGGCGGCACCGGTCGGAAACCGGCGACGGCCAGGCGTTCGACATACGCTGCGACGGCCCCGACCTGCCCTCGGCGATCCCGGCCGAGACGGTGGTTTCCTCGGAGATCCCGAAGGACCCGAAATGGCGCGGCACCCACCGGCTCACGGTCGCGCCGCCGCTGATCGCCCTCGACCTCTGCTGGAATCCGGGCGAGCCGCTCCGGATCATGACCTTCAGCCGCGGTGACTGGGAGGCCGCGCTGCTGGCGATGGCGGGCCGCGCGGAGGGCGGCGGGCCGGCCTGACACCGGCCCACCGCCGGAAGGGGCTCGTACGGACAGCCCGACGGGCGGCCGGCTCACCCGGCGCGGCTCCTCGACGGGAACGCCCCCGTCGTCACCTCCTGTCCCGTCATGCCCGGACTTTAGCCGGTGCCTTTCGGGGCGAAATCCGATAACTAACTGAAATCATTGAATAATAGTCGCTTTATCGGACGGAATGGGAGCCAAGTTTCGGTCCTGCTGTATTTCCAGCATAAGTCATTGCACTACGGGATAATATATTAATGGAGTCCAGTGTTGCACTTTGAAAAGTGCTGCATAGGACAAATTGTCGCAGTTTGCTTCGTCATTTGACAGCTATCCGGTAGCGAGCCTTCCTCTGAGGTGGCCTCGCCTTTTCGGACAGTCTGACGGCCGAGTTAAGGTGTATTCCGGTTGAAGTTCAGGCCGCCAGAATCCCCTTGAATCTCTCTTTCTGCTGCTGCTGTTGCGCCTGTGGGTATGTGGTCAAGGCGCGAAGCGGCTTGTCCATCATATCCACAGGCGTGTCGCCTCGGTAGGCCTCGGCCGGCGTCCGCCCGCCGAGCGCCGAGTGAGGCCTCTGGGTGTTGTAGAAGCCGATCCACTCGGCGATGACGCGCCGGGCGGTGAAGCCGTCGGCGATCTCGTGCAGGTA
>JAJDVM010000155.1 GCA_022826125.1 Defluviicoccus sp.
CAAGGGCGACATGTTGCTGCCGATGATGCGCTACGTGAGCGAGCCGATCCGGCTTACCATCGAGCGCGGCATGGTAACCGAGATCGCGGGCGAGGGGCTCGACGCCGAGCTGATGCGGGGCTTCATGGCCGGCTTCGACGATCCCCGCGCCTATGCGGTGTCGCATATCGGTTGGGGGCTGGATTCCCGGGCGAAATGGGAGTTCATGGGCACCAGCCCCGTCGGGCCTCACTCGGGAGGCCAGGACGGCCGGGCCTATTACGGCAATGTCCTGTTCTCGACCGGACCCAACACCGAGGTTGGCGGAACCAACGACACCTTGTGCCACCTCGATATCCCGCTGAGGGGCTGCACGCTTACCCTCGACAACCGGACGATCGTCGAGAACGGACGGATCGTCCCCGAAGAGCTTCAGGCCGCCGGTCGTTGAGCGGCATGGGCGGCGGGACGGCGCTGGTCACCGGAGCGGGCTCGGCGCGCGGAATCGGCAAGGCGTTCGTCGAGGAGCTTCGCCGCCGAGACGCGCGCCGGATCTACGCTACCGACCTCGCGCGCCAAGGTGTGGAGACGCTCGCAGCCGACGACGCTGGCGGGTGCATCGTCCCGCTCACGCTCGACGTTACCGACGAGCAAGCCATCGCGGCGGCCGCGGCGCGCTGCACCGACGTGGACCTGCTGATCAACAATGCCGGGGTGTGCTTCCCGAGCCGGCTGATCGGCGCGCTCGACCTTGTCGGGGCGCGCCGCGAGATGGAGGTCAACTACTGGGGCATGCTCGCGATGTGCCGTGCTTTCGCCCCGGTGCTGGCGGCAAGGGGCGGCGGCACGATCGTCAACGTCAGCTCGATCTACGGGCTGGTCAACCACCCCTATGTCGGCTCCTACAGCGCGTCCAAGGCGGCGAACGCCTCGCTCACCCAGGGAATCCGCGCCGAACTCCGCGACCAGGGCACGCGGGTGGTCGCGGTCTACCCGGGGACTATCGACACCGAGCTGTCCGCCAGCAACCCGAGCCGCGACAAGACCCCGCCGCAGGTGCTCGCCGCCATCGTGCTCGACGGCCTTGAGCGCGGAGAAGAGGAGATCTTCGTTGGGCCCGACGCCCTCGACGTTGCAGCGCGGCTCGCAACCGACGGGAAGGGTGTCGAGCGAGACTACGCCCAAGCACTCGCACGGCGGCTTGAGAACCGGTCATGAATCAACATGGGCCCGCCTCGCGAGCCCCAAACCATCGACTCGGAGCCGTCGTCGGCCGACGAATAGCGAGAAGGAGCCGGGACGCTACGGATCCATTCCGTGAGAGACGCAGACGTCAGCTTGGCCGGCTACGCCGTTAAGCCGCTAGACGCTGCCCAGGCTCGTCGGCAAATCGCGCGGAGCAACGGTGGTGTTTCCTTTCAACTTCTAATTCGCGCAACGATGCAGGGCGAGGTCCTAATCATTCGGGACAGAACGGCCGAAGCAGCTGTGGGCTCAGGCCATTTTGTACCCCTTCGCGGCGAATTCGTCTCACGGCTTTGGGTCGACACTGAAACCGGACTCGGTCCCGCGTTTTCCGTCTCCCGGGCGCCGAGCCTTTCTCAAATGCGCTCTTCCGTCCTTGCATCGAAGAACAGGCTGTTCCCGCCGTCCCAGTCGAGCGCCACGCGCTCGTTCTCGCGGATGGCGAAGTTGCCCTCGGTACGCACCGTGAAGGGGCCGATTCCGGTGGAAACGGTCAGGAAGGTGTCCGGCCCAGTCGGTTCGACCCCTTCAATGCCGCCGGGGATGCCCGCCTCGCTCAGGCGGATCGCCTCCGGGCGCACGCAGCAGACGATGTCGCGCCCCGAGACCTTTTCCAGCCGGTCGATATCCGTGGGGTGCGTGGGAATTGCGGCGCCCTCCGCGGTAACGCGCGAACCGTCGAACGTCGCCGGAATCGCGTTGATCGCGGGCGTTCCGATGAATTGCGCCACGTACAGGTTCCAGGGATCGGCATAGACCTCCTCCGGTGTCCCCAGCTGCATGATCTGGCCGGACTTCATGACCGCGATCCGATCGCCCATGGTCATCGCCTCGACCTGGTCGTGAGTGACATAGATCGTCGTGGTCCGCGTGGCCTTGTGGATACGCCTGATCTCGGCCCTCATCTCGACCCGCAGCTTGGCATCAAGGTTGGACAACGGCTCGTCGAACAGAAACAGCACGGGGTAGCGCCCGAGCGCCCGACCCATCGCCACGCGTTGTCTCTGCCCGCCGGAGAGCTGGCTGGGCTTGCGGTCCAGCAATTCCTCGATCTCCAGAGTTCTCGCCACGCGTTCCACGATCTCGTTGCGCTCGGCCTTGGGTACCTTGCGCATCGAGCCGCGTGGGGATGGCCGTCAGGCCTCCCTGTCGTATCTCCTCGGCATCCTTGAACGAGGTGGCGATCATCACGTAGAGCGGAAACAAATACCAGGCCGCGAGCAAGAGCAGCACGGTCCATATCAGCACCCGCCCCCAGCTCATGATCTCTTCCCCAGCTCGGAATACATGAAGGGGACGGCGATGGAGGCGACGATGAACAGGAGGACCATCGCGCTGGCGCTGCCGATGGCCAGCTGGTCCCGCGAATAGGCGACCGCGTAGAAGAAGGTCGCGGGCAGATCGGTGGAATAGCCGGGCCCGCCATTGGTGAGCGCCAGCACCAGCTCGAAGCTCTTCACTGCCATGTGCCCCACCACGACACAGGCGCCGAAGAAGACCGGCCGCAGCAGCGGCAGGACTACGCGCCAGTAGATCGTGACCGGCTTCGCGCCGTCGATCTGCGCGGCCTTGACGAGGTTGTCGTCAATACGATGGGTGACGTAGATGATCGAGGCACCCCGATCCCTTAGCGTTCGTGTCAGGTCGGCGCCCGAGATGGCGGCGACGCGGGAAGCGCTGCTGCTCGACCGTTTCGAGACGGTGTCGGGCGAGGTATTCGACACGCTGATCGAGCGCCAACGCGCCGCCGAGGCGGCGGGCTACGCGAAGATCGCCTGACGTCCTTCGATCCGCCCCCTTCGGGGGTAGAATCGGGGGACTCCCCACCATTTGTAGAAGGAGATCCGGCATGCGCGAATACGCGTGCTGTGCGCCCTGTGTGTTTCGAGCGTCATGCTGCCTGGGTTTGCCTCGCGTCGGGCACGTAACGCAGACCCCGGCGGCGCGGCGGGCGTCGTAACGGGCGCGCGCGACGTCGCAGCCCGGCAAGACGCCGCCGGCTTGCGGGCAATTCGTGGCGCGAGGACAATGCCTGCGCTCGACGTCGAACCGAACGCCCGACTGGAGGTGCTCATGAGCGGCGGGGTCGTACCCGAGGGCTACCGTGTCTATCCGCCCCGGGTGAACATGTACGCCGAAACGGTCGGCCGCGCGATCGCGGCCGGGTGCAGCGAACTGCCGGCGATGGTATGGGACGGCGGCGCGCTGAGCTACGACGAGCTGGACACCAAGGTCGGGCGGGCCGCTGCCGGATTGCTCGCGGCGGGTCTCGCCGAGAGCGATACGATCCTGCTGCGTTCCGACAACCGGCCCGCCTATCCGATTCTCGCTCTGGCCGCCTTCCGGATCGGCGCGGTCGCGGTAATGTCGAACTCGCTGCTGCAGCAGGACGAGGTCGGCTATCTGGTGGAGAACTCCGGCGCGCGCATCGCCGCCGCACCCGCGGAGCTCGCCGCACCGCTGCGGACATTGCTGGATGCGGGCGCACTCGACCGGCTGGTGATCGTCGACGGACCGGCCGACGGCGAGGGGCTCGTCTCCTACGACTCCTTCGAGAGCCTCTCCCCGATAGACTGGACCGCCGACACCGAGGCCATGGCGCCGGCCTTCATGGTCTATTCCTCCGGCACCACCGGCCGTCCCAAGGGCATTTTGCACGGCCACCGCTGGGCGATCACGCTGGGCGACCCGGTCGTCCTGCACAACGAATACGCGCCCGGCGACGTGACGATGACACCGGGCGAGTTCAGCTTCATGGGGACTTTCGGCAACAATTTCATCGGCCCTCTGCGCGCCGGAGCAACGATCGCGCTGTTCTTCAAGCGGACCAGCCCGCGCCCGGTGCTGGAAGCCGTCGCACGATTCGGGGTGAACAAGTTCCTGAGCGTTCCGACGTTCTACCGCCGGATATTGTCCGAAGCGGGGGTCGAGGACGGGCTCGACCTATCGGCGGTCCGCTATTTCATGAGCGCCGGAGAGTCGCTCGGCTCCAGCGTTCCCGAGCAGTGGTCGCACCGTTTCGACTTCCCCTTGTACGAAATCTACGGGGTCTCCGAGGTCATGACGTGTATGGCCAACACCACCTATAACGAGGTCAAGTGGGGATCGATGGGCAAAGCCCTGCCGGGTTACCGGATGACAATCATGAACGACCGGCTGGAGCCGGTCGCGGTCGGCGAGTCCGGCCGGCTGATGATCCACCGCGACGATCCCGGCATGTTCCTGTGCTACTACAAGCAATGGGACAAGTGGCAGGCCGCCCACAGGGGCGAGTGGTACGACACCGGCGACGTGATGCGCCAGGACGAGGACGGCTACTACTACTTCCTCGGGCGCAAGGACGACCTGTTCAAGTCGCGCGGCTATTTCATCTCGCCGCAGGAGGTGGAGAACGCCCTCCTGAAGCACGACGCGGTCGCCGAAGCCGCAGTGATCGGCATACCCGACGACACATTCGGCAACCGGATCGCGGCATTCGCCAGGCTGGCCGGCGGTGCTGCCGCGTCCGATGCGCTGAAAGGCCAAATCCTGGAGGACGTGGCGCGGCGACTTGCGCCCTACAAAGTGCCCAAGTCCCTCGAATTCCTCGACGAAATTCCCAAGAACCAAGTGGGCAAGATCCTGCGTAGCGCGCTCGCCGTTGACTGAACCGGTCGCGCTACCAGGTCTCGTCTGGGCGCGGATAGTTGACCGGGTTGCCCTCGTGATAGACCGGGGTGCGCTTCTCGAGGAACGCGCTCAGCCCTTCGGCGCATGCTTGGGTGCGCGAGAGCTCCAGCACACGGTCGATCTCGAGCTTCATGTCGTCCAGATTGCGGTCCTTGTTGCGGTACAGCCGGAGCGTTTCCTTGGCGAATTTGAGCCCGCGGGTGGGGTAGGAGGCGATCCGACCCGCCCAGGTGAGCGTGGTGTCCATCAGCTCGTCGGCCGGAACCACCTTGTTGGCGAGCCCGATGCGACAGGCCTCCTCGCCGAGGACGAACCGGCCGGTGAGGATCATCTCGGCTGCGCGGGCGTACCCGATGATCTTGGGCAGCACCCGCGGCGACGCCCATTCGCTCATGAAGCCCGCCGGCACCGCGATCTCCGACAGCTTGGCGCGGTCGGAGACGATCCTCAAATCGCAGCACAGAGTGAACTCGAAGCCCATGCCCACGCATACGCCGTCGATCGCGGCGATCGTCGGCATCGGCAGGTCCTCCCATTTCCGGCAGACCTGCTGGGCGACGACGTGGTGGTGATCGTTCATCCACCAGATCACCATGTCCATGTATGCGCCATCGAGGCCATGGGTCTCCTCCGGTCGCTCCAGAGGAGCGGTCTCGACCTTGAGGTCGCCGCCACCGGAGAAATTACCTCCGGAACCGGTCAGGATCACCACGCGCGCGCCCGATTCGCGGATGTCGTCGACGATCCGGTCGAGCTCCAGCGCCATGCGCGGGCTGATGGCGTTCATCCGCTCCGGCACGTCTAGCGTCAGGATGCCGATCGCGTTGTCGCCCGGGCACAGGGGCGAGGAGACGATCTCCCATTTTACGGTGTCGTATCTCATGTCGGTGCTGCCTTTCCTGATATCGCTAGGGGACTGCCCGCGACGCTCCGATATCGGTGGCGGGCCGCGGACGAAATCACCGACATAATGGAGACGCACCGGTGGGGAATCCATGAAGGACGCCGCCATGGAGAGGCGCGAATCCGCGCGCCATGCCTGCCAGTAGTCGGGCATTACGCGACAATTGTGCTGTGCAACGGAGCCGTCGTTGGGCGGCACGTGCAGCGCTGGACGGGCGTTCAAGGATGTCGGCGAGCCAGGCCTGTCGATCAAGGTCGTTCAGCTTGGCAGTCTGGATCACGGTGTAGAAGGGCGGCCCCGCCTGCGCGGCGTGCCAGGCGGCCTTTCGCGCGATGGGGGACGCTCAACCGCCAAGTGATCGCGCACAATGCCGAACGCCGGCTGGAGCAGTTTTCGGTTCGCGCCGGATCGCGGGACAGAGCGATCAGCACGCTGTCGGGCGGCAACCAGCAGAAGGTGATCTTGGCCCGCGAGTTTTCCCGCAGACCCGACATCATGCTGGCGGTCCAGCCGACCCGGGGCCTCGACATCGCCGCGATGCAGTTCGTCCACGAGCAGCTTCTCGAAGCACGGGCGAACGATACGGGCGTGCTGCTGATCTCGACCGAGCTGGACGAGATCATGCAGCTCTCGGACCGCATCGCGGTGATTTTCGAAGGACGCATCGTCGGCGTGCTCGATTCGGCGACGGCGACCCGCGAGCGCGTCGGCCTCATGATGGCGGGACACGGCGGCGACGCTCCGGACCGGGCGTCATGACCGAGCCCGCGGCGACGATGGGGACGCCCTCGCGGGTATCTTCCCCGTCGGGGTGCTCGGCGTCTCGATTCTGTTGGGCGCCGCGGAGGCGCTGCAATTCCGGTTGCAGGCGCAGGCCGCGGAAGAGATACCCTTCCAGTTTCTGGCGATCCTGCCCTATTTGCTGACCGTGATCGCGCTGGTCAGCATCGTCCGCCGTTCGGTGCAACCGGCTGCGCTGACGCATCCCTACATCAATGAACGGCACTAGAGAGTTTCCGTTTTGGTTGGAACCGTGTTGGGCGTTTTGGATGTATCGCCTGCCCCTGCGGCTGCTGGTCCGCGGATCAAGGGCAATCTGGGGAGAGCCGCCGGTGAACAAAGCGTAAAAGGCGCTTGCCTCTACGCTCTAGGAGTATGCGGTCACTGATCGACGCCGGAAGTTCAAATGGCAGATGCGTTGGCTGGTGGAGCAAGACAGAACGGTTGATCTCACGCGTCCGCTCAAGCCGCCGTGCGTCATGAAGCTCAATGCAGAATGATTTCTTTCACGACGATGGCTGGTTCAGTCTGCTCGGCGTTGACGTGAGCCCGCTCCACAAGGCGGTCGACTCTATCAATCGGCTGCTGCCGACGATGCGTGCATCGGACACGCCCATTGTCTGGCTCAATTGGGGGTACTCTCAGACGGTTTTGACCTGCCCCCAGTTTGTTCAACGAACATGATCCCTCGGAATAGGGGCTCTGACGCGCGTGCTACGCTTGACCGCTGGGAAGCCGGGCGAGAGGAGCTCGTCGACCAGCAGCGCAGGTCGGCGACATATCGCGACTTCGCCACCGAGGGGGAGCTATGGCGGAACTTCAAGCTGATGGAGGTTTACGACCAGTTGGCCCAGTTCATCTGCAACCGTTACCCGTTCGACAACGAGGTCCGGAAGAACGGCCCGTCCAACAGCATCACCCAAGTGCCGGTGGGTCCGAGACAGGACGAGGTGGTGCTCACGGTCGACGTGCTGGATGGCGCGCGCCCGTGTCCACCCTTATCCGTTTGACCAGAGCCCCCTCCGGATCCCGATCCCGGCGCGCCTCGTGCCGGACCGGGCATACGAAAGCCAGGAAGCGTTCCTGCGCGACTTCTACAGGGCGGAACGCTGCGTCATCGCCTGTAACCTTCACGCCGATTAGCCTTGCGAATGGCGTAGATCAAATGCCCAGCAAATTGATTAGGGGGTTTAGATGACGAGGGATGATGCCAGCCAACGCGTGCTCGCGATCATCGATGACGACCGCGGGGATCTCGTCGATCTGTGCCTCGCGCTGGGCAATCTTCGCGACTACTCCGGTCACGAGCGCGCTGTCGGCGAGGCAGTGGTCGAGTGGCTGCGCAGAGCCGACATCGACGCCTGGCTGCACCGGATCGACGAGACCAGCGTCAACGCCATCGGCGTGCTGCGCGGCAGGGACGCAGAGCGGCGGAACGGACATTCGCTGATCCTAAACGCCCACATGGATACGCAGGGCATCGCGCCCAAGGGCGACGAGTCCGTCGAGCGGAAAATTCGCGGCGCCTGGCGCGACGGCGATCTCCTTTACGGCCAGGGGCTGGCCAACGACAAGGCCCAGCTCGCCGCGGAGATGATCTCCGTACGCGCGATAAGGAAGTCCGGCATCGGTCTTCAGGCCGATCTGTTCGTGACCGGCGTGGCCCAGGAGACTTCCGCCCCGTTCGACAGCGATCTCGCGGCGTGGTCCGGCGTGGGTCCGGCGCAGAGCCAGGTCCGAGAAGGGTTCGGCGCGCGCTGGCTGGTGGAACAGGGAATCGTCGCGGATTACGCGCTGGTCGGCGAGGTCTCGGACTTCACCATGAGCGTCGCCCAGGCAGGCTATCTGCGTCTCCGCGTCGGCGTCCCGGGGAATGTCGCCTACACGCCGGCTATCCGGCGCGGCCAAGGGATCGGAGGAAACCCCAACCCCTTCGAACGCGCAGGCCATGTGATCACCCGGATCGAGGCCTGGGCGAAGGCGTACGAGGAGCAGGCGCGCTATACGTTCTGGGGCGGCACGGTGATACCCAAGGCGCAGATCTACGAAATCCGCTCCTCGGGGCCCGCCTGGACCGAAAAGGTCGATTATTGCCACATATTTCTGGACATCCGGCTTGCCCCCGAAGCCACGCCGATGGAGATCCAGCGGTCGCTGGCCCGGGCGATCGCGGAAACCGGGCTCGAGTGCGAGATACAGGCCTACGATTTCCGGCGCGGTTTCGTCTCGACCGGTGCAGAAAGGCTGATCGAAAGCCTGAAGGATGCCCACAGGGCGGTGCGGGGGGAAGACCTGTCACTCGCCCCGACCGGCGTCATCAGCATGTGGCGCGACGCCAACGCCTTCAACGAGGCGGGCATCCCTGCCGTCGGCTACGGCCCCGGCACCAGGGACCCGATCGCCGATGGCGGCGTCGCCGGTCTCGCCGGCGCGGCGCGGCCGATGGGGATCGACGACCTCGTCGCGACGGCGAAGGTGTTCGCGCTGACCGCATTGACGATCTGCGAGGTCGCGGGTTGAGCGGCCGCCGTTAGTTTGCCAAATCGACCCGCCGCACGGACAGCTACCTCAGACGCATTCGACTTCGTCGCCGAGCGACAGACATCCGTCACGGCGCACCGCGTAGCAGATCCCGCAATTATTCTGGCGGGACGCCAGACTTCCTGCCTATCAGAACGGATTCTCCACCTTAAGGCGCCGGGCTGCCTCTTCGGCGATGCTGACATCGACCACATCGTCGATCGAGGCGGGCTTCGATACGTAGCCGCGGTAATCGACCCAATGGTCGTGCATCTTTCGGATCGTTTCCTTGTTCGGTTTGGCGTCGGGAACCGTCCAGGCCCAATGTGGCTGGATCGCCTTGATGACGCCCTTGCCCTTGTCCCCCTTGAAGACGGTGAGCTTCGAGAGGATGTCCAGGATGTCGGCCGGCGGCGGTCTGGTTCCGGCTGCCGCGTTGAACTCCTTCACACCCTGGAGGAAGGCCATGGCGAAACGTACATAGGCTTCGCGTCCGGAATCCGCCATCCGGCGTTTAGAATATGCCGAGCAGGAGATGATGGCGCCGGGTGCCGTGTCCGCCGCCGTGTCGATGATCCGGCCCCGTTTCGCTTTCTCCAGGAAGAACCCGAAGTGATAGCCGAAATTGGAAACATTGACGCCGCCCTTCATCATGAGCTGCATCGCCTTAGGCTGCGCCAGGCCGAAATCGATCTGCAACTTCCGCGGATCGACGCCGGCCGCCATGTAGGAATGGTCGATCGCGTAGTGGTTGATGCTGCCCTTGTCCGAGATGTGGACGGGGAGGTCGGTAACCTGCTTGAGGTCCTTGGCGCTTCGAACGCCCTGGTCGAACAGCTTCTGACTCACCACCGTAACCACATAGGACCTGTCGCGGCGAGACTCGGTTCCGCCATCGAGAAACATGGCGAGATCGCCTCCGCGCGCGACCGCGTTGAAGAAACCGGCGGACACGGTGAGCGAGGCGAGGTCCAGCTCGCCCGCCAGGAGCGGCGCTACCATGAGCGCTCCGTCGAAGAAGAACTTCAGCTCCACGTCTAGACCCATCTTCTTGTAGTAGCCCTTCTCCAGGGCGATCATGTTGGGTCCCTTGGAGATGAAGGGCGCTTCGCCCACCACCATTCTGGTCGTCTTGGCCGCCCGCACCGTTCTGGTACCGAAGAAAGTCGGCAGGTTCGCTGCGGCTCCGCCCACGCCGACCGTTTTGACGAATTGGCGCCGATCGATCAGTTTCCCCTGAGTCATGTCCGTTCCCCCCTGTAGTCGTTGTAACCGGCCATCTACCGCTCGCGCACGTCGAAGGCCCAGCCGGCGAACCGGCCATCGAGCCAATCCTGGATCTTGGTAACCACGATGCCGAGAATCCCCATCACGAACAGCGCGGCGAAGACCTTTTCGGTCTCCAGAATCGCCCCCGCCTCGATCAGGACTCGGCCGAGCCCGTCCTGACTCGCAATCATCTCGGCCGCTACGGTGAGGATGATAGCCACACCCATAGCCAGCCGAAAACCGGCGAAGATGCTCGGCAGCGCCGCCGGCAGCATGACTTCGAGCTGAATCCGGCGCTCATCCGCTCCCAGATCGCGGGCCGCCTTGATCAGATCCTGGTCGACCTGGCGCAATCCGATATAGGTGTTGATGACGATCGGGAAGAAGGCGGTGAAAGCGATCACGATGAACTTGTACGCCTCGCCCGATCCGAGCCAGATGATCAACAGCGGAATGAGCGTGATCTTGGGCAGCGGATAGAGCGCAGCGATCAGCGGATCGCACATGTTTTGTATCGTGCGAGAGAAAGCCATCGCCATCCCTATCGCGACACCGGCGACCACCGCGGCGAGAAATCCGGTCAGGATACGGAGCACCGTAACCAGGGAGTTCCACGGCAGCGTTCCGTCCCAGATCATGGCCCACAGCGTCGTAAGCACCAGCGAGACCGAGGGAAGGAAGATGGGTTTGACGTCGAACATCTGCACGACGGCCTCCCACATCAGCAAGACCGCCAGTATCGTGCCGATCTGCGTTGCACGTGCCCGCCGCCGACTGCGCGCGGCGGTATCGGGGACAGTCTCGGCGGTGGCCGGACCGATCTCATCGTCACGATGCACGATCCGGGCAGTCATGGCGCGGCCATTTCGGTCAGCACGGCCTTTTCCACTTCTTCCTTGATGAGGTGGTAGATCTTGTCGAACAGACTGCCGAAGGCGGTCGAGTTGACGTCCTCCATCGATCGCGGTCGCGCGAGTCCGATGGGTACGGTGGCCTTTACCCGTCCCGGACGGGCTGTCATCACGACGACCTCGTCGGCCAGTAGGATCGATTCGTCGATTGCGTGGGTCACGAAAATCACGGTTTTCTTGGTCTGCAGATAGAGACGCTGCACCTCTTCCTGCATGATGAGTTTCGTCTGCGCATCGAGAGCGCCGAAGGGCTCGTCCATCAACAGGATATCGGGGTCCTTGATCAGCGCCCGGGCTAGGCCCACGCGTTGTCTCATGCCGCCCGAGAGCTGGCGCGGAAGTTTGGCCTCGAAGCCCCGGAGCCCGACGAAGTCGATGTATTCCTGCGCCCGGCTGTGGCGTTCCGTCCTGTCCATGCCGGACATCTTGAGGCCGAATGCGATGTTGTCGATTACGTTGAGCCAGGGAAACAGATTGAAGTTTTGCCAAACCATCACGGAGTTGGCGCCGAGCGCAGCGCGTTCGCCGGTTTCCGGTTCAGCAATTTCGATCTTTCCGGATGTAAAGGCGGTGAGCCCTGCGATCATCTGCAGAAGCGTGCTCTTGCCGCAACCCGAGGGGCCGAGCAGGCACGTGAAGCCCCGCGAAGGGAAGACGTGGTCGAAGGACCGAAGTGCGTGTACCGCCTCGCCGGTTTCGAGGCCCCAAGTCTTTGCGACCGCGCTGACACGCACTTCCATCGGGTGTCCCCGCCGTCTCTGGCGGATCATTTGAACGCAGATCGCATGGGCATGCAACCGGCGGCGCCGGGGGCCCGTCGCAAGTGTCGGCGGCCGGACACGCCCGGTCCGTCCTTCCGGCGCAGTGCCCATCCGGTTCCTTAGCCCGTAAACTGCCCAGGGAATCTTGGAAAGCAGCGGGAGGCGGCGATGACGCAGCACCGGATTGAGCGGCAGGCCGGCATGATCATCGAATGGGACGCGCCGATCGAAATGGATGACGGCGTCGTTCTACGTTGCGACATTTTCCGCCCTGACGACGACGGCCGCCATCCCGCCATCATGGCCATGGGGCCGTATGGAAAGCTGGTGCATTTTTCCGACGGCTACCCGCATCAATGGTCCTGGATAACGCAGCAGAAGCCAGAGGTGCTGGAGGGGTCCAGCAACGCCTTTCAGAACTTTGAGGTGTGCGACCCGGAGAAGTTCGTGCCCGACGGATTCGCGTGCGTACGCGTCGATTCGCGCGGCGCGGGGCGCTCTCCAGGGTATCTCGATCCGTGGTGCGCGCGCGAGGCGCAGGACCTTTACGACTGCATCGAGTGGTGTGCGGCGCTGCCTTGGTGCAACGGCCGAATCGGCCTATCGGGCACCTCCTACCTGGCGATGAACCAATGGCAGGTCGCGGCCCTCCAGCCGCCCTCGCTCGGAGCGATCTGCGTGTGGGAGGGCGCGCTCGACTATTACCGCGACATGGCCTGGCACGGCGGCATCCTGTGCACCTTCTCCAAGACCTGGTACAGCCCGGTGGTGCTGCCGGTGCAGCACGGCGTAGGCGAGAACGGCTACAAGAGCTCGATG
The DNA here is from genome assembly GCA_022826125.1 of Defluviicoccus sp. Taxonomy (GTDB): domain Bacteria; phylum Pseudomonadota; class Alphaproteobacteria; order MPNO01; family MPNO01; genus MPNO01. The sequence goes on from JAJDVM010000155.1 coordinate 12,858, forward strand.
AACGGAGAGTGGGTCGCCGGGCCCGCCACGCTGACGGCGGAGCAGCTGGAGGCGAACCGCACCGACTGGCACGCTCAATGCTCGGCCAACAAGCTGGCGACGGACGATTTCTGGACTTCTCGGCTGCCGGACATTACCGCGGTGACCACGCCGCTGCTTTCCACCGCCAACTGGGGCGGTCAGGGACTGCACCTGCGCGGCAATGTGGAGGGGTTTCTCGACTCGGCGAGCGAGCACAAATGGCTCGACTTCCACACTCTCGACCACTGGACGGAGTACTACACCGATTACGGCGTGGACTTGCAGAAACGGTTCTTCGGTTACTTCCTCAAGGACGAGGACAATGGCTGGGCGGACCAGCCGCGCGTGCATTTGCAGCTGCGCCGCCCCGACACCTCGGACTTCGACTGGCGGGACGAAAACGAGTGGCCGCTGGCCAGAACCCAATGGACGACCTGGTACCTGGACGCCGAGACCGCCGCGCTGAATACGGAACCGCCGAAACGGGCAGCAACGATCAGCTACCGCGGCAATTCCGACGGAGTCACGTTCGTCACACCTCCGTTGGCGCAGGAAACCGAGCTCACGGGGCCGATGGCGGCAAGACTGCATGTCTCATCGGATACCGACGACGCCGACCTCTTTCTTGTGGTGCGCGTGTTCGCTCCCGACTTCAGGGAGATCGTGTTTCCGGGCCATATCGACCCCAACACGCCGATCGCCCAGGGGTGGCTCAGAGCCTCACACCGGAAGCTGGACGAGCGACGGTCGCTGCCATACCGGCCGTTCCACAGCCATGACGAGATCCAGAAGCTCACGCCCGGGCAGAGCTACGCGCTGGATATCGAGATCCTGCCGAGCTGCGTGGTGATTCCGCAAGGCTATCGCATCGGGCTCACCGTACGGGGCCGCGACTACGTCGCGCCCAGCGTCGGCCACAACCGGGAAATCTCTCACCTGGGGGCTTTGACCGGCGTGGGCCTGTTCCGGCATGACGACCCCGACGACAGGCCGGCGGCGGTGTTCGACGGCACGGTCACGCTGGCGACCGGACCTGAGAACAAGGCGTTCCTGCTCTTGCCGGTGATACCGCCAAGATAGACCCTCGCCGGGCCCGCAGCGCAGTATTGGTCGGGTCTGCGGCCCGGCTGTCACCAGTCCACCTGCCATTTGCTAAACAAGGAGATACACCATGCCCATCGATCGCCGACAACCGGACAAGTACAAGGCGCGAGCCAACATCTACACGCAAGTCATCGAATCCAAGGGATCACGCACCATCCATGTCGCTGGAACCGTTCCCATGGACGAAAACGGCACTCCGTTTACTGGCAGCATTCGCGAGCAGACCCAAATGGTGTGGAAGAATATCGGCATTTCGCTCGACGAATTCGGCGCCACGCCCTCGGATGTCGTCCGGATCAACCAGTTCACCACCGACATGGACGGCTACCTTGCCGAAGGAATCGGCGAAATGGAGAACTTCTTCGGCGAACACAAGCCGACGTCCACCTTGGTTGGCGTCACCCGCTTGGTCAATCCCGGCTGGGTGATCGAGATCGAGGCCACAGCGGTGATCGACTAGAGCGTTGTCCGGTCTAGTTGAATTGATGACAAATTCCCAAGTTTTGCGATTCTTGGTTGAGGCTGTTCGCTGGGGAGGAGGCTGGCGGACATGTCCAGAGCACTTTCCCTTGACCTTTGCGTTCGTGTCCTTGCGGCGGTTGCCGCGGGATTGAGCCACCGCGCGGCCGCAGCCCGCTTTGGGGTGAGTGCCGCGAGTATCGGCCGGTGGTGCCCGCGGGCGCGGCTGGAGGACGATCCCGGTCCGAGCGCTACGGGCGGCGACCGTGGCTCGGGGCGCATTGAAGCGCATCTTGGGCTGGTCCTCGAGCTGGTCGCACAGACCCCGGGCATCACCATCGAGGAGTTGCGCCGTCTGCTTGCCGGGCGCTGGCTGGGCTTCGGCTACGGCACCGTCCAGCGCTTCCTGGTACGCCATGGGATGACGCGCAAGAAGAAGATCGGCCATGCCAGCGAGCAGGACTGCCCGGAGGTTGTGGCCCGGCGCCAGGCCTGGCGCGACAGTCAGGCCGGGCTCGATCTGGCCCGCCGGGAGTTCATCAATGGTGAGGCGGACCGTGGCCGAAGGCCGCGAAAGCGGCCGAACGGGCCCAAGACCAACATGGCCCGTACCTACGGTCCTTGGAAGGCGGCCACGTCATAGGCCTTGTCGGCGCCGAGCGTGATCCGCCGCGCTTTCCTGCGCCCCCTCTCGCTCGGCGGTGGCTGAGGCCCAGGTCAGCGTCGCATCGACGATCAGCGTGTTCCGGTTCTCCATCAGCAGATGGCCCATGTAACATCGCCGCCTCGACTGACCCTCGTCCTTGCGGAACAGCCGGGCATCGGCATCGGTGGTGGACGCATGCGTCGCGTTCGAGCGCCGCTTGCCGCGGAAGTCCCACTCCGCGTTGCGCCCGGCCGGCGGGTCGCCGCCGCCGCGATCCTTCCGTTGGATGCTCTTCATCGACACCCACGCCACCATCAGCGTGCCGTCGACCGAGAAATACTCGTCCGACAGCAGCCGGCTGGCCCGCGCGCCGCGCAGAACCGCCTCAAGGAACCGGACCGACCGGGAGAGCGGAATGTCGACGGGTAAGGAGACGATCGGCGATTGGCAAATTTACCGTAGGGGGTCATCGGCGGGCCAAGCTGTCCGCTTCGTGCCATACTTCTCCGTGCAACCGTGCGGCCCCGGCTCTTCGCAAAGACCCCAAGAGGAGGAGTGCGTGACGATAGGAGTGCATCTTGTGCGCATCGGCGACCTGGCGTGGTCCGGGTAGGTAAGGGCTACGAGACGGTGATCGGGGCGCTGGCCGGTCTCGCCTCCGCGCTTCTCGGCCTTGTCTTCCTGGCGATTGTCCATGACGTCGTCGTCAGGACGCTGGGTTTCCAGCCGCCTTATTGGGTGAGTGCGTTTACTGAATATGCCTTGCTATTCATGACCATGCTTGCGGCGCCCTGGCTGGTCCGCCGCAAGGCCCATGTGTTCGTCACCTCGCTGCTGACGGTCCTGCCGCAAGTCGCGCGGCGGGTCGTGGGCAAGCTGGTCTACGCCGGCTGCGTCGCGATCTGCCTCGCCATAGGCTACTACGCGGCGTCGATGGGGCTCGAGGCGTTCCGGCTCGGCGAGTTCGACGTGCGTTCGATCGACATGCCGCGATGGCTCCTGTTTGCCTCGTTGCCGCTCGGGTTCGGTCTTTGCGCCGTGGAGTTCGCGCGCTTCCTCGCCGGTTTCGACGACATGTACGCAGGCGCCGACAGGGAAGGCATCTGAGCCATGGCCTGGTTCGAGGCCGGCGGTCTGCTGATGGGCCTCGTCGTCGGTTTCATGCTGCTCGGCATGCCGGTGGCGTTCGCCTTCCTCGGGGTGAGCGTCATCGGCGTGACGCTCTATATGGGGTTCGAGACCGGGCTCAAGCAGCTCTCCGCCAACGCCACCAACGCGGTGACGGTCTTCGTCCTTGTCCCACTGCCGCTCTTCCTCCTGATGGGCGAACTGTTTTTTCGCACCGGCCTCGCGGCCCGCGTGTTCGACGCCTTCGACCGGCTGTTCGGGCGATTGCCCGGACGGCTTTCCTACCTCACGGTGGCTGGCGGCACGACGTTCGCCGCGCTCACCGGGGCCAGCATGGCCTCGACGGCCATGCTGGGGGCGCTGATGCTGCCCGAGATGGCCAAGCGCGGCTACAAGAAGCACCTCGCCATGGGGCCGATTATCGGGACCGGCGGGCTCGCGATGATCATCCCGCCCTCCGGTCTGGCCGTCCTGCTCGGCAGCATCGCACGGATCGATATCGGCAAGCTATTGATCGCGGGCGTGCTGCCCGGGCTGCTGCTCGCCGTCATGTACGTGGCGGTGATCTACGTCCAGGTGAAACTGGATCCCGACGCCGCGCCGCAATATGCCGTGGAACGCGTATCCCTCGTTGAGAAGCTTCGCCTAGTCGCGACCAACATCCTGCCGATGGGGGTGATCGTCTTCATGGTGATCGGCCTGATCCTGCTCGGCGTAGCGACGCCGTCGGAATCGGCGGCGTTCGGCGTTCTCGGGGTGCTCATCCTCGCCGCCGCCTTCGGTTCGCTCAGCGTCGAGGCCGTAAGGACCTCGCTTCTGAACGCCCTCAAGGTCACCGCGATGGTGTTTCTGATCATCACCGGATCGGCCACTTTCAGCCAGATTCTCGCGCTGTCCGGCGCGAGCTCGGGAATGGTGCGCTGGGCCACCGGACTGGAGGTGGCGCCAATCCTGCTGTTGCTGGTGATGTTCGGGATTCTCCTGTTCCTCGGCATGCTGATGGAGCAGGTGTCGATCATGATGCTGACCGTCCCGATCTTCTTTCCGCTCGCCCAGGCGCTCGGCTTCGACCTGATCTGGTTCGGCGTCATCATGCTGCTCGCCCTCGAGATCAGCCTGGCGACGCCGCCCTTCGGCCTCGGCTTGTTCGTGCTGATGGGCGTCGCGCCGAAGGGAACGAGTCTGTTGGATGTGGCGGTCGCGGCGCTTCCCTATGTCGGGAGCGCGATATTGCTGGTGTTGATCCTGATCGCGGTGCCGGAGATCGCGACGCTGCTGCCCGGTCTGATGGATTGAAGATCGAAACCGGGCGACGTGTCGGCGCCGCCCGGTATCGAATGCCCTAGTTGTAGAACTTGGCCCGCAACTGATCGGCCATGTCCGGCGAACGCCGCTTGATGTCCGCCCACAAGTTCTCGAAAGCCGCGGCGCGGAACTTGCGAGCCGCCTCGCCCTCGAGCGCGATCGTCTCCAGGCCCCGCTTCGCCTGCTCCGCGCGCAGCGCCTGCTGGTCCTTCTGGAACGCGTCGTAGGAGATTTTCTCGTTCTCGATCGCGAGGCTCTGCAGCTTGGAGCGGCTCGCCTCCGGCAGCGCGTTCCACTTGTCGAGGTTGACCACGGTCGCGATGTCCACTTGGAGGAAGCCGGGGTCGATCCGGTACTTGATGAACTTGTCCCAGGAGAAATCGTTGACCACGAAGAGCGGTGTGCCCAACCCGTCGATGAGGCCGCGCTCGAGCGCGGAATAGATGTCGCCGATGAACATCTGGACGTTGGTCGCGCCGAGCCCCGAGAAGAACTTGTTGGTGATCGGCGTGGAGCGCAGCTTGAGCCCGGAGAGGTCGACGGACCCGTTCATCATCTTGGGCTTCTTGGTCAGGAAGATGTGGAAGCCGAGGCCCGCATCGCTCCAGGCCAGGAAGTGGGCGTTGAGCTTCTTGCGCATGATGTCGGCCAGCATAGCGAAGCCGCCGTTGGCGCGGACCTCCATCGGCGTCTTGTCGCTCGCGCCAAGCGCGCCGCCCTCGGGCACGATGCCGAGATAGAAGTTGGGCGGCGCGTAGACGATGTCGATCGCGCCGTTGCGAACGGCGACGGCCTGCTCACGCGGCGGGATGACCTCCGGGCCGCCCGCATAGTCGATGCGGAGTGTCCCCTTCATCTCCCGGTTCACTACGTCGACGAAGCGAAGGAAGCTCTTCGGCGTACGCACGTTTCTGTTGAACGCCGTTACGGCGCGAAGCACCTCCTCGGCGCTCGCCGAGGGGGCGACCGCCATGTTGCCAGTCATCAACACCGCGACGGCGGCAACGATCCAAACGACCTTGTGCATTCTCTTTCCTCCCAATTCTTGTGTGTTTGAGGTGTGGGAACTCAGAGCGGCATCGGCGTTGGCGCCTCCATCATTCGGGTCTGAAGTCTCACCGTCCGCCGTGCGATCAACCAGCCCTCCTCTCCGGCGATCCACTCGTCCTCGTACGCGCCCACCGCGTAGACATTGGAGCGGCCTTGGAGGTCGGTGCGCAGGACGATAAAGCGGGAAAGACTCGACGCCGTGTCCCGTTCGATGTCGATCTCCTCCACCGACACCAGGTGGAACCGCGCCGCGAGATCGTGGATGTGCTGAGACGATTCGGAGAGCAGCCGCGCCAGCTCAGCCCGGTCGGCGCGAAGCCAGGTCGAGTTGCGCTTGATCTCGGGCGTCGTCACTTCGATGGCGTATTCCGCGCCCTGGGCGAACAGCGCAGTAAAGTCCTCGAAGGCGCAGGCATCCAGCAATCTTGCGCTAAGCGCGACGCGCGCGCGGACGCGTTCCCGCTGTTCGAGCTCTTCGAGCCGGTCGGTCACGACGACAGCGTCGGTCCCATTGCCGCCGCGGCGACAATCTCCGGCTGTCTCGACGCCTCGATGTCGTGCGGCCAGTAGCCCACGCGCCGCCCCCACTCCTGGTAGTAGGCGCGGAGGTTCGAGTCGTCGTGCGGTCGGAGCTCTTCCTCACGGGCGAAGATGCTGTAGCGCGAAGCGCCGACCGACATGTTTCGCCACTGCGCTTCCACGCAGGCGATGTCCTCGGGCAGGTTGCGGCCCGCCGGGCCCCATATCTGATTGTGGTGGCGGACCCGCATTTCGCGGACGTCGGCGCTGTCGCTCTTCAGCCCGATGCCGCGATACTCGATCAACGAAAGCCCGGGCTCCATGGGTGTGATCGAGTCGATGCGGATCGCAGTCGCGCGGATATTGATCATGACGTCCGGGAAGACCTCCATGATCATCATGCCGTTCGAGCTGATCCCGGGCATCGTGTGCTCCGCCCGGCCGTCGAGACCGGCGCTTACGTAGTTCATCGGACCTTCGAGGATCACGTTGTGCGAGTTCGGATAGAGCCGCCAGCGGCGCTCGTGATACTCGGGATGGGCGACACCGGTCTTGCGGTTAAGGACATGCATCAAGTCGTGGTAAATCTCCGAGTTGTTGTCCACCCAGAGCTTCCAGTTGGTCCGAACCTCGGCACGGTGATAGTGGAACACCTCGAGCTCCTCTGCGGCGAGGTGTTTCTTCATGTGGTCGTGCATCGGCCCGAGGAAGTCCTCGATCGGCTCGATGTCGTCGTTGATGCTAACGAAGACCAGCCCGCAAGTGACGGCCGTCCGGACCGGGCGGAGCCCGACCTTCTCCTTGGTGAGGCCCGCGGCCTTGTAGCCCTCGACCCGCGATATCGACGTGCATTGCCCGTCCAGATCGAAGGTCCAGAGATGGTACATGCACTGGAAGCCGCGCTTCAGCCGACCGTGCTCGTCGCGCACCAGCGGCGCGCCACGATGCGGGCAGGTATTGAAGAACGAGCGCAGCGCCCCGTCTTCCGCGCGGACGGTGATTACGGGGAAGCCGCCGACCTCCGAAACGCGATAATCGCCGGGTTCCGACAGCTCGGTTTCCAGGCAGAGGAATTTCCAGCAATCGCCGAACAGCTTGCGCTGTTCCGCCCTGAAGACGTCCCAGTCGGTGTGAATTCGGTTGTCCAGGAAATGAGTGGTCGGAAGATCCGGCGGCTCTTCCCAGCGGCGCACCAAGTCGTTCATCGGGTTGCTCCCGTGCAGCGCCCTGCGTTTCCGCAGCCTGTTCGGATACTGCCCTGCGCGCCAGCACAGATCAATGTTGAGTCCGGTCGGAAGAGGTTCGGCCACCGGCAAATTATAGGCGTATCGATACCGTCAAGCGAGCTTATGCCGTGATCCTCTCCCACTGACTGGTCCAGTTCCGAAATCGGTTTATTCATGGAGGGGTTGCCACCGACGCTGGACCACCGGGTTGGGAGCCCGACTCATTTGCCTCAGGACCGACACGCCGACCTGGAGGCATTGGCCAACCCGACCGGGGCTTTATGGCCGATCAAGCAGTGCGAGCGGATTGCTTTGAGCCTACAACGCTTCCCATTTTGATCGCGCACTCTGGAGTCTCAAATTCCGAGACGGGTTCAGGATGTCGACGCCGACGGGATTTCGCACGGACGCGGGGCGGCTCGATAGGGCTACGATCCGCTGTGAGGCGGTGGCATCTTCGTTGACCCGCGCGATGGGGTGCGGATAACTGCTGGACCATAAGCGACACGAATCTGGAGGGGCTACACTAGGTGCCGGACGGCATTCCGACCGGGCGAGACGGCATGACCCTAGGAAAGCTGGGTGGCCATGTCCCCTTCTTGCCCGTCCGCCCTGAAGTAAGCCCGCCGTCGAAGTGCCTGCCCAGGACTTGGCCTGGGGGATGAGCAGGTCCGGAAGTCGCCAAGGCCTTCCGGAACGACGCAGGTGAGTATGCGATCAAAGGCTGCTCCCGGTGAATCGCCCCCACGGCAGGGGCGACTGGCTCGTGCCTATGCGTTCCTGCTTCGCGGGCTCGCTACGCTGGCGGGCGCGATGCTGTGCGGAGTCGCAGTGCTGGTCGCCTATGACGTGATCTTGCGGGCGTTCGGCCTGCAACCTCCCCAATCGACCAGCGGCGTGAGCGAATACAGCCTCTTGTTTGTCGCCATGCTCGCCTCGCCCTGGCTGGTAAGAAGTCGAGGCCACGTTGTGGTGACGTCTTTCTTCAATCTGGCCCCGCCGGTAATCAAGCCGCCCCTCGAGCGGGCGATCTATCTGAGCTGCGCCGTGGTCAGCCTCTTGCTGGCGGCATTCGGCTTCAAGGCCGGCTATGCGAGCTTCCTCGCCGGCGAAATCGACATCCGGTCGATCGATATGCCGCGCTGGATCCTTTTCTCTTCGGTGGGCTTCGGCTTCACGCTGATAGGCATCGAATTCCTGGTGCTCCTGTGGGGCCGTGGCTCCCTTTATCGCGGCGAGGAGCAACAGCGGGGGATCGTCTGAACCATGATCTGGTACGAGACGATCACGTTGCTGCTGGGCGCTGTCGTCGGGCTGATGATGCTCGGCGTGCCGGTAGCCTTCGCCTTCCTCCTCGTCAATGTCGTGGGCGTGCTGGTGTTTTTCGGCGGGATCGTCGGTATCGAGCAGCTGGTGGCAAATGCCACCGAGTCCGTGACGACCTTCGCTCTCGTACCGGTGCCGCTGTTCCTTCTGATGGGAGAGATATTCTTTCACACCGGCATGGCGCTGAGGGTCTTCGATGCGTTGGACAAGTGCTTCGGCCGGCTCCCGGGGCGGCTGTCCTACCTGACGGTGGTGGGCGGCACGCTATTCGCTACGTTGTCCGGCTCCAGCATGGCCAACACCGCGATGCTGGGCTCGCTGATGGTCCCCGAGATGACCGCGCGAGGCTACAAAAAGCACATGGTGATCGGGCCCATCCTGGGGACCGGCGGGCTTGCTATCATCATCCCCCCGTCGAGCCTGGCGGTGCTGCTCGGAAGCCTCGCACGAATCGATATCGGTGCGCTGCTGATCGCCGGACTCGTCCCCGGTCTCTTGCTGGCCGTGGCCTACGTGACGGTGATCTTCTTCCAGGTCAGGCACGATCCAGGGGCGGCGCCCGGCTACGATGTCGAGCGAGCGACGGCGGTCGATCTCCTGAAGGTGGTCGCGATCAACATCCTGCCGATGGGCGTCGTCGTGTTCGCGGTCGTCGGGTTGATCATCGTCGGTGTCGCGACGCCAACCGAGGCCTCGGCCTTCGGTGTCATCTCGGTGTTGTTGCTCGCCCTCGCCTATCGCTGCTTCACTTGGGATGCCCTGACCAAGGCGGTCGAGGGGACTACGCGGGTGACGGCGATGGTGTTCCTGATCATCATCGGCTCGTCCACCTTCAGCCAGATTCTCACCTTCTCGGGCGCCACCCCGGGCCTGTTGAGCCAAGTGACTGGGTTCGAAGTCTCGCCCTACGCGATGCTCTTCTTCATGTTCCTGATCCTGCTATTTCTCGGCATGTTCATGGACCAGGTCTCCATGATGCTGATCACCCTGCCGGTCTTCATCCCGCTCGCCCAGTCGTTCGGGCTCGACATGGTCTGGTTCGGGCTGTTCATGCTGCTCGGGCTCGAGGTCGGTCTCATCACCCCACCTTTCGGATTGCTGCTCTTCGTCATGCTCGGCGTTGGCCCGCCAGGCACCGCGCTGCCCGAGGTGGCGCGGGCGGCGGTGCCCTACATTCTCTGCGTGTTCGTCCTGTTGCTGGTCCTCACCCTGTTTCCCGATATCGCATTGTTCCTGCCCGCCGCGATCGGGTGACACGATCTCCGGGACGGAAAGTCTGGTTCAAGTCCAGACTATCGCGTAGGCTTTACGCGATCAGAACAAGCAAGAAATCAATCGGGAGGAAAAGGACATGATGAGGAGAGCGAAAATACTCGCCGCCTGTCTCCTGATTTCGGCAGTGGTGGCGCCCGCAACGCATGCCGAGGTCAAGATTCGAGCGATAAACCCGTTTCCGCCGCAGCAGATTTTCGGCAAGGAGTTCCTCAATTACATAAGCGTCCTCAATCAGGCCGGGAAAGGGGTCTACAAGGTGGAGCTCGTCGGCGGGCCGGCGGCGATCCCGATGATGCAGCAGGCCGGCGCGCTCAGGAACGGTATCGTCGACATGTTGTGGGCACCGGCCAGCTTTCATCGCGGGTTGGTGCCCGAGGTGGACGCGCTGAGCGCCAGCAACGTCACACCCTGGGAAGCGCGAGGGAACGGCGGGGTCGCGCTGCTTGACCGGATCTATGGTGAGAAGCTCAAGGCGCATTTCCTTGGCTGGACGATCGCCGGGTTCGGGTTTCACGTCTTCCTCACCAAGCCGCCCAAGCTGACCGCCGATGGCGGCGTCGATCTGAGGGGGCTCAAGCTCCGCTCGGCGCCCATGTACACCAATTTCTTCAAGGAGATCGGCGTCATCAACGTGGCCATGCGCGCTCCCGACATCTATACCGGGCTTGAGCGGGGGGTAATCGTCGGGATGGGGTGGCCGGCCCTGGCGATCACCGACTTGGGCTGGCAGAAATTCATCAACCACCGGGTCGATCCGTCCTTCCTGCAAGCGGACGGAGTGACGCTGGTCAATCTGAAGAAGTGGTCGTCCCTTCCCACTGACGCGAGAAGAGCCCTGACCGAGACCACGGTCGCCTACGAGAAAACCGCGGTCGGGTTCTGGGAGGCCGCAGTGACCAAGGAGCAGCGGGCGCTAGAAGCGGCCGGGCTGAAGGTGATCAAGCTGAAGGACGGTCCGGCGAAGCGGTTTGTCGCCGAGGCGTCCGCCCAGGTCTGGAAGCGCCTCGAGGCCACCGGGTCGCCGCACGCGAAGGCGCTGCGGGAGAAGTTCGCCAAGTAGACAAGGCGATTGCGCGGCCGACGGGGCGGGTTGTGGGCGGACCCCCCGCCCGGTTCGATCGAGAGGTCGGGCCGGCGGGACAATCTCGATGGGTCCCCGAACGCCTGAGGAGAAGCGGATGCGGGCCCCTCAGGAACCCTTCGGGCGCTCGTCGGCGATCCTCGCGAGGACGAAGGCGACCACGGCGACGGCGGCCCCTGAGAGCGCGCTGAGATATCCGGGAACAATGAAACACAGCGCTGCCGCCGCGAACAGCAGACGGGTCCACCAGCTCAGCGGCGCCCGCCAATAACCCTCCATCGAGACCGCCAGCAGCACGACCCCGATACCGGCGCAAGCCACCGAAAACACGATTTGCAGCGGGCCGCCTTGCAGCAGCAGTTCGGTGCCGTAGACGAATGCGAAGGGCACGATGAACGCCGCAAGTGACAATCGCACGGCCATGCCGGCGATGTGCAGCGGGTTGTCCTCGGCGATCGACGCCGCCGCGTAGGCCGCGACCGCGACCGGAGGGGTGATGGCGGACAGGATCGCGTAGTACAGGATGAACATGTGCGCCGCGAGGGTCGGGACGCCGAGATCGGCGAGCAGCGGGCCGACCAGCACGGCGGCGAGGATGTAGGCGCTGACCGTCGGCATGCCGAGGCCCAGGACGACGGTAACCGTCGCCGCCAGCAGAAGCGAAAGCAGGAGTTCCGCATCGGTCACCGCATAGACCAGATGCGCGACCTTCTGGGCGAGGCCGGTCAGCGTGATGCCGCCAATGACCATCCCCGCCGCGGCGCATGCGCCGGTGACCGCGAGCACTCGCGACGTCGTCTCGGCCAGGGTCTCGTACAGGTCGCGCAGGCCGAGCCGACCCTTTATTCGAAGCACCGCGACGGCGAGCACCGCCAGCGTCCCCCATACCGCCACGAATGTCGGTGAGTAGCCCAAAAGCAATGCCAGCAGCAGAACGGCCAGCGGAATGAGGAAGCGCCCGCCCTCGCGCATCGTCGCATTCCAGGGCGGGATCTCGTCGCGCGACAAGCCGCGAAGGCCAAGCTTGAGCGAGCGCAGATGCACCTGGGAATAGACCGAGAGATAGTAGAGCAGCGCCGGAACGATCGCCGCCGCGGCAATGTCTCGGTAGGGAAGCCCGGTGTACTCGACCATGACGAAGGCGGCCGCGCCCATCACCGGAGGCAGCAGACTCCCCCCGGTCGAGGCCGAGACCTCGACCGCCCCGGCGAGGGCGCCGGAGTAGCCGAGCCGTTTCATCATGGGAATGGTGATCGAGCCGGTTGTCACGACGTCCGAGACGGAGCTGCCGGAAACCATGCCGTAGAGGCCCGAGGAAATGACCGCTATCTTGGCCGGCCCCCCTGCCTGCCGGCCGCTCAGGCTCGCCGCCATGTTAAAGAAGAACGCGCCGCCGCCGGCGCGGTGCAGCAATGTACCGAACAGGATGAACATGAACGCGTAGCTCGCCGCGACCCGTACCGGCAGCCCGTTGATGCCGTAGTTGGTGTAGACCGTCATGTCGAGAAAGTATTCGGCGTCGATATGGGCGTGATGGAGTACGCCGCCGAGGAGGTGACCCAGGAAGTTGTAGGCGACGAACACCAAAACGATCAGGGTCAGCCCCAGCCCGGTCGTTCGCCGCGTCGCCTCCAGCGTCAGCAGCAGCAGGCAGTAGCCGAAAACGATGTTCCAGTCGGTGAGCGGGTCCAGTTCCGGGATCCGAAGCACGATCGCAGAGGCGTTCAGCGCGAAATGAATGCCGGTGGCGATGGAGCTTAACGAGCACGCCCAATCGACGAGGGACGGGCGGCTCGGATGCGACCGGGGCGATGCCCCGACCAGCAGGAAAAGCAAACCGTATACCGCACAGAGAAAGATCGATGCCAGGGCCCAGGGATGGATGATCGCGTAGGTCGCGGCATAGATGACCCCGACCGCTACCAGGGCGGCATAGGGCTTGATGGCATGCGCAAGCCAGCCCGTCGGGCGCCGGCGCGGGCCGAGCGTGAACAGCACCCTCAGGATCGGGACGCTCCCCGCCAAAGCGGGGCAGGCGGTCTTACTTCATCAAACCGGCTTCTTTGTAATACCTGACGGCGCCCGGGTGATAGTCGCCGACGCCGAGCGAAACCAGATACTCGCGGGTCAGCCGGCCGATAAAGGGGTGAACCGCGCGTATCTTGTCGATCTTCTCCGTAATCGCCTTGGCCAGGTCGTAGGCCGTCGCGTCGGTCATGTCCTTGTGGGCAATCAGGGAAATACCGAGCGACAGAGTGTAGAGATCCCGGTCCATCCACTTGTAGGCGCTGGCCGGGATGACGAAGGTGGTCAGCCCGGTCTTTGCCGCAACCCGGTCTATCAAACCACGGTCGACGCTCAGCATGATCACGTCCCGGGCCTTTTGCACCGCCGAGGCGACCCGGCCCTTGACCGGCGTCATGTTGAACATCATGTCGCTCCGCCGATCGGCCATCAGCGGCGCCTGTTCCGAACCGCCGACATACATCACCTGCCCGCCCCAGGTCTTGATGTTGTCGACGCTGACCCCGATCTCCTTCAGCATGATCTCGCTGATCATCGAGACCACATTGCCCCGCTGCTGAAGAGCCATGCGGATCGGCGGCTTCTTCTTCGCGATATCGGCGAATTCCGAGAGGCCGTGTTTGGTAGCGAAGTCGCGTGTCACCACCAGGTGCATCGGCACCCATCCGGTGCAGTAGGCGATGGTCCGCATGCTGTCGATCTTGTTTCGAAACGGCGGGCTGCCGTCCAACGCCATGCGGATCTCTGCGTCCACGACATACCCGAGAGGGACCTTCTTGCGATCGACGAGAGCGATGTTCGCAAAGCCTCCCCCCGAGGTCTGATAGGTAATCGTGGAGCCCGGGAACTGCGCGGCGACCGCCGCGTCGATTCCCGAGTTCAGAGTGGTCAGCAGGCCGCGCGCGCTACCCCCTGCGACAGTCAAATTATATGGCGGGGCGGCTTCCGCCGCGGTGGCCAGCGCGGTGGCCATCCCGATCGCATAAAGCCATGAGCGCTTCATCGTTTTCTCCCTTCGTCCAGCGTGAGAAAGCTTACGAGGCGAGCCTCGAGCCGGTCAAACGCGCCGCACCGAGGGCGAAAACTCATAGGTGCGCAAGAACGCGGAACGCGTCGTCATCCGCCGGTACCAAGCTTGGACGGCCGGCCGACAAGCGACCGCTTCGTCTTGCCCGATGATGTCCAGCCTGTAAAGGTTCGGCGCCGCGGCGACATCGGCCAGCGAATAAGCCCCGACCAGCCAGTCGCGGCCGTCGCCGAGGAGGCGCTCCGCTTCATCCAGCACCCTTTCGATCCGCCCGGCAGCTAGCGAGATTTCCTCTGCGGTCAGCGCTCCCTGCACCGCGCGCAGCTGTCGCGCCACTCGCTCTTCGTTGACCTTGCGGCGGATCAATGCCTCCAACTCGTTCGGCGGCCAGCGCCGGTTGAGCTCGTCGGCGATGAAGGCCACCTGGCTCAACAGCCCGACCGCCGGGAAGACGATATCCTGGAACCGGTGGACCCAGCCGCGCATCTCCGCGCAACGGAGGGGATCCCGCGGCCGCAGGCTCGGTTGTGGCGCCACGTCCTCGAGGTACTCGTTTATGATCGTCGATTCAGGGATCGATCGCCCTCCATCCACGAGGGTCGGTACCATGCCGTCGAGGTTGACGGAGAGGTAATCGTCCTTGACCTGATCGAAGTCGAATAGGTCGACGTGACAACCCTCGAATGGAAGATCCTTCTCGAACAAACACATCAGGACCTTTTCGCTGCAAATCGAGTACCAAGAATAGTAGAGCTGCCGCACTCGTCGCTCCTTCACGGTCGTCCGCTTTGATGCCGCCCGTCACAGTCGAGGCGGGTCGGAGACCTGTCAATGTCGGGTCGTTCGGGCCCGGGAAATCGGTTAGCGTGACGGCTCGGTGCGGAGTGCCACCTGGAACCGACGAGGTAGTCATGGCGAACGGAGTTCTGGTCCTCACCAACGAGGAGGCCGCCGGTCTGCTCGGCATGGCCGAGGCGATCGAGTTGATGGAGGAGGCCTATCGCGACTTCGGCGCCAACCGCGCCCGGATCATCCCCCGCCAGCGTCTTTACGTGCCGGAAACCCAGTACGAGGACCCCACCTGGTTCTGGCTCAACGTGATTCCCGGCATCGTACCCTGCCACGGTGTGGCGGCGATCCGCCTGAACGCGGCGCACACGACCTATCGCCGCGAGGGTCCCGGCACCCGCCAGACCATCCCGGGAGATTTCTCGGGCTTCGTTCTGGTGTGGGACATCGCCAGCCGCGAGCTTCTGGGGATCGTCCACGACCACGCCGTCTCACCGCTTCGGGTCGGTGCCACCTCGGGGCTCGCGGCCCGCTATCTGGCGCGGGAGGACGCGGCTACGGTGGGTCTGCTCGGCGCCGGCAAGCAGGCGCGCGCCCAGGTCGAGGCGCTGCTCTCGGTCCGTCCGTCGATCCGTAGCATCAGGGTGTTCTCGCCCACGGCGGCGAACCGGGAGCGGTTCGCCCAGGCCGTATCCGACGATCTCGGCGTCTCTGCACTGGCAGTTGGCACGGCCGAAGAGGCGGTGACCGGGTCCGACATCGTGGTCGCCGCCACGAACTCGGCGGATCCCGTGATATTCGGGCGCTGGCTGTCCGATGGCGCCCATGTGATCAGCATGGTGGGCGCCAGCAAGTTCGACGGCCGCCGCGAAATCGATGATGAAACGGTGCGGCGCTCGGAGGTGATCGTGGTCAACCTTCGTGAGCAGTTGGAGCTGGACCAACAGGCGGACATCCTGATGCCGCTTCGCCGCGGCTACACATCGTGGGACAACATCCACGAGCTTGGCGAGTTGTGCATGGGCGCAACGCGCGGCCGGACGTCTTCGAGCCAGATCACGTTGCATTCCAACAATGTCGGGATGGGTATCCAGTTCGCCTCGGTTTGCAAGCGCGTGCTGGAAATCGCGCGACAGCGAGGGCTCGGGACCGAGCTCGACTCGAATCTGTTCATGACCCGCCGGGGACAGGGAGAAGAGTACGCGCCCTGAGCGCGTGTCGGCGCGCTGGTTCCTGGTTGACCGTGCTCATCCAATCCGATCGGACCGGCCCATCCCGAGGTTTCGGAATGCGCAGGACCGACGATATCGGCGCCGGCGACCGCGGAGTTCATCCCGGTTCTCGTCGGCTGGCAGGGGACCCGCGACGCCGGCTCGCGAGGGGCGTCGGTCTATGAGGCCGTACCGCTCCACCTCGCACCCGGCGCGTTCGAGGCAGCCGGGTGTGGCGCAGGCCATGACAGTGCCGGGAAATGCGGGCTAGAGTACGCGAACATCGAGGAGGGTTACCCGTGACCAAGGCAGGATTGGCGCACGTACGCCAAACTCCCGGGAGCGCGACCGCCGACCGGCGCCCGAGGCCGCAATGGCAGACGCGCTGGCGTGTGGAAGCCGACGGCACGGTCGACCTGACACGGCCTCCGCGACCTCCGAGGCCGGTGAAGCTGGCCGCACAGGCGCACGACGTAAGGATCGATCTTGCCAAGAGCGCCGTGATCGTTGTCGATATGCAGAACGACTTCTTCCGCGAGGACGGCTGGTTCGGTCTGTTGGGGGTCGATCTGAGCCCGCTCCAGGTGGCGATCAATCCCATCAGCCGACTCCTCCCAGGGATGCGCGCGGCGGAGGTTCCGGTCGTCTGGGTCAACTGGGGTGTGCGCCGCGACGGTTTCGGCTTGCCGCCGAGCGTGTTTTACGAAGGCGGCGACTCCGGCGACGGCCTCGTGGTCGGCGACATGCACCCGACCCGTCGCTACAACATCCTGGCGCGCGGCAGCTGGGGGGCCGACATTATCGGCGAGCTGGACGTGAGGGAGGAAGATCTCCGCGTCGACAAGATGCGTCTGAGCGGCTTCTGGGATACCGAGCTTGACGGCGTGCTGCGTCACATGGGCGTCACCACGCTGCTCTTCGCCGGCGTCAATATCGATCGCTGCGTCATGGCGACGCTGGAGGATGCGGCCTATCTCGGTTACGACTGCTTGCTGGTGGAGGACTGCACCGCGACGGTCCACCCGGCGTTCGGGCCCGCGCACTGCAAGCTGATGATCAGGCAACTGCTGGGTTTTATCACGACGTCGGACGAACTCGTCGCGCAGGCCACGCGGGCGGGTTCCGCGTCGTAAGATGGGGCGAGACGCCCGCCCCTGCCTTTGGATTGACAGATTTCAGCCGGGCTGCGCAGCCGGGCTGCGCAGGTTGCAAATTTTATGGCCCGTGCGACAATCACGGTTCCATAACGATCCCCAAGGGAGCCCTTTCCAAGGGGCCGAAGGCACAGGGGACTTTCGCATAATCAAGGGGGAACAGTCATGAAGAACAGAGCGAAGTGGAACCCGGCACTCTGGGTCGCGGGGTTGGCCCTGGTATTTCTGGCCTTCGCGGGCGATGCGTCCGCCGCTGACAAGCCCAAGGCAGCCCTGCTCGCCAACCATACCGTCAACGACGCCGGGTTCGGGCAGGCCGGCTACCTCGGCATAAATGCGATGAAGAATGGCGGGTTCGATACCACGCTGGTCGAGAACCTGAAGAGTCCCGATCTCGAAGCGACGGCGCGGGATTTCGCGAGTCGCGGTTACAGCATCGTGTTCGGGCACAGCTTCGAATTTCAGGCCCATTTCTTCAAGGTTGCGCCGGACTACCCGAAGACGAAGTTCATCGTCACCAAGGGCGCGCCCAAGCCGACGACGCCGGACAACCTCCTGATCATCGATATCAAGGAGCATCAGCCCGCATTCGTGCTCGGCGTGCTCGCGGCGCATCTGACCAAGACGAAGAAGGTCAGCGCCATCGCCGGCTTCCACTACGGCACGATCATCCGCATCATGGAGGCGTTCAGGGACGGTGTCGCCTCGGTCGATCCCTCGATCGAGGTCAAGATCGCTTACGCGGGAACCTGGATGGATCCGGTCAAGGGCAAGGAAATCGCTCTCGCCCATATCGGCGAGGGCGCCGACGTCGTCTACGCCCATGCTTCGGTGACCAGCCTCGGCATCATCGAGGCGGCGAAGGAGAAGGGCGTCATGGCCTATGGCTCCGTCCTGGACCAGAACAGCATCGCTCCCGAGACCGTCGTCGCCGGGTCGATCTACGACTTCCCGTCGATGTTCCTGAATGTCGGCAAGAGCGTGAAGGACGGGAGCTTCAAGGGCGGCTCGGTAAGCTACGGCATGGCGGAGGGCGTGGTCGACGTGACGCCCCTCTATGCCGCTGCGAAACAGCTTCCGGCCGATGTCCAGGACAAGATCAAAAAGCTCCGCGCGGACATCATTTCCGGCAAGTTCGTGGTGAAGGAAATCCGCAAACGGCGCGACAAGTAACCGGACGGTCGCGCCCTGGACGGCGCGGCGGCAGTCGGGCGACACAAGAGCGGGCCGGTTCGGACCCCGGGGAAGGAGCACGTTCCGAATGGCCCGAACCGGTGCCGCGCCGCGCCTGTTGCTCGAAAGAATCACCAAGCGCTTCGGTGCCGTCGTCGCCAATGACGGCATCGATTTCGAGCTGTCGGACAGGGAAATCCACGCCCTTCTCGGCGAGAACGGGGCCGGCAAGACGACCCTGATGAACATCCTAT
The DNA here is from genome assembly GCA_022826125.1 of Defluviicoccus sp. Taxonomy (GTDB): domain Bacteria; phylum Pseudomonadota; class Alphaproteobacteria; order MPNO01; family MPNO01; genus MPNO01. Next base: position 31,631 of record JAJDVM010000155.1, read on the forward strand.
ACGGCCTGTACCGACCGGATTCCGGGAGCATCAGGCTGGACGGCGAAGCGGTCCGGTTCGATTCGCCCCGCGATGCGATCGCGCGTGGCATCGGGATGGTCCACCAGCACTTCATGCTCGTGCCCGCCCTCAGCGTGCTGGAGAATATCATCCTCGGGTTGCGCGCGAAGCACGAGCCGTTGCTCGATTTCGCCGACTTCCGGCGCCGGGTGGTCGACACCGCGCAATCCTACAACCTCGCCGTGGACGTCGATGCGCGGGTGTCCCAGCTGCCGGTCGGCGTACAGCAGCGCGTGGAAATCCTCAAGGCGCTGTTTCGCGGCGCGCGCACTCTCATCCTCGACGAGCCGACCTCGGTGCTCACCCCTCAGGAGGTCGACGAGTTCTTTGCCGCGCTCGAGAATCTGAGGGATTCCGGCTACAGCATCGTCCTCATCACCCACAAGCTGCACGAGGTGACGGCGCTCTGCGACCGCGTAACCGTGCTGCGCGGCGGGCGCGTGGTCGGCGTGGAGCGGGCAGCCGATGTGAGCCGCGACCGGCTGGCCCGGATGATGGTGGGGCGGGATGTTCCGCGGACCGAAACCCGCTCCGATGTCGCGGCGGGCTCTTCGGTGCTGGAGATGGAGGATCTCCGATGCCGCGACGCGCGCGGCCTGGAGGCGCTGCGCGGGGTCTCGCTCCGCATCAGGCGCGGCGAGATCGTCGGTGTCGCCGGGGTCGACGGCAACGGGCAGTCAGAACTCGCTGAGGCGATCGCCGGCTTGCGGACGCCCAGCGCCGGACGGGTGACGATAAACGGCCGCGACTGTACCGGCGCCACCCCCCGGCAATGCCTCGAGGCCGGGCTCGGACACGTGCCCCAGGACCGGCGAAGGACCGGTCTCGTGGCGGAACTCTCGATCGCCGACAACCTCGTGCTGCAAACCCATGCCGACCGCCCGTTCGCGCGATGGGGGACGCTCAACCGCGAGGCCATCGCCCGGAACGCCGAACGCCAACTGGAGCAGTTTTCGGTTCGCGCCGGATCCAGAGACAGCGCGATCAGCACGCTCTCCGGCGGCAATCAACAGAAGGTGATCTTGGCCCGCGAGTTCTCCCGGAGTCCCGACATCATGCTTGCCGTCCAGCCGACCCGGGGCCTCGACATCGCCGCGATGCAGTTCGTCCACGAGCAGCTTCTCGAAGCGCGGGCGAACGATACCGGCGTGCTCCTGATCTCGACCGAGCTGGACGAGATCATGGAGTTGTCGGATCGTATCGCGGTGATTTTCGAAGGACGGATCGTCGGCGTCCTCGATTCGGCGAGGGCGACCCGCGAGAGTGTCGGCCTGATGATGGCGGGACACGGAGGCGACGGCCTGGACAAGGCGCCATGACGGAGCCCGCGGCGGCGACGGAGACGCCCTCGCGCGTCTTGCAGGCGCTTCGCATCGTCGGACAGCTATCCGGGGCGGTGATCGCCGCTCTGTTATGCGGGGCCGTGCTGATCGCCATCGCCGGTGCCGACCCCGTCGTCGGCTACCTGGCCCTGTTCAACGGCGCCTTCGGCTCCCTCAACAGCGTGGTCGAGGTTCTGGTCAAGGCCATCCCCCTGCTGCTCGCCGGGTTGGGCCTCGCTTTGGCGTTCAGGGCGGGTTTCTGGAATATCGGCGCCGAGGGTCAGATCTTCATGGGCGCGCTGGCGGCGGTGTGGGTGGGCCTCAACGCCCACGGATGGCCGGCCTATATCGCCCTGCCGGCGGTCATCTTCGCCGGGTTCGTCGGCGGCGCCGTTTGGGGGGTTATTCCCGGCATCCTCAGGGCGAAGCTCGGCGCCTCGGAGATCATCACGACCATAATGTTCAATTACATCGCGTTCTACGTGGTCAACTATTTCGTCACCGGGCCGCTGGTCGAGGCGGATCAGTTTCTCGCCCAGACCGACCCCATAGCCAAGTCCGCGGAGCTTCCGCGAATTATGCGCCCGACCCGCCTGCATGCGGGTATCTTCGTCGCCATCGCGGCCGCCGGCGTCCTCTACTGGATGATGCTGCGCTCGACGGTGGGATTCCGTGCCCGGGTCGTGGGCGCCAACGAAGAGGCCGCGCGCTACGCGGGGATGTCGGTTGGGTGGACATGGGTCGTGGTCTCGGGCGTTTCCGGCGGGCTCGCCGGGCTGGCCGGAATGGTTGAGGTCGCCGGCGTTCATCAGTTGCTTCTCGAAGACATCTCGGGCGGGTTGGGGTTCACCGCCATCGTGGTGGCGCTGCTCGGCTGGCTCCATCCCGTCGGGGTGGTCATCGCCGCGATCCTCTTCGCGGCCCTCGATGTCGGCGCCGATTCCATGCAGCGGGTTATCGGCGTGCCGGTGACCCTCGTCTACATCATCCAGGCGCTGGTGGTCCTGTTCGTTCTGGCGCGAAGCGCGCTGGAGCACGGCACGTTCGACCGCTTCCTGCGGCGCTTCAGATCCGCGTAGTCGATCCATGGACTTCCTGTTGAGCGACGTGTTCTGGATCGGCCTGATGGCAGCGGCCGTCCGGCTGGCGACGCCGATCCTTCTGGCCTCGCTGGGCGAGATGCTGGCCGAGCGGGCGGGCGTCCTCAATATCGGCGTCGAGGGCATGATGTTGATCGGTGCGCTCGGCGGCTTTCTCGGCTCCCAGGGAACCGGGAGCCCGTGGGTCGGCGTGCTCGCGGGCATGGTCGCGGGGCTTCTGCTTGCCACCTTGTTCGCCTACCTCACAATCACCCTGGCCGCGGATCAGATCGTGGCCGGGATCATGGTCAACCTCCTGGCCATCGGCGTGACCGGGTTCGGCCACAGGGTGATCTTCGGAATGACCACGGTGATCCCGAGCGCGCCGCCGCTGGTCGATTGGCATATCCCCCTGCTGGGCGATATTCCGGTGCTGGGACCCATCCTGTTTCAGCAGAACCCGCTAGTGTATCTCGGGTTCGTCCTCGTCCTCGCCTGCTGGTTCATGCTCTTCCGCACCACCTGGGGCCTCAAGATCCGCGCTGTCGGCGAACATCCTCTGGCCGCCGACTCCCTCGGCGTCAGCGTCCATCAAGTTCGCTACGCCGCGGTTCTGGCATGCGGCGCGCTGGCCGGGGTCGGGGGCGCGTTCCTGTCGCTCGGACAGCTGAACATGTTCGTCGAGGAGATGTCGGCGGGGCGCGGCTTCATCGCGCTGGCGGTCGTCATTTTCGCTCGCTGGCACCCCGTCGGCGTGCTCGGCGTCTCGGTGCTGTTCGGCGCCGCCGAAGCGCTGCAATTCCGCTTGCAGGCGCAGGCCGCAGAAGAGATACCCTTCCAGTTCCTGGCGATTCTGCCCTATCTGCTGACCGTGATTGCTCTGGTCAGCATCGTCCGCCGTTCCGTCCAGCCGGCTGCGCTGACGCATCCCTACATCAAGGAACGGCATTAGCAGGTTGCTGAAAAACTCGCTGGCCCGATTCTCGATCTCGTGATTCTCTGATCCTGGGTCGATCGGTTGCGGAGGTTGCGATGCGGGGTGTGGACGAGCGGGGCTGCGGTCTGTTCAGCTACGTCGATCTGGAGGCGCGGGTTCCCGCGGATCATCCGCTGCGGGCGATCCGGGTCCTGGTGGACGAGGCTCTGGCGGCTCTGTCGGGGGATTTCGCGGTTCTCTATTCGAGGACGGGGCGTCCCTCGATCGCGCCGGAGAAGCTGTTGCGGGCGCTTCTGCTTCAGGCGTTCTACACCATCCGCTCGGAGCGCCAGCTGATGGAGCAGCTGGACTACAACCTGTTGTTCCGCTGGTTCGTCGGCCTGTCGATGGACGCGCCGGTGTGGGATGCGACGGTCTATTCGAAGAACCGCGACCGTCTGGTTGCGGGCGATGTTGCGGCGCGCTTCCTTCAGGCGGTTCTGCGCGGCGCGCGGGTCCGCCGTCTGCTGTCGGACGAGCACTTCTCGGTGGACGGCACGCTGATCGAGGCGTGGGCGTCGATGAAGAGCTTCCGGCGCAGGGACGGCGGCGGCGACCCGCCGGCCGGGCGCAACGCGGAGCGCGATTTCCGCGGCGAGCGGCGCTCGAACGCGACGCATGCGTCGGTCACCGATGCCGATGCGCGGCTGTTCCGCAAGGGCAAGGGCCAGTCGAGCCGGCTGTGTTTCATGGGCCATCTGCTGATGGAGAACCGCAACGCGCTGATCGTCGATGCCGCGTTGACCCGGGCCTCAGGCACCGCCGAGCGGGAGGCGGCGCTGGCCATGCTGGGGCGGCGGGGCAGGCGGCGGCGGATCACGCTGGGCGCCGACAAGGGCTATGACGTGGCCGCCTTCGTCGATGCGCTGCGCGAGCGCGCCGTCACCCCGCACGTCGCCGTCAACGGCCACCTGACCAAGACCGGCAAACGGCGCAAGACCCGGATCGACCGGCGCACCACCCGCCATCCCGGCTACGCCGCCAGCCAGAAGCTGCGCAAGCGCATCGAGGAGGGGTTCGGCTGGATCAAGACCACCGGCGGGCTGGCCAGGACCCGGCATCGCGGGCTCGACCGGGTGGGCTGGATGTTCACGCTGAGCGCCGCCGCCTACAACCTGGTCAGGCTGCCCAAACTCATCGAAGAGGCGCCGACATGATGCCCGCCGGACACAGAACCCGCCCCGATCCCCGCCGCGGGCGGGTCGCGAACCCCCGACCGCAACGTCGATGACCCCAACAAACCGACGGAAACCTTCGAACCGGCCCCGCGTGACAGGTTTTTCAGCAGCCTGTTAGAGGGTTTGAACCGTATCCAGCCTTTGGCTGAAGACCTGGGAGAGCTACCGATGAACAAGGCACAAGGGGCGCTTGTCCCGCCCATCGAGGAGGATCCGGTCGATCGACGCCGGAAGCCCGATTGGCAGATGCGTTGGCTGATGGAGGAGGACGGAACGGTTGATCTCACGCGTCCGCCCAAGCCGCCGCGCGTAGTGAAGCTCAGGGCGGAAGCCCGAGACGTCAAGATCGACTTGGCGAAAAGCGCCGTCGTCGTCGTCGATATGCAGAACGACTTCTTTCACGACGATGGCTGGTTCAGCTTGCTCGGCGTCGATGTGAGCCCGCTCTACGAAGCGGTCGACCCGATCAACCGGCTGTTGCCGGCGATGCGTGCATCGGACACGCCCATCGTGTGGCTCAACTGGGGGGTGCGGCCGGACGGCTTCGGCCTGCCACCCAGCCTGTTCAACGCCCATGATTCCTCGGAAAAGGGCCTCATCATGGGCGACATGCACCCCACCCGTCGCTACAACATACTGGCACGCGGTACCTGGGGGGCGGCGATCATCGACGAGCTCGATGTCCGGGACGAGGATATTTGCGTGGACAAGGTGCGCTTCAGCGGATTCTGGGATACCGAGCTGGACGGCGTTCTGCGCAATCTGGGGATCACCACGCTGATCTTCACCGGCGTGAACATCGACCGCTGCGTCATGGCGACGTTCGAGGACGCGGCACATCTCGGCTATGACTGCCTGCTTGTGGAGGACTGTACATCAACCGTCCATCCGCAATTCGGCATCGATCACTGCCACCTGATGATCAAGCAACTCCTTGGTTTCATCACGACCTCCGACGAGCTGATCGCGCAAGTTGCGAACGTGGAGTCCGCGTCCTAGGTCAAGGGTGGAAGCCCGGCTGCGCGGTACCAGACTGCCCTATTTCGAGGACTCCCGTGCTCGCATGGAGGAACGTTAAGTGTGCGTCGTAGACAAAGCGAGCGCCCCTTCTTCATTGATTCTGGGCGCACCTCAGGTTCATGAGGGGTAGGATTCAGATTTTTTTGCACGCTCTGATGCGGCATGCGGGGCCTAGCGGGGCCCAGGGTATGAACCGCGGGATTTGCCATACCGAAAGCGGTTTTCCGATGCTCCGGCCGCCCCTATCTATGCAGAATGGGCATACCGAATTCGCATCCCGGCGGCGTCCTCGATGCCCGGTTTCTGCGGGCGATAGAGACCTGGTGCGCTGGAAACGGGATGAGCGCGGGGGCGTTCGGCGCCGTCGTGTGCCGCGACCGCGGCTTCGTCGCCTCGCTGCGCGGCGGCCGCAGTCCGCGGCTCAGGACGGTGGACCGGGCGCTCGCCGTGATGGGCGAACCGCCGGCCGGCCCAGCCTTCCTCAGGGAGGTGGAGGCGTTTCTCGCGGTGACGGGGGTCAAGCGCTCGCTGCTCGGACGGGAAGCGACCGGCAACCCCTCCTTCGTCGCGCAACTGATCGGGGGCGTGTCGCCGAAACTGGCGACGGCGGAAGCGGTGCGCGCGGCGATGAAGTCGCACGCCAGCCCTGCCGAGCGGCGTGAGATTCGTGCCCGCGCCGGCGCGATGCCGGCGATCCTGACCGGCGCGCGGCTGCCGTCTCCGGAGCCGCCTGCCCGGCCCGAAGATCGCGATCCCGGTCCGGATCGGCCGGCCCGCCGCCACGAGGACCGGGGCTATGTGGACACCCGAGAGGCGGCGGGGCGGCTCGGGCTGGCCCCGAGCACGCTGGCCCGATACCGGATCACCGGGGCGGGTCCCTGGTACTACCGTTTCGGGGGCTGCGTGCGCTACGCGGAGACGGACCTGGAGGCATGGGCCGCCGGCCGCGGGCGCGAGGCCGCGCGGCAGGCATCGTCGTGAGCTTCGGCGTCTCCGGGTTCCGGGACGGCTGATATGACGGGCGCGCTCTGGCCGCGCCGCATGGTCCGGCTGGGTCTGCTCGGCGTCGCCGCAATGACGCTGGCGGTGCCGGTCATCCTGCTGGCGCGTGGGACCACCGGTCATGACTGGTACTCGGCCGCGAAGCTCACGGCGGTCGAGATCGCGCTCGCCGTCGGCTTCAGCAAATACACGCCGGTGGCGTACCGCGATGAGCGTGGCGACAGCTGGAACATCAGCCGCGTAGGGTTCGTCGAGTTCGGACCACCGGTGTGGGCCCTGCGGCGCATCCTGGCGGCGATCGGCGACGGCGTCATGCTGGGCGCCGGCGTCGGCGGGACGGTGTTCTGCCTGATGCTGCTCGGGGCCGCGGGCCATGGGCGTCGCGGCCGGGCTGGGGGCGCGCTGGAGCCGGTGGAGCATCCCCATCGTCGTATGCCGGCAGCGGGCCCGGCGGGACGCGTCGCCGAATGGATCCGGCCCGGCTTGCGGGCGCGGATCGCGCTGCTGGTGGTGTCTCCGGCGGAGCTCGAACGCCTGCTGGCGCCGCTCGGCCACAGGCGGCGTCCGGGATTCGTCGATTTGCCGGGACCGTACGATGCAGAGCCCACGAACGCCGACGGCGAACTCCTGGAGCGGACGGAAACGCCATCCCTGCCGCCAGCGGAGAAAGGCGAACTGGGCAACGAAGCCGCGGTCCCAGCCAAACCAACCCCCGCCGATCCCGGAAGCCCCCCGGACAACACGAAGCCGAACGATGCGACCGGGAACAAGCCGATCCGGCCCAGGCACCCGCCGGACCGGAAGTTCTACTGATGGTCGCCTCGATCGGCGCCATCGCCTCGTCGTCCCAGGGTGTCAGCTATTACGAGAGGGACGGCTATTACGCGAAGGATTCCGCCGAACACCGCGACGCCAGCGCCTGGGCCGGCAAGGGCGCGGACGATCTCGGCCTCAAGGGTCCCGTGGATCCGGACGTCTTCACAGCGATCCTGGAAGGCCGGGTACCGGACGGCCCGCAACTCGGCCGTCGAGGCAAGGACGGCGAAATCGTCCACCGGCCCGGCCGCGACCTGACCCTCTCGGCCCCCAAATCCGTCTCGCTGGCCGCGCTGGTGGGCGGCGACGCCCACGTCGCGGAGGCCCACGGCCGGGCGGTAAAGCGCTCCCTCGACTGGGTCGAGCGGAACGCCATCGAGACCCGGATGAAGGACCCGGACGGCGAACGGATGATCCGCGCCGGGGATCAGAAGGCGGTGATAGCCACCTTCACCCACGAGACCTCGCGCAATCTCGACCCTCAGCTCCATACCCACGCGGTGATCGCCAACATGGTGCAGGGCACCGACGGCAAGTGGCGCACCATGGCCAACGAGAAGCTCTATTCCTCGAAGATGCTGATCGGCGCGCTCTACCGGGGCGAGCTCGCGCGGGAACTGACCTCGCTCGGTTACGGCATCGAGAAGACCCATGCCGACGGGCGGTTCGAAATCGCCGGCGTCTCGCGGGACGTGATCGATGCCTTCTCCACCCGCCGCGCGGAAATCGAGGCGGCGATGGAGGGCCGAGGCCTGGGCTCGACGGCGGAGAACCAGCACCTTGCAAGGCGTGCCGCGCTGATGACCCGCGCCCACAAGCGCGACGTGGACAAGGAGGCGCTGGCCGAAACATGGGCCAGGCAGGCCGCGGAGCTCGGCTTCGACGGGAAGGCCCTTGTCGCGGCGGCAATGGAGCGGGGCCTGGAGGGGACCGGACAGGAACGCAACGGAGCGAAGGAACCGGGCAAGGAGGGACCGGCGCCGCGACAGGCCGATCTGTTCGAGCATGCGGCGCGAGTCGACCCCGCGCGCGAGGCGGTGGACTGGGCGCTCGCGCATCTCTCCGAGCGCGACGCGGTGTTTGGCGCAACCGACCTGCTCGCGGCCGCGCTGGCTCACAGTCCGGGTTCCGCGTCGATCGAGGCCATCGAGCGGACGGTGGATGATTTCAAGCGGGAGGGGCGGCTGCACCACGCTCCGGCCTTCGAGGGAGGTGACGGGCTTGCCACCGACAAGGCGGTGGCCGAGGAACGCGAAACGGTTGCTCTGATGCGGACTGGCGCGGGCCGCGGCAGGGCGCCGATGCGCGGCTGGATGGTCGACCGGCATCTGCGAAACGGACCGCTCACGGCTGGTCAGAAACAGGCGGTGAGGCTCATCCTGTCCGAGAAGGATCGCACGGTTGGAGTCCAGGGATACGCCGGAACCGGCAAAACGCGGATGCTCGACCGCGCCCGGACGCTCGCAGAGAAGAAGGGCTGGCGCATGGTCGGTCTCGCTCCCTCGGCATCGGCGGTACAGACCCTCGCGGCAGAGTCCGGGATCGAAAGCGAGACGTTGCAGCGGTTTCTCGCGAGGAACGCGGGCGTTGCCGAGGGGCGCCTCACGAGGAAGGGCGCCAGGGAAATGCGCGCCGCATTCGCGAAGACGGTGCTGGTAGTCGACGAGGGGTCTCTTGCTTCAACGATCCAGGCGAGAGACCTGCTCAGAATCGCGAGCGAGCTGCGCATTCCCAAGCTGGTGCTGGTGGGCGATGCGAAGCAGCTGGAGGCGGTGGATGCCGGAAAGCCCTTCGCGCAGTTGCAGCAGGCCGGCATGAAGACGGCCGTCATGGACGAAATTCTGCGTCAGCGCGACCCGGAGCTGAAGGCCGCCGTCGAGGCGAGCCTCGCGGGAGATATCGGCAAGGCGTTCGAGAAGCTCGGGTCCAATGTCGCCGAAGTTAAGGCCGACAACGTGGCCGGGGCGGTCGCCGCGCGCTGGCTTGCGCTCTCCCCGGAGGAACGCGCGCGTACCGGTGTGATCGCGCCGAGCCATGCCCTCCGCGAGGGAATCAACGCGCATATCCGCGAGCGGCTCGCCCGCGAGGACCGCATCGCGGGACCGGCGATGGAGACGGAGCGGCTGGTCTCGAAGGGCTATACCAACGCGGAGAAGGCGGTCGGCTCCAACTACAGCCCTGGCGACGTCGTGGCCTTCCACCGCCCCTACAAGCGTCTCGGGGTGGAAAAGGGCGATGAGCGTCGCGTCGCGGGTGTCGATCACCGCAAACGGACCGTGCATCTCGAAGGCCCGGACGGCAGGACCGTTGCCTGGAAGCCGTCGCAAATCGGTGCGCGCAAGGGCGGAACCGAGGTTTACCGGGCCGAGACCATCGAGCTTCGCGCCGGCGACCGCATCCGCTGGACGCGCAACGACGCCGGGCTGAAACTCGTGAACAGCGGTTCGGCCGAGGTCACCGGCGTTCGCGATGGGCGGGTCTCCTTTCGTCTCGAGGACGGCCGGACGATCGAACTCGGCGGCTCCGATCCCCAGCTTCGTCATCTCGATTACGCCTGGGCCTCGACCGTGCATGCGTTCCAGGGACGCACGGTGGACAACGTGATCGCCGGGATGGAGGCGAATCATCCGAACCTGACGACGGCCAAGGCCTTCTACGTCGAGATTTCCCGCGCCCGCGACCGGGCCGAACTGGTCACCGACGATGCGGAGGCGCTGAAGGAACGCCTCGAAGCGGTCACGGGGGAGCGGATCTCGGCCCTGGAAGGGATCGGCGAAAAGGTCCAGCGGGAGCATGGCAAGGATGCTGGGGCGGCCGTCGACAGGGATCGGCCGGAGGCAGGACCGACCGCGCCGTCCTCCCCCGACCGGGAAATCGGCAGGGAGTCGCCCGAACGGAAGGCGCCCGAGCCCGAGCCGCCGGCTCGGGGCAAGGGGATCGAATTGGACATGGGACTGTAGAAGATGGCCCCGCCGTTACGGGTCTCGGCCTGCCACGGAGCGGGGAGTACCAGGCGGAACAGTGTCGGGATTTTTGCTGAAACTGTGACGAAGGAGACATGCGATGGGTCGGAAGCGATCGGATCATTCAAAGAGTACGGACGCGCAGGCGAAGCGCTCGCCGCACACGATTCGGTTTCTCGACCCGGAATGGGAAAACATCGAAGCGTTTGCGGAGGCGCGCGGGCTCGCGCCCGCCGAATTCGTCCGTTTCGCGACGCTCAACGCGATAGCCGATGGGGGCGCCTCGATCGCCGGGCTGGCGCCGCTCATTCAGACGACGTTTCGTGGCACCCATATTCTGGCATCGAGACTGCGCGACGAAATGCTTGAGGCTGGTGAACAAGAGATACTCGATGAAATGGTCGCCGCGGCTCGCGGTTTACAGGCCGAATTGATCGAATCCATACAGGATTGACGATCTGGCGGGCGAACTCGCCGCCGCCGCGCATTGCGGCTTTCCTCAGTAATTCTCGATCCACTCGATCACCTCCGCCAGCGTCCCGAAATATAGCCATTCGCTCCGGTCGCGATCGAAGCCGATACGCCAGGGCTTCCCCGGTGGGTGCATGCCGATCCGGCACTTTCGCGCGTAGACCGCGCGAGACATGGTGGGCTTCCGCACGTTGATTTCGTGCCTTCCGCTTGCGCGGACGGTGTCGCCCCGCTTCTCGAAATGGCGTGCCAGCGCGGCGCAATCGCTCTTGTGGTTGAAGCGATTCCAAGGCTTCATCGGTTGTCGCTCCCAATGATTTCCGGAGGGATGTAGCGAGAAAAATCGGCCCGGCAAGAAATTCGTCGTGGAGCTCCTGTCACCGCACAACGATCCTCATCCGCCCACCCCTCGCCTCGAACCCTTCCCGCGAGCCGCGCTCGTCCTTGAGGACGGCGTTGACGATGCGGGGGCGGTAGGTGTCGGGGTCGGCCGTCTGGCGGTGCGGACCGAGCGCGGCAAGCTGCTCGATGCGAGCCTGGACGCGGACGAGCACGGCGGCGTCGAGGTAGGTGCGTCTCGACTGCAGACGGACGGCACACAAATGATGGCGGAGCAAGCGCCGGCGCGCTCGCCGACGGCGCAATCGATGGGGTCGAAGGCGTGCCTGCCGCCGTTCCTGGTTCAGCGGCACGCCCTTCGGATCGCGGGCTTCGGAGAAGACGCGCACGCCGAGACGGTGGATTTTTCCCGTGGCGAGCTCGAAATCCAGGTCGATCACGACGAACCCGACCGAGGTTGCGCCGATGTCGAGGCCAGGTACTGGCGGCATGCAAGTCGGTCCCCAATGCTTTCTTCGCACCGCGGACCATCATTTGCCGCAGCAAATCGATCCTTCGAGCGGGCTCGCTGCCTCGGGATCATCCACCGGTATCTCAAGCCTCCGCCCCAGGGATTCCTCTGCGAAAGTGGTGTGGCGGGGTGTTGGGAGAGGTTTTGGGCGCTGGGCGGTGAGAGCACGCACGCTGTGGGCGGCGATTTCGGTCCGATCGGCTCGGATTAATCGAGGTTTTGGGGTTGGTGCCCCCCGGCGATCTTGCAAGAAGGCCGCCGGGGGGGCTTTGTCTCGGTGACGACTAAATCAACTGAG
>JAJDVM010000041.1 GCA_022826125.1 Defluviicoccus sp.
TCGCGGGCATCGCGATCTGGTTCCTGCCCGATCCGGCGGGCGGGCCGGCGGGGGTGTGGCATGCCTGCGCGGTCGTGGTGGTGGCGATCGGCCTGTGGGCGACGGCGGCGCTCCCGGAATATTTCACGGCGCTGATCTTCCTCCTGCTCGCGGTCACCGTCGGCGGAATCGCGCCCGACCTCGCCTTCTCGGGGTTCCACTCGACGGCGGCATGGCTGATCTTCGGCGGGCTGGTGATCGGCCATGCCGTCGAGACCACCGGCCTCGGCGGGCGGATCGCCGCGGTGATCATCCCGCGGATGGGGACCGGCTACCTGCCGATCCTCGCCGGGATCGTGGCGGCGGCGGCCGCGATGGGCTTCCTGGTCCCGTCCAATTCGGGGCGGGTGGCGATCCTGGTCCCCATCGTGGCCGCGCTGGCCGGCCGGCTGGGTTTCGGCGAGGGATCCAACGGCCGCGCGGCGCTGGTGCTGGCCGCCGCCTGCGGCACCCTCTATGCCGGGTTCGGCGTCCTTCCGGCGGCGGTCCCCAACCTGATCATGGTCGGCGCGGCGGAGAGCATCTACGGCATCGACATCAGGTTCGCCGAATACAGCCTGGTGCATTTCCCGGTACTCGGGCTGGTGACGCTGGTGGGGCTGCCGTTCATCCTGCGCGCGCTGTTCCTGGACCGGCCGCGCGCGACGGACGCCGCGACGCCCCCCGCCCCCTGGAACCGCGGCCAGGTCACGCTCTCCGGGCTGCTGGTGCTCGCCCTGGTGCTGTGGATGACCGACTTCGCGCACGGCGTCTCGCCGGGCTGGGTGGCGCTCGGGGTGGGGCTGCTCTGCCTGATGCCGCGCATCGGCGTCGACGCGCCGGCCGCCCTCGTATCCCGGATCAATTTCGGGCCCTGGTTCTTCATCGTGGCGGTGGTGGCGATCGGCGCGATCGTGTCGAAATCCGGTCTGGGCGGAATCGTCGCCGACAACCTGTTCGCCGCGGTGACCTTCGTCGAGGGCGCCGATTTCCTCAACCTCGCCATCGTCAGCGCCATCGGCACGGTGATGGGGCTGCTCGCCGGGGTGCCCGGCCAGCCGGCGATCATGACCCCGCTGGCCTCCGAGATCGCCACCGCCACGGGCTGGCCGCTCGCCACCGCGATCCAGGCGCAGGTGCTGTCCTGGTCGATGGCCGTGTTCCCCTATCAGCTGCCGCCGCTGCTGCTCGCGATCCATCTCGCGGGCATCCCGACCGCCGCGCTGGTCCGCGTGCTGGTGGCGATGACCGCCGCCGCCTGGCTCGCGATCCTGCCGCTGACCTGGGCCTGGTGGTCGCTGCTCGGATTGTTCGGGTAGGGAACTTCCTTACCGATCCGGACGTGCGGCGACGGCGATCAGCTCGATCTTGTTGCCGCCGGCGAAAGTGACCTCGACGCAGGAGCGCATCGGCCAGCCCGCCGGGTCGTCGCCGATCCAGCGCGCCCACATCTCGTCGAAGGCCGGCTTCTCGTTCACGTCGTGGAGATAGACCTGGACGCTGATCAGGCGCGAGCGGTCGGTCCCGGCCGCCGCCAGTCCGCGGTCGAGCGCCTCGAACGCGCGCCCGGCCTGGTCGGCGAACGGGAGCGAAAAGTCGTCCGACATGCCGAGCACCCAGGCGAGGTCCTTGAACGCCGAGCCCCAACAGCGGCTCGGCACGTTGCCGGGGATGCGCAGGATGTCGCTCATCGCGGTTCTCCGAGGTTCATCGGGACGGGACGCGTCCCTCGATACGCGGCTCCACCGCTACTCGGGATGAGGACGTTATTTCTTCCAAAGCACCCTCACCCTGAGTAGCCCCCGCAGGGGGCGTATCGAAGGGCGACCCTCCTCCCTACCCCTCGGCGAAATCGGCTTCCTGGTAATCCACCAGGTGGCGGTAGTCCTCGCGGATCGGGGCGAAGACGTCGAGGTTCAGCGCCGGCTCGTCGCCGATCGGCTCGCCGTAATGCTCCACGTTGGGCGGGATGCGGATGAACGAGCCCGGCCCGGCCTCGAACACCTCGTCGCCGACATGGAAGCGCACATGGCCCTGGACGATGCATACCACCTGCTCGAAGGGGTGGCTGTGCGGGTTGATGTCCATGCCGGGCTCCAGCCAGTTCATCACCAGCAGCACGTCCTCGCCGCGGAAGCCGCAGCGTTCGACGCCCTCCCGCACCGCCTCGCGCGGCAGGTCGTTCCAGTTGTAGAGCACCGCCTTCGCCATCTCCGTCTCCTTGCTATTCCGCCGCGCCGAAGCCGCCGCCGCCGGGCGTCTCGAGCAGCACCTCGTCGCCGGCAGCCATGGTCATCTTGTTGGCCTCGGCCGACGGCTCGCCGTTGATCAGGAACCGCCCGGGCCGGCCCGCGCCGCCGCCTTCCAGCCCCTCGGCGGGGGCGCTCAGCCGGCTGGGCACGGCGTTGAGGAACCACGGGTCGCGCGTCCGCATGCGGAACCCGATCGCCTGCCCGTCGCCGCCGGGCGCGCGTCCCGCCCCGCCGGAGCCGTCGAGCAGCTCCTTGCGGGTGAACCGGATGGGCATCGCTGCCTCCAGTACCTCGACGGGCACCGCCGCGACCCCGGTCGGGTAGCAGGTGGCGCCGAGGCCGGGCTTGGTGCGGCGCGCGCCCATCCCGCCCGAATAGTTGAACATCGCGCTGGTGAACGGCTCGCCGCGCTCGTCCCGCCCCTGGATCTGCATCGTCCAGACGGCGCCCGCCCCTTCCGCGACCACCCGGTCGGGCGCCACCGCGTGCAGCGCCTTCAGGATCGGCATCGGCACGTACATCCCCACCACGTGGCGCGCGGCGACGGGCGCGGGGTATTTCGCGTTGACGATCGAGCCTTCCGGCGCGGTCACCCGGATCGGCTTGAGGCTGCCGTGGTTGTTGGGGAGATCGGGATCGAGGGTGCTCCTGATCGCGAAGGCCGAATAGGCGTGGGTGTAGTTGAGCACCACGTTGACGCCGTGCGGGCTCGCCTCCGACGAGCCGGCGAAGTCGACCAGGATGTCGCCCGCGTCGGCATCGACGGTGAGCGCGCACTTGAGAACGATCTCGGCGCCGCCGGGAATGTCGAACCGGCTCTCGCCGCGATAGGTGCCGCCCTCGAGCTTGCGGATCGAGTCCCGCGCGGCGCGCTCGGACCGCGAGATTATCTCGTCGGCCAGCGCGTCGATGTCGTCGAGTCCGTGCCGGTCGCAGAGGATGCGCAGCCGCTCCGCGCCGACCCGTCCGCTCGACACCTGCGCCGCGAGGTCGCCCATCACCTCGTCCGGCGTGCGCACGTTGTGGCGGATAATGTCGTGCAGCAGCGCGTTGGGCTCGCCCGCCTCGTAGAGCTTCGCGCGGGGGATCCAGAGCCCCTCCTCGTGAACGTCGCGCGCGCCCGCGCCGACGCCGTAGCCGCCGATATCGGTGTGGTGGATGGTCGATCCGAAGAAGGCGATCGCGCGGCCCTTGCGGAACACCGGGGTCAGCACCGTGATGTCGAAGAAGTGGCCGGCCGACAGCCACGGGTCGTTGGTCACCAGCACGTCGCCCTCGCCGAGGCCGTCGGGCGGGAAGGTCTCGACGAAATGGGCGCCCGCGGCGGCCAGCGTATTGATGTGGCCCGGCGTCCCGGTCACCGCCTGGGCGATCATCCGTCCCTCGCGGTCGAGCAGCGCGCAGGCGAGGTCGCCCGCCTCGCGCACCACCGGGCTGAAGGCGATCCGCTGCAGCGCGCGGGCCTGCTCGGAGACCGCGGCGATCAGGTTCGACCAGAGAATTTCGAGCTCGATCCCGTCCATGTTCACCCGTCCCGCCTCGCGACGATGCAGCCGTCTTCGCGGACTTCGGCGCGCCAGCCCGCCATCAGGAAGATCGTCGTCTCGCGCTCCTCGATTATGGCCGGGCCGGCCACCTCCTGTCCCGCCGAAAGCACCGCCCGGTCGTAGACCGGCGCCGTCCCGCCCTCCGCCGCGACATGGATCGGCCGCGACCCCTTGGGCCGGCCGGGCGCGGCGGCGGCCGGGGGTTCGGTCCGGCCGAGGATTTCGGGACCGTGCGCGCTGACCCGCCAGGCGACCGCCTCGATCGCGAGGTCGGAGAGGCGGAGCCCGTAGGCCGCCTCGTAAGCCGTCTCGAACGCCTCGCGGAGCGCCGCCTGGTCGCGCGCCGCGACCGGGTTGCCGTCGAACGCGACCATGACCTCGTTCTGCTGCCCGGCATAGCGCATGTCCGCGCCGTGGCTGAACCGCATGGCGTCGGGCGCGCACCCGGCGGCGGTCATGGCCGCGCGCGCCTCTTCCTCCATCTCCGCGACCGCCGCCCCGGCCCGGTCCCAGTCGAGCGGCCCCGCCGTGCCGCGCGCGAGGTCGTAGCGGAGCGGCGTGATCAGCGTTCCGTAGGCCGAGAGCACGCTCGCGAGCGGCGGGTAGATCACCGTGTCGCCGTCGAGCAGCTCGGCGACGAAGCAGGCATGCACCGGACCCGCGCCTCCGAAGGCCAGCACCGGCAGCCCGCGATAGTCGAGCCCACGGTCGGTCGCGTGCGCCCGCGCGGCGGCGGCCATCGACTCCCCCACCACCCGGAAGACGCCCCGCGCGGCCTCGATGCGGGAGACGCCGAGCCGTCCGGCGAGCCCGTCCATCGCGCGTTCGGCCGCCGCGAGGTCGAGCGCCATGTCGCCGCCGAGGAAATGGCCCGCGTCCAGCAGGCCGAGCAGCAGATCGGCGTCGGTCACCGTCGGCGCCGTGCCGCCGCGCCCGTAGCACGCCGGCCCCGGCTCCGAGCCCGCGCTGTCGGGGCCGACCTTGAGCAGCCCGAGGGCGTCGACCGCCGCGATGGAGCCGCCGCCGGCGCCGATCTCGATCATGTCGATCGCCGGGATCAGGATCGGGAAGCCGCTGCCCGCCTTGAAGCGCCAGGCCCGGTCGACCTCGAACTGGCCGGTCACCGTGGGCCGCCGATTCTCGATCAGGCAGGCCTTCGCGGTGGTCCCGCCCATGTCGAAGGAGAGCAGCCGGTCGAGCGCCATGCGCTCGGCGAGGTGGCTCGCGGCGAGCGCCCCGGCGGCGGGGCCGGACTCCACCATCCTGACCGGGAACCGCCCGGCGGTCTCCGCGCCGAGCACCCCGCCGTTCGACATCATGATCAGCGGCGCGCCGGAAAAGCCGCGCTCCTGGAGCGCCTCCGACAGCCGCGCGAGATAGGGCGCGACGATGGGCCGGGTGTAGGCGTTGAGCGCGGTCGTGGCCGCGCGCGGGTACTCGCGGATCTGCGGCGCGACCTCGGACGACAGCGAGACGTGCACGCCCGGCAGGCGTTCGGCAAGCAGGTCGCGCAACCGGCGTTCGTTGTCGCCATTGACGTAGGCATTGAGTAGACAAATCGCGACCGACTCGACATTCGCGTCATTCAATTGCCGCGCGAGAATGTCGACCTCTGCCGAGTCGACAGGCGTGTCGACATTTCCGTCGGCAAAGACGCGTTCGGAAATGCCGTACGTGCGCGCGCGCGGCACCAGGGGCTCGGCATATTCGATCTGCGGGTCGAACATGTCGTAACGGTGCTCGTCGCGAATATGGAGCACGTCGCGGAACCCGGCCGTGACCAGGAGCGCGGTCGGCGGTCCGCTCCGCGTGACCGCGGCGTTGGTGACCACGGTGGTCGCGTGAACGATCGCGTCGTCGACGTCGGCGGGCGCGATCCCCGCCTTCGCCAGCACCCCGTCGACGGCCGCGAAGAACCCCTCCAGCAGATCGCCGTGCGTGGTCAGCCGCTTGTCCGACCGGACGGTCCCGTCGCCGCGCCGCAGCACCGCATCGGTGAACGTCCCCCCGATATCGACCGCGATTCGGTAGCCGGGCGGAGGATCCTGAACGTTCGGTCCTGTCATGGTTCTTCCCGTACGACGTCCATTCGTCCAAACCCGATGCCCGCCCTTCGATACGCCGCTTCGCGGCTACTCAGGGTGAGGGTCGGGTGAGTTCGGCCGCCAAGAATTCCTCATCCCGAGTAGACGCGCCAGAAACAGGCAGGCCATGCGGTGGGTGTCTTTGTGAATTCTCGGCCGTTCGGCCCGCGAAAAAGGGGCTCCGGTGTTTCCGGAGCCCCCAATTCTCGACCATGAGAAATTTAGCCTCAAACGCGTCCCGTGTCAAGAGGAATTTTCTCTTTTAGGAAAATTTTAGCCGTTTGCGGTTTTCCGTTCGCCCCTCATCCGCCCCGCCTGAGCCGCCCGGTCTCCGCCGCGTCGACCGCGCCCGCCTCGTCGAGCGCGACGCGGTAGACCTCGCGGGCCCTCTCGCGGGTCACGTAGCCCGCCGCCACGTCGTCCGCCACGCGCGCGGGGTCGCGGGCGTGCGGCGGGCCGAAGCCCCCGCCGCCGCCGGTGCGGAGGCGGAAGCGGTCGCCGGGTTTGAGCTCGGTGACGCCCTTGAGCAGGCGGTAGGCCTCGCCCTCCGCCGGCTCGATGGTCCCGTCCGCGCCCTCGCCGTCGGTGCCGCCGTCGATGCCCCAGGGCCGGCACTGCGTGCGGTCGATCTGGATGCTGAACCCGGCGTCGGACAGCACCCGGACCACCTTCTCGGTGCCCAAACCGCCGCGATGGATGCCGTCGCCGGCGGAATCGGGGCGGAACCCGACGGTCTCGACGAGCAGCGGGCAGAGCGCCTCCTGCACCTCGACCGGGATGTCGAGCGTGTCGCCATGCGCCATCGTCTTGTAGGGCCCGCCGCCGTCCCCCGAAGCGGTCGCGCCCCAGCCGCCATGCCCGGTGTCGATCTGCTGGTAGAGCGCGCCGTTGGCCGGGTCGGTGCCGAAGAACCAGTGCACGGCGAAGGTCGCGTGATGCCCGCCCGCCGCGCGCGACGGGTCGGCCTTGCCGACCGCGCGGACGATGGTGTCGATCACCGTAGCCAGCGTTGCCGAATACATCCCCATCGGCGCGGTGGCGGGCGCGCTCAGGAACGTGCCGTCGGGGATGACGATCTCGAGCGGGCGGAAACACCCCTCGTTGGCGGGCTCGTCGGGCGCGGTGAGGATTTTGAAGGCGATGCGGGCCGCCGGCCACGCGCCGCCATAGGTGCCCGAGTTCATCGGCCCCCTGAGCACGCCGCCGACGCCGGAGAGGTCTATGGTCATGGTTTCGCCGGAAATCCGCACCTCGACCCCGACCGGCACCGGCACGTCGCCATCGGTCCCGTCGTTGTCGAGGAAGGATTCGGCGCGCCAGACCCCGTCCGGCAGGTCGCGCACCCCGCGCCGCGCGACCTGTTCGCTCCGGTCCCAGATGGCCTCGATGGCCTCCCGCATGGTCGCCGCGCCGTAACGGTCGATCATGGCGCGGAACTTCCTCTTGCCGGTCAGCGTGCCGGCGAGCTGCGCGTCGAGGTCGCCGAGCACCATCGTCGGGAAGCGCGTGTTGATCTCGACGATGCGGTAGATGTCGTCGTTGCGCGCGCCCTTCGACCACAGCTTCACGCTGCGGAACTGGATGCCCTCCTGGAAGATCTCGGTCGCGTCGGTCGCGCTGCACGAGCCCACGGTCGAGCCGCCCACGTCGACCCAGTGGACCAGCACGCACATGAAGCCGAACAATTCGCCGGAGCCGTCGAACACCGGGGTGTACATGACGACGTTGTTGAGGTGCTGGCCGAGCGTGCCGGCGTGGTTCGAGATCAGCACGTCGCCGTCATGGAGGTTGTCGATGCCGTGGACCGCGATCCCGTCGCGCACCGCGATGCCGAGCGCATTGGCGACGAAGATCGGGATCGAGCCGGACCCCTGGGCGACCAGCCGGCCCTCCGCGTCGACCAGCCCGGAGGCGAAGTCCTTGTACTCGTAGACCAGCGGGCTGAAGGCGGTGCGGGTGATGTTGGCGTCGATCTCGTTCGGGATCGCGACCAGGCCGTGGCCGATGATCTCGAGCGTGATGGGATCGAGCGCCGCCGCTTGCCTCGCATCGTCCATGGTCAGTCTCCGACCTCGATTCGGATCTCGCCGAGCTCGCCCACGATACAATTGTCGCCGGGGCCGATCACAGTGGTCGCGCCGTATTCCTCGACGATCAGCGGACCCTCGGCCGCGAAACCGGCGGGAAGCGCCGCGCGCCGGCGGACCGGGGTCTCGATCCAGCCTCCCGCGGCGCCGAACCACACCGGCCGGGAGGCGGGCGCCGCGCGGGCGGCATCCTCCGCGCGCGGCAGGCGGGCAAGCTCGGGCTTTCGGGTCTGCGCGTAGGCGCCCACCCGGATCCCGACGATCTCGATGGGCGCGGCGGCGTCGGAATGTCCGAACCGGTCGCGGTAATAGGTCTCGAACGCGCGCCGGAGCTGGGCGGCGTCGACGATTTCGGTCACCGGGACGACGAAGCTGTGCTTCTGGCCGCGATAGCGGAGCTCGATCGAGCGCGCCAGCGTGGCGGCCGCGCCCGGCACCTCGGCGGCGACGATCTCCGCGCCGTGCCGGTCCGCTTCGGCGAAAGCTTCGCGGATCTCGGGCAGCGTCCCCTCGCCGTCCAGGTCGCGGATCATGGTGCGCGCGACGTCGAGCCTGGCATCGGCGAGCAGCATCCCGATGGCCGAGAAATTGCCCGGCTCGGGGGGCACGATCACGGTGCGGATATCGAGCTCGCGGGCGAGCGCCGAGCCGTAGATCGGCCCGCTGCCGCCAAAGGCGAAGAGCGCGAAATCGCGCGGGTCGTAGCCGCGCTCGACGGTGATCTGGCGGATCGCGCCGGTCATGGTCACGGCGGCGAGCGCGAGCATCCCCTCGGCGGTCTCCTCGACCGCCCGGCCGCCCATCCCGATGGGGCCCGCCACGCGCTCCGCGATCGCCGACGACGCGGCACCGGCATCGAGCTCGAGCCCGCCGCCGAGGAACACGCCCGCGCCGATCCGGCCCAGCACGAGATTGGCGTCGGTCACGGTGGGCTCGGTTCCGCCGCGGCCGTAGGCGACCGGACCGGGATCGGAGCCCGCGCTCTTCGGGCCGATACGGAGCCGCTTCTCCTCGTCCACCCAGGCGATCGAGCCGCCGCCGGCGCCGACCTCGACGATATCCACCACCGATCCCCGGATCGGGAAGCCGGTGTCGTAGCCGCCGACGAAATAGGGCGAGCGGAGCCCGAACCGGCCGTCGCGGATGACCGCGCATTTGGCGGTCGTCCCGCCCATGTCGAAGGCGATCAGGTCCGGGATGCCGAGCGCCTCTCCGTAGGCGCCGGCGCCGATGCACCCGCCGACCGGGCCGGATTCGATCAGCGCGATGGGCTCCCTGAGCGTGCGGTCGACCGACAGCACGCCCCCGTTGGAGCCCATCATGTAGAGCGTGCTCGCGAACCCGCCCCCGGCGAGGCGGCGTTCCAGCCGCGCCGTGTAATCGGCCATGCGCGGCCCGACGACCGCGTTCGCCGCGGCGGTGCAGCAGCGCTCGTACTCGTACCATTCGCGGGTGAGCTCGGTCCCTGCGGTGACGTAGGTCCCGGGCAGACGCTCGCGCAGGCGTTCCGCGACCGCGCGCTCGTTGCGGTCGTCGCGGTAGGCGTTGAGGAACGAGACCGCCACCGCCTCGACGTCGAGCCCCGCGATGGTCTCCGCCAGCCGGTCGATCTCCTCCGGCGCGGGCTCGGCCAGCATCTCGCCGCGGCCGTGCACCCGCTCGTCCACCTCGAAGCGCAGCGTGCGGGGGATCAGCGGCGGGGCGCGGCGGAACTCGATGTCGAACGGGTTGGTGCGGTTGCCGCGCGCGAGCTCCAGCGTGTCGCGAAACCCCTTGGTGGTGACCAGCGCCGCCTTCGCGCCGGAGCGCTGCAGGAGCGTGTTGATGACCAGCGTCGTGCCGTGCTTGACCAGCAGCGCGCGGGCAAGATCGACCCCGGCTTCCTCGACGCAGGCCATCACCCCGTCGACCAGATCGCCATAGGTGGTCGACGCCTTGGCGTAGGAGACCTTCCCCCGCTCGGCGTCGAACGCGGCAATGTCGGTGAACGTGCCCCCGGTATCGATGGCGACGATCAGGGACAAAGGCAGGGATGCCGTCATCCGGACATGGTAGCGGGATCGGGCGGGGCGATCACGGGTCCGCCGGAATTGAAACGGGCGTCCCTCTTCCGGTCCCTCGATACGGCGCTGACGCGCCTACTCGGGATGAGGAAATCCTGTTTGCATCCTCATTCGATCCTCACCCCGAATAGCCGCGAAACGCCATATCGAAGGACCGCCCCTCAACCGACGATCCCGCCGTCCTCCCGCGCGATCGCGATCACGGAGGAGCGCGGCACGCTGTCGCCGCCGTCGGGGAAGTGGCTGTTGCCCTTCTCGCCGGGGTGCTGGATGCCGACGAACAGGGTCTTGCGGTCGGCGCTCCAGGCGATGCCGGTCACCTCGCACTCCCTGGGGCCGACCATGAAGCGGCGGATCTCGCCGGTCGCCGGGTCGCCGACCAGCATCTGGTTGTTGCCCTGGCCCGCGAACCCGTCCTTGTTGGAGTATTTCCCGTCGGTCTGGATCCACAGCATCCCGTTGCGGTCGAAGGCGAGGCCGTCGGGTGAGTTGAACATGTTGTCCGGGGTCACGTTGCTTGAGCCCGCGTTGGCGCCGGAGTGCACCGCCGGGTTGCCCGCGACCACGTAGAGGTCCCACGCGAATCCGGCTGCGAGGTGGTCGCCGCCGTCGGGGCGCCAGCGGACGATCTGGCCGTAGAGGTTGCCCGCGCGCGGGTTGGGACCGCCCACCGGGGTCGGATCGCCGCCGGCATTCGGCTTCTTGCCGCGGTTCTTGTTGTTGGTGAGGCAGCAATAGATTTCGGCCTTTTTCGGGTTCGCGGCCACCCACTCGGGGCGGTCCATCGTGGTCGCCTTCACCGCCGAGGCCGCCATACGGGTGTGGATGCACACTTCGGCGACGGACGCCATCCCGGTGGCTTCGGGGGTGAGCGCGACACATTCGCCGCGCCCGCCGTCGGCGAATCTCGCGGCGAACAGCGTGCCGGACTCGAGAAGGTCCGCGTTGTCGCCGCCCTCGACGTAGCGGCCGTCGCTGACGAAGCGGTAGATGAACTCGCCGCGCTCGTCGTCGCCCATATAGACCACGACCCGGCCGTCGGCGGCGAGCACGAGCTCGGCGTTCTCGTGCTTGAAGCGGCCGAGCGCGGTCCGCTTCCTCGGCGTCGATTCGGGATCGAGCGGGTCGATCTCGACGATGTAGCCGGCGCGGTTGGGCTCGTTGGGATGCTTCGCGATGTCGAACCGCTCGTTGGCCGTCGCCCAGGCATAACCCCAGTCCTTGAGGCCGACGCCGTAGCGCTCGAAGGCGGGGCCGATCTCGAGCGCCGGGTCGCTGGACGAGAAATAGCCGTTGAAGTTCTCCTCGCAGGCGAGATAAGTGCCCCAGGGCGTCCGCCCGTTGCCGCAATCGTTCCAGGTGCCGAGGCTGCGTTCGCCCGCGGGATCGGCGGCGGTCCTGAGCAGGTCGTGGCCGCGCGCCGGGCCGGTAATCTCCATCGGCGTATCGGCGGTGATCCGCCGGTTGTAAGGCGAGTCCCCGACGATCGACCAGGTTCCGTCGCGCTCGGCGATCTCGACCACCGAGACCCCGTGCCCCGCCTTCCCCTTGCGCACGTCGTCGGCGCTTTGCGGCTTGCCGCTCGG
>JAJDVM010000373.1 GCA_022826125.1 Defluviicoccus sp.
ATGCTGTCCGGCGTGCCGACATCCTACGTGGCGATGCTCGACCACCCGGCGCGCGGCGATCACGACCTCTCCACCCTGCGCGCCGGCACCTGCGGCGGCGCGGATACCGACCCGGCGCTGCTGGCGCGCTGCGCCGAGGCGTTCCCGATCCCGGGCGTCGTCCAGGTCTACGGCCAGACCGAGGCGAGCACGCTGATCGCGCTCGCCGACTGCGCGGCGCCGGAGCGTTTCGAGACCTGCGGTCCGCCGCTGCCGGGGGCGCGAGCGCGGATCGCCGACGCGGTCACCGGCGCGCCGCTGCCGGCGGGCGAGATCGGCCAGATCGAGACCGCGGGCCCGATGGTGATGCGGGGCTATTTCGACAACCCGGAGGCCACCGCCGAGACCATCGGCCCGGACGGCTGGATGAAGACCGGCGATCTCGGCTACCTGACGGAGGACGGCAACGTGGTGGTCGCCGGCGGGCGGCTGCGCGACATGATCATCCGGGGCGGCGAGAACATCTATCCCGTCGAGATCGAGAACCTGCTGCGCGCGCATCCGGAGGTGCGCGACATCGCGGTGTTCGGCATGCCGGACGAGTATTACGGCGAGATCGTCGCCGCCGCGGTGGACGGCGCAGACGCGCTCACGCCGGACGGGCTCGGCGGCTACTGCGCCGGGCGCATCGCGCGGTTCAAGGCGCCGGCGCGCTGGTTCCGGGTCGACTCCTTCCCGCTGACCGCGAGCGGCAAGATCCGCAAGACCGAGCTCCGCGACATGGCGGCGGCGGGCGCGCTGGAGCCGCTATAGCGGCGTGTCTATCGGGCGAGCGAGCCGGCATCCACCTCCGCCGACCAGCTGGAATAGTACGAGTTGAACCGGGTCCGCACCGAGACCCTGACCGTGTTCGAGTTTCCCGGCACGTCGAACTCCTTGAACCGGTCGCCGGAGTCGTAGCAGTCGCTCTCCACCTGCGGGTTCGCGAGCGTCCCATGAAGCGGCGTCCCATCTTCCAGACGGCCGACCACCGTATCCGTCAGAAGCTTCGCGCTCCATTTTACGCAAAATCCGTCGCGCGAAGAGCCGAGCTCCTCCATCCGGCTGACGATCCCCGCGTCTTCGGTCCACTCGACCCGCAGGGTAAAGGGATCGCTTTGCGCCGGCCCCGGTTCGGGATCGCGGCCGACCTGCGACACTTCGCTGATCTGCGGCACCATGCCGCGCGCCACGGCGCCGGGATCCTGCCGGTTCAGCTGCTCCTGCAGCCGCCGGTTCTGTTCGAGCTGATCTTCCAGGTTCGGCGCCTGGCCGAACGCCCCGACCGGCGCGATCCAGACCGCCGCCAGAGCCAGGACCCACACCGTCCTCACCGATCGAAGTCTCATCGCGCGGTTCTCCCTCCTGCCGGAAGCCTTCGTCGCGGCCCGGCCATCGGGCCCGATCCTTTGGGAATGCCCGCCGACGATAGGCTACAACTTCGGAAGTTCCAATATTCATTCCATATTTATGTCCATCAAAACGATAGTCTTTCGATATAGACCGGACGGCAGGACCCGCGACACCGGGCTCCGCGGCCGGATCGCGGCGGGTGCGGCGAACGCGCTATAGCGGGGTATCGGGGGTGCGCTCCCAGGAGCCGTGGCGCAGCCAGTGCTCGACCATCCACAGCCGGTCGACGCCCCAGACCGGCTGGCCGTCGACGATGAAGAAGGGCGAGCCGAACACCTTGCGCGCGACCGCCGCGTCGACGGCGGAGCGCAGCAGGTCCTTGACCCGCGGATCGCCGAGCGCGGCCTCTAATGTTTCACGTGAAACACCGAGCGCCGCCGCCTCGTCGGCCACGACGGCCGGATCGGTGATGTCGCGCCCCTCGACCCAGAGCCGTTCCAGCAGGCGCCGCGCGAGCGCCCTGGCCGCGTCCTCGTCCCGCTCGGCCAGCCAGTAGAAGGCGCGCGAGGCGGCCACCCCGTTGACCCCGTCGAGATCGGGGATGGCGAGCGGCACACCGAGCAGCTTCGCCATGCGCGGCCGGTCGACGACGAGATAGTCGGATTTGAGCGGCGTCTCCATCAGCGGCTTGATGCCCATCACCTGCAGCACCGTCACCCCGAGCAGGAACGGGCGCCACGCGACGGGGCGGCCGTATCGCGCGCCGATCTCCCCGATCCGCGCCGCCGCGAGGTAGCCGTAGGGCGAGATGAAGTCGAAGTAGAAGTCGATCGGCGCGGCGCGCTCGGTCATGACGGCTCTCCGGCATCGGGCAGCGACACCCCGACGGCGAAGTCGGGCTCGTCGCGGAACTTGCGGGCGAGGAAATCGACGCAGGCGCGGACCTTGGCGGACAGGTTCCGCGCGTGGGGAAACACCGCGTAGACCTCGTCGGCCAGGTCGGTGGGATGGGCGCGGTAGTCGCCGAGGACGATCCCGGCCCGGCCCTGCTGGATCTCGCGGCCGACGATCCAGACCGGCAGCAGCGCGATGCCGATGCCGGCGGTCATCGCCGCGGCGATCGCGACGGCGTTGTTGGAGGCGAAATTGCCCGAGACCGGGACCGCGAACGTCCCGTCGTCCCCGATCAGCTCCCAGACCACCTCGCCGGGCTGGAGCCGGTAGACGATACAGTTATGCCGGGCGAGATCCTCCGGACGGCGCGGCCTTCCGTGGCGCGCGAAATACTCCGGGCTCGCGCAGAGCACCCGGTCGATGGTGGCGAGCTTGCGCACGATATAGCTCGACTGGCTCGGCCCGCCGATGCGGATCGCGAGGTCGGCCCCCTCTTCTATCAGGTCGACATAGTGGTCGGTCACGTTGAGCTCGACATGCACGCCCGGATGGGTCTCCAGGAACTCCCGCATGTAGGGCGCGACGTAGCGCCGCCCGAACACCACCGGCACGTTGAGCCTCAAGGTGCCGCGCGGCGCCTCGGCGAGCTCGGCCACCGCGGCGTTCGCCTCGTCGACGTCGGCGACGATCCGGCTCGCGCGCTCGTAGTAGAGCCGCCCCGCCTCGGTCAGCCCGGTATGGCGGGTCGAGCGGTTGAGCAGCCGCGTGCCGAGCTCGTCCTCGAGCCGCCCCACCTGCCGCGACACCGACGACGCGTTGAGTCCCACCTGGCGGGCCGCCGCCGAGAACCCCCCGGTCTCGACCACTTTCGCGAACAGCCGCATGCCCGAAAGCGTATCCATGACGCCCTAGCTTTGCAGTTTATGCAAAGATCATAGTCCTTTTTCTCCTATTATAAAAGCATGAATCGGTAATTACCTCCGCATCCAACGACGGGACCCATCCCGAACCAAGGAGACCGACATCATGTCCTATGTGAGCGAGTACCTGACGCAAGCCGAACCCGCCGACCGCTGGACGATCCAGGCCCGCGCCGAGCGGATGCGGGGAGACGAGATGCGCCGGATGGCCTCGGCGCTGAAGCGCCGGATCGCGACCGCGATCGCCGGCCTCGCCGGACGGCGAAACGCCGGACGCCTGATCCAGACGAGCCGGTTCCGGATGGCGCCGTAGCGCCGCGCGTCCCTCGATACGGCGTTGGCGTGCCTACTCGGGATGAGGGGACCTTATCGCTCTCCTCACCCTGAGTAGCGGCGAAGCCGCGTATCGAAGGGCGGCTCCTGACTTTGGCAGTTTAGCGGCCCGCCCGATCTGCGATAAGCTTGCGCCCGGTCCAGACGGAACGGAGGGTCAGATGTCCGATTTCAAGCAGAAGCTGGTGATCGACCACGCCGAGGGGGCGACCTATGGCAAGGAGGGTATCCGCGATCAGTTCGTCTACCGGCATTTCGGCGTCGAGGAGGCGACCGGCGGCAAGTATGGCGCCCACCTGATTCGCGGCGGCGACGGCCCGCCGCCGATCGAAGCCCACATCCACACCGACATCGACTTCCTGATCGTCTACGTGGTCAGCGGCTGGGTGACGTTCTGGTACGAGGGGCACGGCGAGGAAACGCTGAGGGCGGGCTCGGTCCACATGCTGCCGCCCGAGATCAAGCACAGCGTGGTGGCGTGGTCCGACGACCTCGAGATGCTGGAAATCACCTCGCCGGCCGAATACGGCACCCGCGAGCTGACCGCCGAGGAGCTGGAAGCGGCCGCCTGAGCGGGCCCCGCCCTCCCCCGGCCGTCATTCTCCGCCACCGGCGTTGCGGCGCTGCCTTTCGCCGTAGGCGACCCCGAGCACGCCGGAGAACACGACAAGGCCGCCGATCCAGGCCCAGGGGTCGGGGACCTCGGCGAAAATCGCGTATCCCAGCAGGCTGGCCCACACCAGCTTGGTGAAATCCATCGGCAGGACGACCGTCGAATCGGCCTCGTGAAAGGCCTGGGACAGCGAGATCTGGGCGAGCGTCCCGATCGTCGAGATCGCCAGCAACAGGCCGAGCTGCCCCCATGTGGGCCACTGCCAGACGAACAGCGCCGCGACGAGCGCCATGGGAAGCTGCAGGAACGCCGCGTAGAAGGTGATGGCGACGCTCGTTTCGGTGCGCGACAACGCCTTGATGCAGGTCATCGCGACCGCCCAGGAGGCCGCCGAGCCGAGCACGTAGAGCGAGCCCGCGCTCACGGTCTCGAACCCCGGGCGCAGGATGATCATGGCGCCGGCAAAACCGAGCAGGAGACCGACCGCGCGCGGTGTGCGCATCGCCTCGCCGAGAATCAGCACGGCCAGCAGGCTCGCGAACACCGGCGAGGTGAAGCCGAGCGCGGTGATCTGCGCCAGGGGTATGAGCCCGAGGCTGGTGAAATAGCCGAGGATGGCGACGAAGTTGAACAGCGCGCGAAGCCCGTGCAGCCCGATGCGGCGGGTCCGCAGCGGGTTCGCCCCCGGCCTCAGCAGGACGGGCGCGAGCAACAGCGTCCCGAACAGCTGACGGAAGAAGACGACCTCGAAGACCGGGAGCTCCCGGACCAGATCCTTCGCGATCGCCGCCATCGTCATGCTCAGCATGGCGGCGAACATCATCAAACCCATGCCGCGCAACGGCGGCGGCACGCGGCGTACGATTTGCAAGAAATTCGGGACGAGCGCGGTCACGTTTCACCTGCGCCGCCGACAATGGGTATGTCGCCGCGCCTTGTCGACCGGCACGCGGTACGGACCGGATAGATGGGTGACAGGTTATGGCATGGGCAGCAGCTCGATATCGGCCTGGAACGAAGCGAAGTAACGCGTCTCCGCCGACATCGTGCATACGATGGACGCGAACGGAAGGGTTTCGGTCATGGCCGCCGCCGGCACGCAGGTGCCGCTGAACAGCGATGCGATACGCAACGTGGGACGGGTGCTGCCGTGGTTGGCCCGCTCGCCGGGTCGGCCGGACGGGGAACGGTTCGGAACCGCCAACCACGAAGGGGCGCCGGACGACGAGACGCGAACCGTCGTGGCCGCCCTCGAACGCAACCTTCGCGAGCGCCACGATTCGGTTCATGCCGCCATCTCCGCGATGACGGAAAAGCTCCGGATCGAGGTCGAGTCGGCCGCCCCGGATACCGTGATCGACCCGGACGGAACGGGTGCCCAGGGCTGGAAGAGGCGGAGGAATATTTTCGCGTCGAATGCGGCGAGTGGCATCGCCGACGACCGGGAGGACACATAAGGGCGGCGCGGCGCTGGTCTCCTCGTTGATCGACCCGTGAACCGGTGAACGGGTCCGCCCCGCGAACCCGGGCATTCGAAGAACCGACCGGACCGTTCCGGGAGGACGGTAACGCGGTACCGGTGGCCGTTGGGCCGCACGACGACGCCTACCGTCTCGCATGACGCGCCGTCCGCTTCAGGCAAGCGCTTCCGCGCCGCGCGGGCGACGGCTATCCTGACCGGGGACCGGACGGAGCCAGCTTGCCTTGAACGACACCATCGACACGATCGCCGATCCGGCGGAGCTGCGGCGGCTGTGCCGGGAGGGTGCCTATTCCGGCCCGACCTCCGGCCACGCGGCGGGGTACGTGCAGGCCAACATGGTGATCCTGCCGGCGGCCGAGGCGGAGGACTTCGCCGCCTATTGCAAGAGCAACCCCCGCCCCTGCCCGGTGCTGGAGATCCTCGACCGGGGCGATCCGGTGCCGCGCGGGACCGCGCCCGGGGCCGACATCCGCACCGACCTGCCGCGCTACCGGGTGTTCCGCAACGGCGAATGCGTCGCCGAGCCGACCGACATCGCCGGCCTCTGGCGCGACGACCTGGTGACCTTCCTGCTCGGCTGCTCGTTCATCGCCGAGGAGGCGCTGCAGGGCGCCGGGCTCGAGATCCGCCACATCGCGGAGACCGGCTACGTCTCGATGTACCGGACCGACCGGGAGACCGTTCCGGTCGGCGCCTTCGAAGGCCCGATGGTGGTCTCGATGCGCCCCTTCACGCCGGAGGACGCCGACCGGGCGGAGGAAATCACCGCGCGCTACCCGATGGCGCATGGCGGGCCGGTCCATCGCGGCGATCCGGCGGCGCTCGGCATCCGCGACATCGCCGAGCCGGAATACGGCCGGCCGGTGACCATCGACGACGACCAGATCCCGGTGTTCTGGGCCTGCGGGGTGACGCCGCAGGAGGCGATCCTCAACGCCCGGCCTTCGCTCGCCGTCACCCACATGCCGGGCTGCATGTTCGTGGGCGACCGCACCGCGGAATCGACCCGGGTCTGACGGGAGAAGCATCATGGCCACGACGCTCGCCATCGACGGCCTCGCCGACCGGCTCCGCCAACGCCTCGGAGACCGGGTCTCGACCTCGCCGGTCGTCCGCGAGGGGCACGGCCGCGACGAGTCGCACCACCCGCCCTTCCCGCCCGACATCGTGGTGTTCCCCGAGTCGGTCGACGAGGTGGTCGCCGTCGTCGGGCTCTGCCGCGAGCACGGCACGCCGATGATCCCGTTCGGCGTCGGCACCTCGCTCGAAGGCCATGTCGCGGCGCTCCAGGGCGGGGTGTCGATCGACATGTCGCGGATGAACCGGGTGATCGAGGTCAACGCCGCGGATCTCGACGTCCGGGTCGAGCCGGGGGTGACGCGCAAGCAGCTCAACGCCCATCTCCGCGACACCGGGCTGTTCTTCCCCATCGACCCCGGGGCGGACGCGACCATCGGCGGCATGACGGCGACGCGCGCGTCCGGGACCAACGCGGTCCGCTACGGCACGATGCGCGACAACGTGCTCGGGCTGACGGCGGTGCTGGCCGACGGGCGGGTCGTCCGCACCGGGACGCGGGCGCGCAAGTCGTCGGCGGGCTACGACCTCACGCGGCTCTTCGTCGGCTCCGAAGGGACGCTCGGCGTGATCGTCGAGGTGACGCTGCGGCTCTCCGGCATCCCGGAGGCGATCTCTGCCGCGGTGTGCGCCTTCCCGAGCGTCGACGACGCGGTCGAGACCTGCATCCAGATCATCCAGTCCGGCGTGCCGGTCGCCCGGATCGAATTCGCCGACGAGGTCCAGATCGCCGCCATCAACAGCTGGTCGAAGACCGACCTGCCGGAACGGCCGGTCCTGTTCTTCGAGTTCCACGGCAGCGAGGCCTCGGTCGCCGAACAGGCGGAGACCGCGCAGGCGATCGCCGCGGACAACGGCGGCACCGGGTTCGAGTGGGCGACCCGGCAGGAGGACCGGAACGTGCTCTGGCAGGCGCGCCACGACGCCCATTACGCCAACATGGGTCTCCGCCCGGGCCGCCGCGCCTGGCCGACGGACGTCTGCGTGCCGATCTCCCGGCTCGCCGAATGCATCGCCGAGACCCGCCGCGACATCGCCGCCACCGACCTGCTGGCGCCCATCGTGGGCCATGTGGGAGACGGCAATTTCCACATCGACTTCGTGATCGATCCCGACGACGAGGCGGAGCTCGCCGCCGCCACCGGAGTGAACGAACGGCTGATCGAGCGCTCGCTCGCGATGGGCGGTACCTGCACCGGCGAGCACGGGGTGGGCTACGGCAAGAAGAAATACCTCGCCGCGGAGCACGGCGAGGGGGTGTCGGTGATGCGCGCGATCAAGCAGGCGCTCGACCCCGGCAACCTGATGAACCCCGGAAAGATCGTCGACCCGCCGGGAACCGCCGCCGCGGAGTAAGGCGGGGGTACAGACCGGTTACATGGGTAACAGCGTTCCCGGTCAGGGCAGCAGGGACTTGTCGAGGAAGAAGAGGCCGGTCAGGTAGGAGCGGATCGAGATAAGGCCGTTCGCGTTGTCGACGACCTCGGACGTGATCCGCTCGCGCGCGAGCATCGAGCGGAGAACCGATTTCACGATCGCCGAATCCGCCTTCAGCGCCGCCAGAAAGGCCGCGGCCTCTTCCGCCGCGCCCGGGACCGTATCGAGCTCCCCCTCGATGGCCGTGGCGGCCGCGTCGAACTGGTTCAGGAAAGTCCTGATATGCGCCCCGTCGGGGCCCGTGCCCTCGTCGCTGCGTCCCTGCGCGGCGTACGCCAGCATGAACTCGTAGGCTTCCTCGATGCGCTCGATATGCGCCCGGACGGTCTCGCTCATGCGCCTCGTCTCCAGGTCTCGCGGCCCAGCACCATCGCGGCCAGAAGTCTTCGATGCTCGGGCAGGAACGCGAAGTAGACGTGCAGGATAAAGAAGAAGATCAGCAACAGCGAAGCCGCCCCGTGGCAAACGTAGACCACGCCCCAATCCCGATCGGACAGGATCGAAGGGTCGCGCCGCCAGAGCGGCGTGTCGATCTTGGCGAGCATGATGCAGCCGGTGACCACGAGGACCAGGATCACGGCCGCCACCGACCAGTGGTAGAGCTTCTGGTTGAGGTCGTACTTGACCGCGCCGTCCTCCGGCGCCCGCCCGAGCGCGACCCGCAGGTCGTGGCCCGTCGGCAGCATGGGCCGGATGCCGTGCACCAGGAAAGCCCGGTACAGGTGGAAGAGGATCGCGGCCGTCAGCAAGACGCCGGAAATCCAGTGAATCGGAACCCAGTCGAAGCGGAGCCCGAGCACCGGCAGGAAAGCGGTGCCGAGGAGGACGATCACCAGCGCCGCCATCGTCCAGTGGAACGAACGGTCCGGCCACTTGTGCCGAATGTCTTCAGCCGCACGTCCCGACATCGCCGCGAGGGTTACTCAACTCCGGCGCAGGATCAGCCGAAACAGTTGATGCGCCGCGATGCAGGCGAATGCCGCCGCGACCGGGACCCAGAGCAGGTCCCAAGACATCCCGAGCAGCATCTCCTGGCCCCAGACGTTCTTCGAGAAGCGGAAGACCTCCATGCCCTCAGGCGAGCGACCTGACCGCGCGCGCCGCGAGGTTGCCCATCAGCGGGATCTTGAAGTGGTTGTAGTTGAGCGCCTTCGCGCCGCGCGCGGCGACCCGCTGCGCGAGCTTTTCGAGCTCCGGCCCCGCCTTCTCCCCCTTCATCAGATCCTCGACCTCGGTCAGCCGCCGCGGTACGCATTGAACGCCGCCGCATGCGACCCGCACGTCCTTCACCATGCCGCCGTCGGTCCGGGCCGCCATCGCGATATTGACCAGGGCGAAGTCCCAGGTCTCGCGGTCGGCGACCTTCTCGAAATAGAACTTCGCGCCGGCCCATGCCTTGGGAAGCCGGATCTCGGTCAGGATGTCGCCCGCCTCCAGCACGGTCATGCGCGTGATGTCGACATCCGGGCCGATGAAGAACTTCTCGGCCGGCACGGTCCGCATCTTGCCGCCGCGCGAGATCGCCATCCGCGCGTCCAGCGCGACGAGCGCCGGCGCCGTGTCCGAAGGCGTCACCGCGACGCAGCGCGAGGCGTCGAACAGCGCATGCTCCCGGTTCATCGCCGTCGGCGTGTTGGCGTAGCAGGTATTGCCGCCGGCGCGGTAGCAGGGGAAGCCGTCCCTGTAATAGGTGCAGCGCGTGTCCTGCGAGACATTGCCGCCGAGGGTGCCCGAATTGCGGATCTGCGGGCTCGCCACCTTCGCGGCGGCCTGGACCAGCAACGGGAAATTGTCCCGCAGCAGCTTGCTCTCCTCGATCTCCGTCAGCGTGGTCGCCGCGCCGATCGAGACGTGATCGCCCGCGTCGCGGATGCCGCGGAGCTCCTTAAGCCCGCTGATGTCGACGACGGCTTTGGGCTGCTTGTGCCGGTCCTTGAACCAGTCGAAGCTGTCCTTGCCGCCGGCGACGATCCAGGCGTCCTTGCCGTGCTCGCCCAGCAGCTTCGCCGCGTCCTCCAGGCTGGCGGGCGTGTAGAGGTCGAATGCATGCATATAGTCGGTCATCGGTCTGCCTCCTTTCCGCCCGTCACTGATTGTTTACCTGCAACGGTTTGTACGATTGCGGTTGTTTCGCCGCCACGTTGACGATCATGTCCGCGACCACCGGAACCCGGTTGAACATGTGCCCTCCCAGCGCATCGGAGACCGCGCTCAGATAGGCGGATGACGCCGAGCCCTGAACCGGCTCGCCGATGCCCTTGGCGCCGACCGGGTTCTGCTCGTCCACCGCCCCCTCGACGGCGAGCGAGCCGAGCTCGGCCGGAACGTCGAGATAGGTCGGCGGCTTTGCCTGATAGAACCCGATGGCGTTGGGCCGGGCATAGGCCGGATCGTAGATGTAGCGCTCCATGGCCGCGAGGCCGAACCCCATCACCGCGCCGCCGCGGATCTGGGCGTCGAGCCCCTGCGGGTGCAGCACCTGGCCGACATCCGCGACGCCCATATAGTCGAGGATCTCGACCTTGCCGGTCTCCGGATCGAGCTCGATCTCGATGAACGCCGCGGCCAGCGCCGGAACGGTCCCCTTCTTGGGCAGCTTGTCCTTGGCGACGCCGATGAGGCCGGTGCCCTTGATCATCCCGACCGCCGCCTTGGTCAGCCCGTTGAGCTTCTCGTCGACCTCGTGGCCGGAATACTTGCCGCCGAGCTCGATCGCCTTTTTCGCCGCCTGGGCGAAGGTGATCGATCCCGAGCCGTTCTTGGCGACCACCCGCTCCTTGTCGAGCTTGTAGTCGTCGGCCTTGCCGCCCAGCACCGCCGCGCCGATCTCGAGCAGCTTCTGCTTGGCGTCCATCGCCCCGGCATAGTTCGTCCGGGTCATCGTGAAGCACGTGTTGGACCCGAACTGGCCGATATTGAACGGCATCGCCTTCAGCGTGCCGCCGCGTTCTATGACCGTGTTGTTCCAGTCATAGCCCAGCACCTCGGCCGCGACCCGCGAGGTCGCCCCGTAGGAGTAGGTGCCGAGATTGCCGACGCCGGTATGGATGTGGAGCTTGCCGTCCGGCGTGATGCGGACCAGGCCGTCGAAGCCGTTAAAGCCGGCGGCGTGATAGGCCTGGCCGATACCGACCGACCGGATCTTGCCGTTGGCCTGCTTGCCGGTCTTCTTGATCTTCTCGGCATAGCCCCACTTCGCCGCCGCCTGCTCCAGCCCCTCCTTGAGGAAGGCGCTGGTGAGCGGAGCCTGCTTGGGTCCGATCTTGCCGTTCGGCCCGCCCCCCGGCGCGTTCGCCAGGCGCAGTGCCAGCCGGTCGATGCCGAGCTCGCGCGCCGCCTTGTCGAGGATCGGCTCCAGGATGTTGGCGGTCTGGTTCTCGCCCGGGCCGCGCTGCGCCCCCTTGGGCGGGGTGTTGGTGAGCACCGGGATGCCATGGAACCGCATGGCCTCCGGCTGCAGGATCACCGACGTGGCCATGCCGAAGTTCTGGAAGTCCCAGAACCCGGCGGTTGAGCCGTTGTCCTGAACGATGTAGCTGTCGACCGCCAGAACGCGGCCGTCCGCGCCGAAGCCGATCTTGACCCAGCCCTGGAACGCCGCGCGCGCCGAGCCGTTGATGAACTCCTCAGCGCGGCTCACCCGCATCAGCACCGGCCGCCCGTTGAGCTTCTTGGACATCAGCGCCGGCAGCGCCATCAGCGGGTAGGAATAGGCCTTGCCGCCGAACCCGCCGCCGCAGAACTCGCTGACCAGGTTCAGGTCCGTCGGCTTGATGCCGATGTACTTGGCGAGACTCGGAACGGCGAAGGACGAGGACTGGGTGGAGCCCCAGACATGGCACTTGCCGCCTTCCCAGTAGGCGGCGGCGGAGCGCGGCTCCATCGCGTGATGCGCGTTGGCCGCGCTGACGAAGGATTCCTCGACCACCACCTTCGACTTGGCGAAGCCGCCTTCGAGGTCGCCGAAGCTCCATACCGTCGCCGGCTTGCCCATCGGCAGCTTGTCGTCGCCGGCCTTGGCGAAGTCCTTGCCGGTCCACTTGATCTGCTGCAGCTTGACGCCGCGCCGGTTGGCGACGTTGCCGCCGACCAGGGCGTTCGGCCCGTCCGGCTTGAGGCTCTCGAGCGGGTCGGTGACGAAGGGAAGCGGTTCGAGATCGACCTTGACCGCCTGGATCGCGTCCTCCGCCTGCTGCTCGGTCTTCGCCGCGACGGCGAGGATCGGCTGGCCCACGAACACCGGGTAGGAGGTCAGGATCGCGTGGCCCGCGTCCTTGGGCTGCTTGAGCTCGCTCGGGAGCAGCACGCCCACCACGCCGGGCATCTTCTTGACGGCCTCGGCGTCGATCGCCTTGACCCTGGCATGAGGCATCGGCGAGGGGTAGGTCTTGAGGAACACCATGCCGTCGGCACGGAAGTCCTCCGAGTACTTGGCGGCGCCGGTGACCTTGGCGTGGACGTCCGGCGGGGTGAAGTTCTTGCCGAGAAGCGTATAGGCCATGATCTATGCCCTCCCTGCCGCGCGCATGACGCCGGCGAGGTAATGTGGATAAGCGCCGCATCGGCAGAGATTGCCCGACATCGCGCGGCGCGCCTCGTCGACGGTCGGTTTCGGGTTCTTCTTCAGAAGGCCGACCGCGGCCATCACCTGGCCCGGCGTGCAGAAGCCGCATTGCGGCCCGAGCTCGTCGATGAACGCCTGCTGCACCGGATGCAGGGTGCCGTCCGGCGCGGCGACGCCTTCGACCGTGGTGATCTTCCTGCCGCGCGCCTGGTGGGTCAGCGTCGAGCAGGAATAGATCGGCGTGTCGTCGGCGAGCACGGTGCATGCGCCGCATTCGGCCCGGTTGCAGCCGATCTTGGTGCCCGTGAGTCCCAGCCGGTAGCGGATCGTCTGGGCCAGCGTCTCGCTGGGCGGCACGTCGACGCGGCGCGTCTTGCCGTTGACGTTGAGCGAGATCAGCCGTTCGACGCCGCGCACCGCCGCGCGCGCCTCGCCCGACTGCACGGTGAACATGTACGACGCCGCCGAAACGGCGACACCCGAACAGACGACGCCGCGCAGGAAAGCCCGGCGGCTGGTGCCGGCGGTGCGCCAATCGGCTTCAGGCGGTTCGGCAAGATCGCCCGCGACTTCGGGCGTCGCCGGAACCCATTCGAAATCGTCTGCCGGGTCCGGAGGAAACTCGAAGGCTTCGAACCCCAGCGCCTCGTCCTGACGGTTCGCGGTCATGACATCTCCCTCATAGAAATCACGCTCCCGTGCCACCGGCGGGC
This sequence comes from Defluviicoccus sp., assembly GCA_022826125.1. Classification (GTDB taxonomy): domain Bacteria; phylum Pseudomonadota; class Alphaproteobacteria; order MPNO01; family MPNO01; genus MPNO01. The sequence goes on from JAJDVM010000373.1 coordinate 13,406, forward strand.
CGGGTATCGCGAGAGCGTACCCCCGCTCTCGCGTCGCCACAAAGCGGGATCGCGATCGTTCGCAACCGCCTGTGGATATTATTAACTGACACACGCGCCGCGCCGCCGCAGACGGATTGCGTGCGCGAGTTAGTGCCGTCGTTGACGGGGCGGTAACGCCCAATAAAGAACATAATAAGAACATAATTGAGCCAAACTATCAGCCCATCGTCGGCCGCGACATCGCTCGTACCCGCTTTGCCTCGTAAATTAGGGAGTTATCCCGATTTTCTTATATCGGCTGACAATAAAATTGTTGCCCTCTCTCCCATTTTAACCCATCATATCCCATGCTAGGGCAGTTAGTCCCATTTCTGCCGGAGTCCGGCAGGTCTCGTGTGGAGTGCCGGTCGTGAGCGACGCGACGGCACCGTGGACGGCTTGGAGGGAAGGGTTTGACCGCGTTTCTGTCGACATACGAGAACAAGGTCGACCGGAAGAAGCGCGTCTCGGTTCCGGCGCCCTTCCGTGCGGCGCTCGCGGGATCGAGCTTCGCCGGGCTGATCGTCTACCGCTCGTTCCGCCAGCCCGCGATCGACGCGTTCAGCCGCGACGTATTTTACCAGCTCAACAGCCGGCATCTGAGCCGATCCCTGGAGGGCGACGATTTCGAGCAGGTTCTGCTCGGCGGCGGCGACAGCACGTTCGAGACCGTCATGGCGATGGCCCACGAAGTCCCCTTCGACGGCGAGGGCCGCATCGTGATCCCGCCCGCGCTCGCCGACCATGCCGGTATCTCCGACCGGGCGACCTTCGCGGGGCGCGGCAACCGTTTCGAGATCTGGGCGCCGGATACGTTCCGGGACCATCAGGACCGGGCGATCGAGGCGATGCGCCAACGCTTCGGAAACGGGGGCGACGGATGACCGTGCCCGCCCACAAGCCGGTAATGCTCGATCACGTGCTCGCCGCGATCGCGCCGCGCGACGGGGCGATATATGTCGACGGCACGTTCGGCGCCGGCGGTTACAGCCGCGCGATCCTCGACAGCGCCCGGTGCAGGGTCTGCGGCATCGACCGCGATCCGGCGACCGCGGCGGCGGCGGCGGCCCTCGGACGGCGTTATGCCGACCGCTTCCTGTTCGTCGCCGGGTGCTACGGCGACATGG